>CALMRC010000019.1 GCA_937873275.1 uncultured Spirochaetota bacterium
GTCCCGGGATCCTCCGTCGGAGAGTCCGTGGTCGAGGTCGAGAACCTGGTGAGCCGGGGCTACGTGGACCTTACCCTGGACGTGATGCGGGCCTTCGGGGTCCGGGCCGATCGGAGCGCGGACTATTCGGAGTTCCGGATTCCCGGAGGGCAGACCTACGTTTCCGCGTCCTACCGGACCGAGGGGGACTGGAGCGGCGCCGCCTTCCTCCTGGTAGCCGGTGCCCTGGCGGCCAGGGACGCCCCGGTGGAGGTGAAGGGCCTCGACCCCGCCTCCTCCCAGCCCGACCGGGCGATCCTGGACGCCCTGGGCGCCGCGGGCGCGGGCCTGGAGATCGCGCCCGGAGCGATCCGGGTTCGGGCGGCCGGCGGATTGCGGGCCTTTTCCTTCGACGCCACGGACTGCCCGGACCTCTTCCCGCCCCTGGCCGCCCTGGCCGCCTACTGCGAGGGAACCACGGTCCTCACGGGGGCGGACCGCCTGCGGGCCAAGGAGAGCGATAGGGCCGCGGCCCTCTCGGAGGAACTCGGCGGACTGGGGATCCGGATCGAGGTGGAGGGGGACCGGATGCTCGTGCGGGGCCGGGGAACCGGCGCCTCGGGCCGGCCCGGCGGAGGGGCGGAACCGGCGAGGCGGGGCGGGTCCCCGGCCGGTTCGGTCGTCGCCGTGGATTCCCGGGGGGACCACCGCATCGCCATGGCCGCGGCGGTGGCGGCCCTGGCCGGGCCCGGGCCCGTGGAGATCCGGGGCGCCGAGTGCGTCTCCAAGTCCTATCCGGCCTTCTTCGAGGACCTGGCCGCCCTGGGCGCCCGTATCAGATGATGTTTCCGGAATCACCACGGAGTACACGGCGGACACGGAGAAAACGGAATCGCTAAGGTTGGACAGTGCATCGGTCTGCTACGAACAAATCGGACTATGAAATCACTTCGTGCGGTGACAGGTTCCAAACATCACGGTATGCGGACGATCACGTTGCCGCGCTTGTGTCCCTCGTCCACGTACCTGTGCGCTTCCACGATCTCCGACAAGGTATAGATTCGATCGATCACGGGCCGGAGCGCGCCGTTCGCGGCCAGCTCGCCGAGAGCCGCCAGGTCCTCGCGGCGGAGCTTCGGCGTTCCGTCGTCCACCGAGACGCGGATTCCGCCGGGGGCCAGTACCGTCCGGCAATTCCGGAGGGCGGCGGCGCTCCGGCGCCTGCCCACCGCGTCGAAGATCAGGTCATACTGCCCCGCCCCGGCGGTGAAGTCCTCGGCGGTATAGTCGATAACCTTCGCGGCCCCGAGAGACGCGACGAGGCTCACGTTCGCCCCGCTGCAGACGCCGGTGACCTCCGCCCCGAAGTGCCGGGCGAGCTGCACGGCCGACGTGCCGACGGCCCCGGACGCTCCAAAGACCAGGACCCGCTGGCCCGTCCGGACCCGGGCCCCGCGCAGGAAATGGAAGGCGAGCAGACCTCCGTAGGGAAGGGCCGCGGCCTCCTCGTCGCCGAGGTCGGCCGGCCGCGCCGCCAGGAGCCCGTCTTCGGGCCAGCAGACGTACTGCGCGTAGGTCCCGAAGAGATGCCGGTCGAACCCGAAGATCCGATCGCCCGTCTTGAACGATCGGACCCCGGCCCCGGCCGCATCCACCTCCCCGGAAAGCACCATCCCGAGCACGGACCGCCGGGGCGAGTTCCAGCCGAGCGCCAGCCGAGTCATCATCCGGTACGCGGGGGGGAGTCTCAGACCCCGGACGTAGGTGTCGCTCGAGGTTACGGCGGTCGCCGCGACGCGTATGCGCACCTCGTTCTTCCGGGGTACGGGCGTCTTGATATCCTCGAGCCGGAGCACCTCGGGCGGCCCGTACCGGGTGCAGACCGCCGCCTTCATACCGCTTCCCCGGGGGCGGCCGCGGGTGGAAGGAATCCCCGGGCTATCAGCCACACCGCCAGAACCATCTCCTGCAGGAAAATCGGGAAATTCAGCAGGATCTGAGGCGTCGACATGGGCTGGATGAGGTGAAATACGACCAGGATGGTGGCCGCCAAGCCCATCGCCGCCGCGGCGATCCCCCAGCCGGACAGCCACCGGGGGATGAGCCGCGAACGATAGAACACGGTGTAGTACAGGAGGGCGGCCGGGTAGAAGGCCAGGGTCCCCGCCATACCCGCCCAGCTCCGGACCGCCATCAGCAAGCGGCCCGCGGCCTCCAGGGACGCCGGGGCCGGCGCGTCGGGATCCGGCCCTCCCCGGACCAGGGACAGCAAGGACAGCACGGCGATGGCACCCAGACTGTAGAGCACTCCCTCGACGAGCCGCAGTCCCACGGAACCGAGCGCCAGGCCCTCGCCGTACCGTCTCAGGACGGGATACAGCGCGATCGCGATGCTCGCGGACGCGAAGTACGCGACCAGCCCCAGGAGCGCTCCCGCGGACACCCGGTTCTGGTTTGCGGCGATCCCGGCGAGGTAGCCGGCCCCCTCCAGAATCGGATCCAGGAGCGCCGCTTTCCCGATCAGGCTTGCCGTCGTGGCGATGATGAAGAGCAGACCCGCGACGGCCGCTCGTTTCCGGTCCGTATTCATGAAGGAACCTCCCCCGCCCGCATCAAACTCCGATTCCCCGTTCCGTGCTCCGGTCCCGAAGATCCGGGCTCCCGAGGTTCGCGGAGGGCTCGACCGGGTCGTTTCCAAGACATTCCAGCGGCATACTAACGCCGTTAGTATGCCGGGCATTGCCAACAATGTACTAACAATGTTAGTATGTCAAGGGGATTCGAGGGTCGCACAACCCTTCCCCGGGAGGTCCGATCATCGCTCGCTCGACGCAAAGAAAGGAAACACGGGACACCCTGGACCGGGGGCGCGTCCTGCTGGCGGCCCGGGACCTCGCGGACGAGGCCGGGATCGAATCGGTCACCATGCGGGAGCTCGGCCGCAGGCTCGGTATCAAGGCGGCGTCGCTGTACAACCATATCGCCGGCAAGGATGACCTGCTCGACGCCCTGGCGAACCTCGTCCTCTCCGAGATCGACGTTCCCCTCGAGAATGTCGAGTGGAAGGACGCGATGCGGCGCCGTGCGATCTCGGCTCGGGGGGTCTTCGCGCGCCACCGATGGGCCGCGGGCTTGATCGACTCCCGGGACCGGAGGGGCCGGGAAAGCCTTGCGTACGTGGACCGCGTCCTCCGCGTGCTCTTCCGGGCCGGCTTTTCGACCTCGGCCGCCGCGAACGCGTTCCTCGTCCTCGACAGTTACATCTACGGTTTCGAGCGCCAACGGCCCGCCGCCCCGGCGGGGGAGAAAGCGGGCGGCACGGAGGCTGCCCGGGAGGTCCTGGCGGCCATCCCGGACGGCGAGTTCCCGTTCGCGGCCCGGGTCGCCCGGGAGTACGCCGGGAAGCCCTTCGACGTGGAGGCCGCGTTCGAGTTCGGCCTGGGGCTGATCCTCGACGGCCTCGAACGCTCCCGGGAACGCGGATCCCGAATCCGGCGCGGACCGGGAACGGACGCCGCCCCGGACGCCCGGATCCTCTAGATCCCCCCGGCCCCGGAGGACCCCTCCCCGGCCATCCCCAGGTTGGACCGGAGCCGGGACAGGTACTTCTGCATCTCTTCGTAATCCCGGCCCATGATGATGTGGTTCAGGTAGGCCAGCTGGGAGTTGATGAGCTCGATCTGACGGACCGTGTGGGGGTTGAAGAGGATCTCCGCCAGGAGGCGGTCGTCCTCCCCCAGCAGGGACTTGGCGATCTCCAGGTGCTTGCGGAAGTTGGTGCCCGGGGCGTCCAGGCTCTTCATGCAGGCCGAGAAGACCAGGGTCGAGGCGAACGGGGTGGCCAGGGAGTAGGCCACGGTTCGATCATGGCCGTCGAAGGTGTCCTCGAAGACCCGGAGGCCCAGGCCGAGGTACAGGTCCCGGAAGAAGTCCTTCCCGGCCTCGCAGGACTCGGAGATGATGACCGCGTTCTCCCCTTCCAGGGACCGCACGTTGGCGTGGGTGGGCCCGAACATGGGGTGGGTGGAGACGAAGGGCCGCCCGGTCTCCCGGTAGTACTCCCCGAAGCCGGTCTTCACCGAGGCGATGTCCGAGAGCATGCAGGTCCCGGGCAGGAGGGGCAGGGTCCGGCGGAACACGTCGATCGTGAAGCCCAGGGGCACGCAGTTGACCAGGAGTTCCGGCGCGAAGTCCAGGAGCTCCCCGTCGGTCCGGAGGGCCCGTACCCCGGGCACCCGCTCCGCCCGTGCGGGATCCGTGTCCCGGAGGGTCACCTCGTGGTCCGGGGCCAGGGTTTCCGCCAGCCAGGAACCCATGCGCCCGGCGCCGAGAATGGCAATCCTCATTTCAGAGCCTCGCTTCCGTGTAGCAGCCCAGCATCCGGAAGTCCCGGGCCAGGGCGGACGCCTCCGACACGGCCCGGGCTACGCCGGGGTCCCGGTCGGAGCCCTCGAAATCCAGGAATATCGCGTAGTCCCCCGGCTCGTCCGGCACGGACTCGATCCGGGTCAGGTTGATCCCCGCCCGGGCGAAGACCTCCAGAATCCGGAAGAGGGCCCCGGCCTTGTCGTCCGTGAAGAAGACGGCGGAACACTTGTTGCCCTCCGCCTCCGGCGCCGTGCGGGAGAGCACGAAGAACCGGGTCCGGTTGTTCTGGGCGTCCTGGATGCCCTCCTTGAAGACCTCCAGCCCGTAGAGCTCCGCGGCGAAGCGCCCCGCGATGGCCGCCGCCCCCTTGGGCCGTTCCTCGGCGATCATCCGGGCGGCCCCGGCGGTGTCGAAGTGAATCACCGGGTCCAGCCTGTTCCGCTCCAGGAAGCGGCGGCACTGGGCCAGGGCCTGGGGATGGGAGTAGGCGGTGCGGATCTCCCGGTGGTCCTGCCCCGGGGCGACCAGGAGGCAGTGGGCCACGGGCATGTCCACCGCGGCCACCACCCGGAGCTCCGTGGTCACCAGGATGGAGTTCACCTGTCCCACGATTCCCCCCAGGGTGTTCTCCACGGGGACGACGCCGTAGTCCAGGCTCCCGTCCAGGACCCCGTCGAAGACCTGGCCGAACTCCGGGAAGGGGACGGCCGCGGCCCCGGGATCCCAGGCCCGGACGGCGGACTCGCTGTAGGCTCCGTGGGTGCCCTGGAACCCGACCAGCCGGAGTCCCGCGTCCTGGAGGGAGCGGCTCTCCCCCAGGATCGAACCGTACAGGGCCGTCGTGAACTCCTCCCGGGCCAGGCACCGGGACCGGGCCGCCACCCGGGCCAGGATCTCCGCCTCCCGGGCGGGGTCCCGGGTTCCGGGCTTGAGCCTGCGCGTGAGGATCGCCTTTTCCATGCGCTCCTCCAGCAGGGACAGGATGCGCGCGTCGATGCGGTCGATGTCCGCCCTCAGCCGTTCCAGGGTCATGTCGCTTCCTTTCGACGGCCCGCCCGGGGGTTCCCGGGCGCCCGTCCGGTCCTATCGTTCGTCGTCCCGGGCCGCGTCGTAGGTCCGGGCCAGCAAGGCGAAATCCGCCAGGCAAACCGCGCAGGCAGCCTCCAGGACCACCGCGGCCCGGAGGGCGATGCAGGCGTCGTGCCGCCCCGGCACGGAGAGGTCCGCCGGCTCCCCCGTGGAGAAGTCAAGGGTCCGCTGGGGAACGCGGATCGAGGAGGCGGGCTTCACCGCGATCCGGACCAGCAGGTCGTTCCCGTTGGAAATGCCCCCGTTGACTCCGCCCGCCCCGTTCCGGGACGTGCGGCCGTCCCGGGAGACGAGGGGGTCGTTGTGCTCGCTGCCCCGCATCCGGGCGGCCGCGAAGCCGTCCCCGAACTCCACCCCCCGGACCCCGGGCACCGAGAAGAGGGCCGCGGCTATCCGCCCCTCCACGGGGTCGAAGAAGGGTTCCCCGAGTCCCGCGGGCAGGCCCCGGACCCGGACCTCCACCAGGGCCCCCACGGAGTCCCCGGCCTCGGCGGCCCGGCGGGCGGCGGCCTCGACGTCGGGGTCCCCGCCCGCCTCCGGGATCCGGGTCTCGAAGGAGACCCCGGGCAGGAGCTTCTTGGCCACGACCCCCGCCGCCACGAGGCCCGCGGTGATCCGGCCGGAGAAGTGGCCGCTTCCCCGGGGATCCTGGAAACCCCGGTACCGGACGGAGCCCGTGAAGTCCGCGTGCCCCGGCCTCGGCACCGAGGCCAGGGGGGCGTAGTCCTCGGACCGGGTATCCGTGTTCCGGAAGACCAGGCAGAGGGGGGTGCCCGTGGTCCGGCCCTGGAACAGACCGGACAGGATCTCCGGCCGGTCCGGCTCCCTCCGGTCCGTGGTTCCCGCGGCCCCGGAGCGTCGGCGGGCCAGGTCCGCCTCGAAGTCCTCGGGGACCAAGGCCAGCCCGGGGGGCACCCCGTCCAGGGTCGCACCCACGGCGGGACCGTGGGACTCCCCGAACAGGCTCACCCGGAAGATCCTTCCTGTCGTGTTCACGGCGCCTCCCGTACGAAGTCTTCTATCTCGGCCAACTCCAAAGGCTCGATCTCCACCGATCCCGGAGCCCGGGGCAGGGCGAAGAGCACCGAACCTCCGGACCGCTTCTTGTCCGTTCGCAGGGCCCCGGCGACGGCCTCCCGGAAGGCCGCGGGGTCCGCGAGGACCCCGGGATCCCCGGCCCGGGCCGGAGATGCGGAAACCGGGGACCGACCGTCCGCATGTTCGGGCGGGGCGGCCGGCCCGGACGGCCGGGGCGGAGCCGCCGCGTCCGAAAGGGCCGTGAGCCTCGCCTCCTCGAGGGATCTCGGGACGCCCAGGCGTCCCAAAAGTTCCAGGATCCTGCGGGCGCCCTCCCCGGAGCCCCCCCGCCGGGTCGCGAGTCCCAGGGCGAAGACCAGGCCCGCGGCCACGCATTCCCCGTGGGGCAGGCCCGTGACGGTCTCCACCGCGTGGCCCACCGTGTGGCCCAGGTTGAGCTTGCGCCGGACTCCGGACTCCCGGAAGTCCTCCTCCACGATCCGGGCCTTCAAGCGGATCGAGCGCGACAGGATTTCCGCCAGGAGGGCCGGGTCCTCGGGCAGACGGAAGTCCGCCCCCGTGGGCCGGCCGGGGATCGCCCGCTCCAGCAGGTCCAGGTGCCCGGGCCCCTCGATCACGGCGTGTTTGACCGCCTCCACCAGGCCCGCGGCAGCCTCGCGGGCGGGCAGTGTCGCGAGAACCGCGGGATCGACCAGGACGAAGCGGGGGAGGCGGAAGGAGCCGACCAGGTTCTTGTACCCTCCGTAGTCGATCCCGTTCTTCCCCCCTATGGCGGCGTCCACCATGGACAGGACCGTCGTGGGGGCGAAGCCGAAGTCCACTCCCCGCATCCACGTGGAGGCCGCGAACCCGGCCAGGTCCGAGACGGAACCGCCCCCGAGCGCCAGGACGGTCCAGTCCCGGCCGACGCCGAGCTCCAGGAAGCGCCGGTAGACCGACTCCAGGGAGGAAAGGCTCTTGGCGGCCTCCCCCCTCGGAACCTCCACGATCCGGTCCGCAGGGTAGGCCGAGGGAAGGTGGCGGCGGACGAACCCGTCCGTCACCGCGACGGTCCGGGCCGGATCGGCCAGGTCCGGAAGACCGGCGTTCGGCGCGAACCGGATGCGGGAGGAACCCGCCACGGTCGAAAGGAGGATCTCCGGGACGGCGCCGGCAGACTCCGCGCCCGCGCCCGAGACGGCCTTCGGGTTCACGAGGCGGAGCCCTCCGAGACCCGGGCGTCCAGGCCGGCCATGGTCTCGCGCAGGATCTCCAGTTTTTTCATCAGCCGAACGAAGGCCTCGGGGGTCAGCTGCTGGTCCTTGTCGCTCCAGGCCGAGGGAGGATCGATGTGGACCTCGATCTCCAGGCCGTCCGCCCCCGCCACCAGGGCGGCCAGGCTCATCGGCTCGATCAGGCCCAGGACGCCCGTCCCGTGGGAGGGATCCACCAGGACGGGAAGGTGGCTGACCATCTTGACCGCCGGGACGATGGAGAGGTCCAGGGTGTTCCGGGTGTAGGTCTCGAAGGTGCGGATGCCCCGCTCGCAGAGGATGACGTTGGGGTTCCCCTCCGCCAGGATGTACTCCGCGCAGTTGAGCCATTCCTCCAGGGTGGAATACATGCCCCGCTTGAGGAGGACCGGCCGGCCGGACTTGCCCGCCTCCCGGAGCAGGGAGAAGTTCTGCATGTTCCGCGCCCCGATCTGAAGGACGTCCGCGTACTCCCCCACCCAGGAGACGTCCCGGGTGTCGATGACCTCCGTGATGATCGGAAGACCCGTCTCCCGACGGGCCTTGTCCAGGATCTTGAGCCCCTTGAGCCCGAGACCTTGGAAGGAATAGGGCGAGGTCCGGGGCTTGAAGGCCCCGCCCCGGAGCATCTTGGCCCCGGCTTCCTTGACCGCCACGGCGGTCCGGACGACCTGGTCCTCGGACTCCACGGCGCAGGGGCCGGCCACCACCACGAATTCCTCCCCCAGGCGGACGCCCCGGACCTCGATCACGCTCCGGGCCCCGGGCTCCTTCGCCCCGGCCAACTGCAGGTTCTTCATCGATCCCTTCCTCCGCCGGGATTCCCCGGCCCTCGCCTTGCAAAACATTCCGTACGAACGTATACACTAACCGGGCGCCGGATCGCGGACCGCGAACCCCGGGCCCCGGGCGGACCGGCTCGAACCGCGTCCGCCGGAAGGACGGCCCCATGCCCGGACTCTCCGATCGAACCCGAACCCTGGAACCCTCCCGGACCATCGCCATGAACCAGCGCGCCCGCGACCTGGCCGCCTCGGGCCTGGACATCGCGGATCTCACCGTCGGGGAGCCGGACTTCCACCCCCCCGAGAACGTCCGGGAAGCCGCCGTCCGGGCCGTCGCCGAGGGGGCCGACCGCTACACCCCCGTGGCGGGCTACCCCGAACTCCGGGAAGCCGTGTCCCGGAAGCTCCTCCGGGAGAACGGCCTTTCCTATCCCGCCTCCCAGGTCATGGTCTCCTGCGGGGCCAAGAGCTGCCTGTCCAACGCCGTCCAGGCCCTGATCGGCCCCGGGGACGAGGCTATCATCCCCGTCCCGGCCTGGTCCACCTACGCCGAGATCGTGAAGCTCGCCGGGGGTGTCCCGGTCCTCGTCCCGACCGCCGCCGCGGAGGGCTACAAACTCCGTCCCGAGCGCCTCGAAGCCGCCCTCACTCCCCGCACCCGGTTGGTAATCCTCTGCTCCCCCTCCAACCCGACCGGAGCCGTCCTCTCCCGCCCGGAGCTGGAGGCCCTGGCCTCCGTCCTGGAGCGCGCCCCGGAGACCTGGATCCTCTCGGACGAGGTCTACGAACGCATCCGCTACGTCCCCGAAGTCCCGAGCCCCGCCTCGATCCCCGGGCTGGCGGACCGCTGCGTGGTTGTCAACGGCCTGTCCAAGTCCCACGCCATGACGGGTTGGCGGATCGGCTTCCTGGCCGGTCCCCGCCCCCTTGTGGACGCCTGCATCGCACTCCAGGGCCAGACGACCACCTGCGCCTCCTCCATTTCCCAGAAGGCCTCCCTGGCCGCCCTGGAAACCGAAGCCTCCGTGATCGACGCCTTCGTGGCCGCCTTCGCCCGTCGCCGGAACCGGGCGGCCGCCGCCCTCCGCTCGATACCCGGGGTCCGCCTCGTGGATCCCGACGGCGCCTTCTACCTCTACCCGGATTTCTCCTCCTACCTGGGAACCCCCTGGCGGGGGCGGACCGTCGCCTCCTCCGACGACCTGGCCCTCTTCCTCCTGGAGGAGGCCCGGGCCGCCTTCGTTCCCGGTTCCGCCTTCGGCCCGGAGCCCGGAGGGTGCGTCCGGATCTCCTTCGCCGCCGCGGACGACCGGATCGACGCGGCCTTGGCGCGGACCAAGGCCGCCCTGGAGGGCCTGCGGGCCGGGGCCTTCGCCTAGGGAGCGGATTCCGGCGGCGCGCCCGGGCGCGCCGCCGGAATGCACCTCGCCATCGGCCGGTGTACCGGGGCTCACCCCGCCCGGCCGTGCCGCGAAGGAGCCCTGCTAGCGATAGAGGAGATAAAAATAAAAGAAGAATGTCCGACGGGGGGATGAGACGGTTGGATTGTTCGCGCCCCGGCCGCGGATGCGGCGGGCGCCGGATCCTTCCGGTGCCATGCCCGGGAAGCTAGCATGCCCATAAAAAAGAATCAAGTTACTTCCCGGAGAAACTTTCAAAGGGCGAAACGGTAGGTCGCGTCGCCCCTACACCTTGAAGCGCCCCATGCGCTCGCTCACGGCGGCTATGCCCTCCCGGTTCCGGACGGTCAGGTCCGCGGTCAGGGTGGACGCCTGGGAAACCTCCGCGGCCCCGGAGGCGATCTCGGTCATGCTGTGCTCGATCTCCACGCTGGAGTCCAGGAGGCGCCGCATCTCCCCGATGACGGCGTCCGCCCCTTCCCGCATCTCCGCGGCCCCGGCGCGGACCTCCTCGGTGATCTCGTGGATCTGGCCCAGGGCCTCGAGCACCTGGGAGGAACCCGCGGACTGCTCCGCCATGGCCGCCAGGATCCCCTCCTCCACCCTCCGGATCTCCTCGATCTTGTCCACCAGCGCGGAGAACCGCGCGGAGGATTCGTCCGCGGAGGCCACCACCGCGGCGATGGCCCCGGAGATCTCCCGGACGTCCCCGGAGATGGCCTTGGACTGGCGGGCCGCGTTCTCCGCCAACTTGCGGATCTCGTCGGCCACCACCGCGAAGCCCCGGCCCGCCTCGCCGGCGTGGGCCGCCTCGATCGCGGCGTTCATGGCCAGCAGGTTGGTCTGGGCGGCGATGGAGGCGATGAGGGCGTTGGCGTCCCCCAGGCGCTCGGACCGGTCGGCGATGCCCTTCACGTCCTGGACCGTCCGGTCGAGGACGGTCTTCCCCTCCCCCGCGGATTGCGTTAGGCGGGCGTACTCCCCGCCCAGGCGCTCGATGTTCCCCGTGACGGAGCGGACGTTGGCCACCATCTCCTCGATGGAGGCGGAGGAATTGGCCACCGCCTCGGACTGGCGCTCGATCACCCGGTTCAGGGCTCGGAGGTTCTCCACGATCCGTTCCACCGTGGCGGAGGACTCGGTCACCCCGGCGCTCTGGTCCACGGTACGGCGTCGGACGCTCTCCACGTTCGCGCTGATCTGCACCGCCGCGGAGGCGGTCTCCTCCATGGTCGCCGACAGCTCGGTGCCCACGTCCGAAAGGGCGGCGGCGGCGTCCCGTATCTCCCGCACCATCCGGGCCAGGGCTTCTTGGAACTCGTTGAAGTACCCGGACAGCTGGCCCAGTTCGTCCCTCGACGTTACCGGGATCCGCGCGGTCAGGTCCCCTCCGCCCTGGGCGATCTCCCGGAGGGAGGCCGAAACGGAGCGGGCGGACCGCACCACGGTCAGGATGACCGCAAGGGCCAGGAGGGCGACGGCGCTATACCCCGCGGCCACGGAGACGGTCACAACCAGGAAGGTCCGCTTGGCCTCCTCGGCGTAGGCCCGGGCCACCCCGAGCTGCTGTTCGATCTCCGCCTGGATCGTGACGGCCAGCATGTCCACGAAGGCGGTCAACTGCTCGTAGAACCGGTCCTCCGCGAAATCGTACCCCCCCCGGTTGTAGACCATGTAGATCCTGCGAACCGCGCCCTCCGCGAGCCTCCGGGCGGACAGGTCCCGGAGGATGCCCAGGGCGGACACGCCCGCGGTCAGGGAGATGGCCGGGGAATCCAGATTGACGATCATCCGGGCCAGGGTATCCAGGAGGATCGTGGCCTCGCCCGGGGTAATCGGTTCATCTCTCTCGAGGATGGGCGGAACGATGGTGCGGATGAGGTGGGCCGCGTCCTTGGCTTCCTCCAGGAGGATGATGCTGGAGACGGGGGAACCGAATTCCGTCCCCCGCTCCTCCGCCGCGATCAGGGGCATGATCGCCGTCAGGGCCCCGAGGCTGATGGAGTACAGGTTTCGGAAGGACACGAACTTGTTGCCCGGATCCACCCGGGTCCGGAAGTCGGAAACCGAATCGAGACCCCGCCGGGCCTTTTCCTTGACCACGTCGGGTATGCGGGACGCCTCCAGTCGGACGGTGAAATCGGAAATCCTGGTATCCGTATCCTGGTACTGGGCGTCCAGTTCGAGCTTTTTGGCCTTCCCGGACATGTACAGCTCCGTCAGGGCGCGCTCGTCCTCCAGCTGCTGGATCAGGGCGGAGGCGGAGCGGAGGAGTTCGAGGTTACGGACGCTCTCCCCGAGCTTGCGGGTATCTTCCGAAACTCCCCGCACGATCACCGCGGCGAAGCCCAGGCCGATCAGGATGGAGACGGCCAAGGGGACGATGAGCTTCCATCGGAGAGAAACGGATCGGGACTTCATGGACGACAGTATACCCTCGGTTCCGAAATCGATAAAGCGAATAAATCTCTAATATGATGAATCCATTATATCCGAACCATGGTATTATCTCCTCCGGCGGAGGCGGATTCATGTCGGAGGATTCCAGCGAGCTTCGGGGCAGGGTCTGCGTGGTGACGGGAGCCACGTCCGGCATCGGCGAGGCCGCGGCCTCCGCCCTGGCCAAGCTCGGGGCGCGGGTGATCGGGGTCGGCCGGAACGCCGAGCGGGCGGAAGCGGCCCTCCGGCGCATCGAGGCCGAAGCCGCCGGATTCGGCTCGCCGCCCCCTTCCTTCGAACGGGCGGACCTTTCCTCCCTCCGGGAGACCCGGGACTTGGCCGGCCGACTCGCCGGGATGCCCGGGGGAATCGACGTCCTGGTGAACTGCGCGGGGGTCTTCACCGCCCGTCGGACCCTCACGGCGGAGGGCCTGGAGACCCAGTTCGCCGTCAACCACCTGGCCCCCTTCCTCCTGACCACGGCCCTGTTGCCCCGCCTGACCGCCGTCCCGGACGGCCGGGTCATCGTCGTCAGCTCCGCCTCCCACCGGTTCGGCCGTATCCGTTGGGAAGACCCGTCCCGGGCCCGGGGGTATACCGGCCTGGGCGCCTACGGCCAGTCCAAGCTGGCCAACGTCCTGTTCGTCCGGGAGTTGGCGCGGCGCCTGGGTCCCGGCTCCCCGGTGACCGTCTTCGCGTCGGACCCGGGGCTCGTCCGCACGGACATGGGGCTCAAGCACGGTCCGTCCCTGACGAGCCTGGGCTGGCGGATTCGGCGCCGGGCCGGGACCTCCCCGGAAGTGCCCGCGGCCGCCATCGCCTTCCTGGCCGCCTCCCCGGACCTCCGGGGCCGCACGGGCTTGTACTGGAAGGACGGCCGGGAACTGCCGCCCGCCCCTCGCGCCCGGGACGACGACGCGGCCCGGAGGCTCTGGGACCTCAGCGAGGGGATCGTCGGGAAGATCCTCGGCCGGACCGGGCCGGACGCTGTGGCGTAGACCCGGCCCCGGCGAGGCGGCGGAACCGGATTTCCTTGCCCCGCGCCGCGGGGGGCCTATATAATTCCGCCATCCGCGCGGAAAGGGCGGCCCATGACGGAAGGACGCTGGGGCATAGGACAGAAGTTCATCCTCTTCATCTCCCTTTCGGTCCTGGTCTTCCTGGTGGCGATCTTCCTGATTACCCGGGACGTCCTGGGGGACTACGCCCTGGCCACGGCGGACGAACTGGCGGAGACCATACTGGACCAGACGGACAAGCGCCTGGGCCAGTTCTTCGAGGAGATGGAGCACCTGGCCCGGGGACTGGCGGGGACCCGGGCCGTCCGGTCCGCGGACGAAGGGGCCATGGGGGACCTCTTCGTCGCCACGGTCCTTCCCCGGTCCCGCTACCTCCGGGCCGTGTACCTGGGAACCGAGGACGGGCGCATGTTCGAGTGGGGCGTGGGAAAGGGTTTCACGGATTACCGGCCCAGCTTCCCCCCGGGGTACGACCCCCGGGCCCGCCCCTGGTACCGCACCGCCCTGGAACGGAACGGTTTCGCCATCTCGGACCCCTACATCTACGCCAGCGTCGACGACATCGGGATCACCTGCGCCCTCCCGGTGACCGGCCCGGACGGATCCCGGGTCGGGGTCCTGGGCCTGGACATCCTGCTGGAGGACCTCCGGAGGATTCTGGAGGGCCTGGAGATCCCCAAGGAGGGTAAGGCTCTCCTGGTGAGTTCCACGGGGGTCGTCGTGGCCAGCCAGTTCCCCGGGGACCGGGCCGCGGATCCCAGCCAGAAGGGGTTCGCCCTTCCCTTTTCCCGGGAGGAGATCCGGGGACCCTCCGGTTCCTTCACCGCGGAGATCGAGGACGAGGAGACCCACTTCGTGTACAAGCGGACCTCCCGGGCGGACTGGACCATCGCCGTGGGCATGCCCCTGGGCTCCATCCTGGAATCCATGCGGACCCTCCTAAACATCATCAGCATGGTGGAGATAATCCTGATGCTGATGCTGACCCTGGCCCTGGCGGGCATCACCGGGCGGCTCATCCTCTCCCCCCTGGCCGGGATCGTGGCGGTCATCAACCGCCTCAAGGCCGGGGACAAGGCGGCCCGGGTCCAGGTCCGGTCCGGGGACGAGTTCGGCGTCCTGGGAGAGGAATTCAACATGCTCGTGGACGAGGTGGACGGGTATTCCCGGAACCTGGAGGAGAAGGTCCGCCAACGGACCGAGGAGATCTGGCAGCTGCAGAAGGAGAACACCCAACTCCGGGTCGTGGAGGAGCGGCGCCGGATCTACCGGGACATGCACGACACCCTCGGGGCCAAGTTGACGAACATCTTCTTCTGCGGCGGCATGGCCCGGGATCTGGCCAAGGACGGCCCGGAGAGGCTCCGGGAAATGCTGGACGCCGTCGAATCCAACTGCCTGGCCGCGGTGGACAGCCTCCGGGGCATCGTCCGGGGCATGCACGAGGACGATCGGATGGGTTCGGACCTGGTGAAATTCGTCTCCGCCGGGATGCGCCAGCGGCTGGAGTCCCGGGACATCGACTTCGACTGCCGGATCCGGAACCGGAAGGCCCTGAGGGACCTGGGGGACGAGACGCGCACGGAGATCGAGAAGGTCCTGGATGAGCTGGTCAGCAACACCCTCAAGCACTCCGGGGCTTCCCGGGTCCGGCTCCGGCTCTCCGCGGGGACCCGGGGGATCCTCCTGCGGTTTTCCGACGACGGGGTAGGCTTCGATCCCGCGGGCTCCCGGGCCGGATCCTTCGGACTGGCGAACGTCCGCTACCGGGTGGAGCGGCTGGGGGGCACGGTGTCCGTCCGATCGGCCCCGGGCCGGGGGGCCGAGTACTCGGCGATCCTGCCCGCCCGGAGGGAGGACCATGACGAACCCTAACGGGACCGGCCGCACCGCGGTGGCCATCGTGGAGGACGAGAAGGAGGTCCGGGAGGGGCTCCGGTACTTTCTGGGCCTGGACGAGCGCATCCGGGTGGCGGGGTGCTTCGGCCGGGCCGAGGACTTCCTGGCCTGGATCGGGGAGAACCCGGATCCCGACATAGTCCTCATGGACATCCACCTTCCCGGGATGAGCGGGATCGAGGCCACCCGGGCCCTCCAGGAGGGCCACCCGGACCTGGTGGTCCTCATCCTCACCATCTTCGAGGAGGAGGAGAAGATCCTGGACTCCATCAAGGCGGGGGCCAAGGGCTACATCCTCAAGAATACGAAGCCCGAACAGCTCCTGGAGCAGATCCTGAGCGCCCGGGCGGAGGGGTCCCCCATCAGCCCCACCGTGGCCCGCCGGATCCTGGAGGAGATCCGCCGGGGCGGGGCCGGCAAGGCCGCGGACTACGGCCTGACCCCCCGGGAGCGGGAGGTCCTCCGGGACATCGTGGACGGCCTCACGTACCGGGAGCTGGCGGAACGGCACCACATCGCCGGCTCCACGGCCAAGAAGCACATCCTACACATCTACCAGAAGTTGAACGTCTCCTCCAAGGCGGAGATCGTCCGCAAGGCCCTGGACGAGGGGCTCATCTAGCCCCGACCGCTGGGGGCTTCGGCATCCGGATCCGCCTTGGGCCGAATGGTGTACGCCGCGAGGCCGCGCCCGCCGGAACCCCGGGAATATACTCCCTTTGGTGCATATCGGATCCCGGAAAACGGACCTACACTAAGACGACTCTTCCCGCTCCGCCCGTCCCGGGCGGCCGGGCCATCTCGTATTCCTGGAGGCGAACATGTCGGAAGGCAAGAAAGGCGCGCTGGGCTGGTATTTCAACACCAACCTGCTCACGCGCATCCTGATCGGTCTCATCCTGGGGGCCGTCGTCGGGATCATCCTGGGCTTTACGCCCGCCGCGGTGAAGGGCTACGTGAGTTTCGTCCAACCCTTCGGGGATCTCTTCGTCCGGCTGCTCAAGATGATCGTCGTGCCGGTCATCCTGTTCTCCCTGATCGCCGGCGCAGCCAGCATCGCCCCTTCCCGGCTCGGGCGGGTGGGCGTGAAGATCATGGTCTACTATCTCTTCACATCCGCCCTGGCGGTCCTCATCGGCCTGGTGTTCGCGAACATCTTCCAGCCCGGCGCGGGATTCAACATCATGGGCGCCGCGGACATCAAGGGCAAGGAGGCCGTCGTCCAGCCCCTCGCGACGATCCTGCTCAACATCGTCCCGACCAATCCCCTCGAATCCCTGGCCAAGGGCGACGTCCTGCCGATCATCTTCTTCGCCGTGGTCTTCGGCCTCGGGATCTCCTTCGTGAAGGACTCCAAGACCCCCGCCGTCGCCAAGGGCGCGGACATGCTCTTCGACGTCTGCAACGCCGCCGCCGAGACCATGTACAAGGTCGTGAAGGGGATCATGCAGTACGCCCCCATCGGCGTTTTCGTCCTCATCTCCATCGTCTTCGCCCAGCAGGGTCCCAAGGCCATCGGCCCCCTGCTCATCGTGACCCTCACGGTCTACCTGGGCCTCCTCGTCCACCTGGTGCTCACCTACGGCGGATTCCTGGCGGTCTTCAAGCTGGGGCTCTTGAAATTCCTCAAGGGAGCCAACGAGGCCATGGTCACGGCCTTCGTCACCCGGTCCTCCAGCGGCACCCTGCCGATCACGTTGCGGGTCGCCGAGGAGAAGCTGGGCATTCCCCGGGCCACCTCCTCCTTCACCCTGCCCCTGGGCGCCACGATCAACATGGACGGCACCGCCATCTACCTGGGCGTCTGCGCCATGTTCATCGGCTACGCCATCGGCCGCCCCTTGAACTTCAACCAGCAGTTGACGGTCATCATCACCGCCACCCTGGCCTCCATCGGCACCGCGGGCGTCCCCGGAGCCGGCGCGATCATGCTCCTCATGGTCCTGGAATCCGTGGGCCTCAAGGTCGAGGCCGGAAGCGCCGTGGCCGCGGCCTACGCCATGATCCTGGGCATCGACGCCCTCCTGGACATGGGCCGGACCTGCCTGAACGTCACCGGCGACCTGGCCGGTACCGCCATCGTGTCCAAGACCGAGAAGGAACTGGACATGGCCAAATGGCGTTGAGCCGGCTACCGCCGGCTCAACGGCGAGGAAGCCCGTTGGGCTTCCTCGATTGTGTGTGAAGGGCCGCCCCGGAAACAGTTCCGGGGCGGCCCTTTTCGCGGTAACGGTCCTTTGACGCGGCGGGCGAACGCCGTGCCGCTCCGCCCCGGGCTACACGTAGATCCCGACGTACACCAGGAAATCCGTGCCGGGGACGGCCTTCACGTAGGTGAGCTTGTCCTGGACCCGGCCGGTGAGGGGATTGTTCCACTTGTACTCGGTCCAGCCCTCCCCCAGCTTCCCGGCCCCCAATATGCGCTCCCCGATCCGGACTCCGTCGGGGTCCACGAATCCCAGGATGCTCTGGCCTTTGTTCTCCGGTTTGGGAGGGTAGATGACCCAGCGGCCCTCGCCGTCCACGACGCAGGCGTAGATGTCTCCGAAGCGGAATCGTCCCTCGGACAGGAAAGCCCGTTCCGCGGCCTCGAGTCCCTCCTCCTCCAGATACCGGGCGGCCTGGATGGTCAGGGACTTGGCGTCCTGGCTGGTCTTCCGGGCGACGAACTCCAGGAATCCGTCGATTTCCTTCCGGAGTCCGGCTTCCTCCTCGGAGATCCGTTCGGCCACCTGGCGCATGCCCTCGGCCAGGGACTCGGTTTCCCGGACCTCCGAGGCCAAGCCCTGGGCCCCGGCGCGGACCTGCTGGTTCGCCCCCGCCAGGCTGGCCGCGCTGCCCTCGACCCGCTCCACGGCGCCCTCCTGGTTGGCCACCGCCGAGGCGACCGCGGCGATCACCTCCCCCAGCCGCCCCACGGCGTCCTGGGTCCGGGCACCGGATTCCCGAGCCAGCCGGGCGCCGGCCTGGACCGCCTCGATCAGGGCCTTGATGTCCAGGGTGGCCTTGCCCGTCTGGGCGGCTAGGTTCTTCACCTCCCCGGCCACCACGGCGAAGCCCCGGCCCGCGGAGCCCGCTCGGGCGGCCTCGATCGCGGCGTTCAGGGCCAGCAGGTTCGTGCGCTCCGCGATCTCGTCGATCAGGCCCACGATCTCCCCGATGCGCAGGGCGGACGCCCCGAGATCCTCCACGGAACCGGTGGTTCCCGCGATGGAAGCCACGGCGGCGTCCGCGATTTCCGAGGTCCGGGCCATCTCCCGGTCGATGCGTTCCCCGGAGGCCCGGAGGTCTTCCAGGGCGGCGGTCACCGTGGCAAGGCTCCGGGCGACCGCGCCCGCGGCGGCCTCCACCTCGCCCCCGGTGCCCCGGGTGCGCTCCGCGGCTTCCAGGAGCCGATCCGCCGAGGACCTCACCTCTTCCAGGGTGGAATCCACGGCCGCCAGCCGGACCCGGACGGAGTCGGCCAGGCGGCCCTTGGACTCCTCCCGCTCGAGGGCGGCCGCGAGGTCCCGCTCGGTCTCCATGGCCGTGGACCTCCTCTGGGCGGCGATCCACTCCCGGTCGGTCCGGATCCGGGCGGCCAGATCCTCCACGGAACCGGCGCCGGATTCCCCGGTCTCCTGGGCCGGCCCAAGGGCCGCGCCGATCTCCGCGAGGGTCCGGGCCCGGATCCGGTCCGGTTGAAGGGAACGGCCCCGGGAGAAAAGGAGGGCTGCACCGAGGAGGACGACCCCGCCGGCCGCGGCCGGAAGGCCGGTCCCGGCCGGAGCCCCGAGGAAGGAAGCGGCCGCCCAGGCCAGGCAGGCGCCGGCCCCCAGGAAGGCCAGCCCCAGGAACACGAGGCGCGCCGAGGGGCGCGCCGACAGGTTTCGGTCTTTCACGGGGAGATGATAAACCGATACGGGAAAACGCGCAATCCGGAATCGACCGCGGTCAACGACCACGGTCAATCAATCTCGCTTCCGGTTCGCCGCGCGGGGCCGGCCTAGGCCTCCGGGCTTCCCCTCCGGCGGATCTCCCGGAGGACCGTCCGGAGGTCCTCCAGGGTATACGGCTTCTCCAGGCAGCGGTCGAACCCGCTATCCCGGGCCCGGGCTTCCGCCTCCGCTCCAGATACGGCGATCAGGGGGATCCGGGATCCCCCGGCCCGTATCCGCCGGGCCGCCTCGAAACCGTCGATCCCCGGCATGGCGAGGTCCAGGAGGGCCGCGTCGTAGCCGCCGCCCAGGATCCGGACCACCGCGTCCGCACCGCCCTCCACGGCCTCGGCCTCCCAGCCGGCGTGGGCCAGCATGCGAACCAGGATCTCCCGGTTGTCCGAGTCGTCGTCCGCGACCAGGGCCTTCATCGCTTCGTTCCCGTCATCGCGCCTACTCCACGGGATCGATCGTATAGAGCCGGCCTTCCCGGGACATCTCCACGGACATCGAGGTGCGGCCCCGGAGCTTGGCCTGGTAGAAGATCTCCAGCTCCTGGAGCTCCGTGTCCGTCCGGTTCGGGTCGTGGTGGAACAGGAGGAGCCGCTTGACCTGGGCCTTGTGGGCGGCGTTGATGGCGTGCTCGAAGGAGGAATGCCCCCAGCCGACCTTGCCGGAGACGTATTCCTTGGCGGTGTACTGGGTGTCGTGCACCAGGAGATCCGCCCCGGACATGAAGGCCAGTATCTTCTCGTTCTGCTCCCGGGCGGCCTCCTCCCCTTCCCGGGCGTAGGACTCGTCGTACTGGGGATCCTCGGGATCCGTGGGGAAGACGTTCCGGAAGGGCTCGTTGTCGTAGAGGGTCACGAAGCTGCGTCCCCGGTACTCGAAGCGGTAGCCCAGGCAGAGGATGGGATGGTTCAGGTACTTGGTGGTCAGCCAGATCCCGTCCCCCAGGTCGAAGGTGGACTCCTTGATCTGCTCGTAGGTGATCTTGGCGGCCAGCTCCTCCTGACGAACGGGCCAGTAGCGGTAGGAGAGCTGGGAACCGATCACCTTCTCGAGCGGGTCCTCCTCGTAGGTGATGGGACCCCGGATACGGAGCTCCGTGCCGGGGACGTAGATGGGGGTGAACATGGGGAAGCCCATGATGTGGTCCCAGTGGGTGTGGGTGATGAAGATGTCCGCCTTGATGGGGCCCGCCCGGAAATCGGTCCGCATGAGGGAGTCCCCCAGTTGCCGTATCCCGGAGCCGGCGTCGATGATGATGAGCCGTTTCCCGCAGCGGACCTCGATGCAGGAGGTGTTGCCGCCGAACTCGACGGTGTCCGGGCCCGGGGTGGGCATGGAACCCCGGTCCCCCCAGATCTTGACGGTGAACATGGGTGTGACTCCTAGGAAGACTATAGCCGAACGGGGCTCATTGGGCCAGACGCAGGAAGACCTTGGCCTTGTCGATCTCGGCGTTCACGGGTCCCTCGAGTTCCTCCAGGGCCTCTTTCCGGAACTTGAGCTCCTCGAAGACCTCGGGAGGGAGCTTGTCCGGGTAGAGGTTCCCCGAGAATCCGATGCCCTCCCGACTGGCGTAGTAGTTGGCCACCGCCACGGTGAGGACCACGTCCCGGTTTTCCCCCTGGTACTCGGAAAAGGCGTGATGGTACCGGGCGGCGTCGGAGATGGCTCCGTCCAGGTGCCAGGCCGCGGCGATGAGGGCCCCGGCGTCCGCGTGGTCCAGCTCCAGGGTCCGCTTCTCCGCGACGTGGAGGGAGACCCGGTCCCGATCCGCCACGGCCATGGTCCGGACGTACTCCTCCGCCAATGCGTTGTTCAGGGGGATCTTTCCGATGTCGTGCAGGAGCCCCGCGGCAAAGTACTCCTCCAGGGCCTTGGACTCCACCCCCCGCTTCTTGGCGATCAGCTTGGCCGTCACCCCCGCGCACAGGGAATGCCGCCAGAAGCCCTCCATGTTGAGGGCGCGGAAGTTCTTGTTGGAGGTGAACTTGTCGAGAACCGCGGTGGACAGGGCCAGGTTCTTCACGGTGTTGACGCCCAGCATGATGATGGCCCGGACCAGGCTGGTCACCTGGGTCCCCAGGCCGTAGTACGCGGAATTGATGAGCTTGAGCACCTTGCCCATGAGGACGGGATCCAGGGAGATGACCCGGTCCAGGTCCATGGGGCTGGTCTTGGGGTTGTTGCAGACTTCCAGGACCTTGGAGACGGTCGTCGGAAGGCTCGGCATGGAGCCGATGTAGTCCCGGACCTTCAGGAGGTTGCTAGTTCCTGCCATGACCCTTCTCCCGTCGCATGATATCGATGAGCTTGGCCAGCTTGGAGGATACGGGGACCCCGCAGACCTCCGTCGGGCGGCCCTGGGCGTCGAAGACCACCGGATCCTCCCCCGGGCCGGGGATCGGCTCCGTCCCGGAAGCGCCCGGGACCGGCTCGGAACCCGAAGCCGGGATTCGCTCGTCCCGCCGACGGTCCTCCCGGACCCGGCGGTCTTCCCGGCGGCGGTCCCCCCCGTCCCTCCGGTCCATCCAGGACCGGCGTTCCTTGGGGGAAGCCCTCCGGTCGGCCCCGGTCCTCCGGTCCTCGCCCCGCCGGTCGCTCCGCTGCTGGGCGTCCCTCAGCAGGGAGGCGGCTCCGGGCACCGAACCGCCCAGGGCGGCGGCGGCCTTGCCCAGTTTCTCCTGTGCGGCCTTCCGGGTCGGCTCGTCCTCGGATTCCAGGTCCCCGTCCCCGAGGGCCCGGATAAGGTCGTCCATCTTCCGGGCGATCCCGCTCTCCTCCAGTTCCTTCCGCTTGTCCTCGGGGAGGGCGTCCGTGAGGCCCTTCAGGTAGGAGAGCAGGTCCGCGATCTCGTCCCCCGGACATTCCGGTTCCCCGGAGACGCAGCCTCCGGCCTCCCCGGAGCCGGCCTCACCCGGACCCGGCTCTCCGGACGCTTCCTCCTCCGGGACGGCCGCGGCGGTGGACTCCGGTTCGGGTTCCAGGGATGGCCGTTCCGAGGGCTCGACGTCGGGCTCCTCGCCCTCCTCCAGCACGATCTCCGGCTCATCCTCCCCCAGATCCTCGTCGAACTCCTCGTATTCCGGCTCCGGCTCCGGTACCTCCGTCTCGGGGGCGGCCGCTTCCTCGGCGGCGGACGCTCCGCGGTCCTCCTCGAACTCGGGTTCGGGCTCCGGCTCGGGGCGCCGGGCGCGGGGTTCCTCCCGGGCCTGCGGCCGGGAGGGAGCGGGAGCCGGGGGATAGGAGGCGGGAGGCGGCTGCGGCGGCGGATACGAAACCTGGGGCGCGTAGGACGGCTGGGGTGCCGGTGCCGGTGTCTGGGGGGTCGGTTGGGGCGTCCCGTACGCCGGGGGCGCCGGCTGGGAGGGAGCCGGAGGGGGCGGCGCGTAGGACGGAGGCGGGTACGGCTGGGGCGGGTAGGACGGGGGCTGGTAGGGCGGAGGCTGGACCGGTTCCGGACCCCGGGCCTCGGGGTATCCGGGTTCCGGAGGCCTCGAGCCCGCGTCCCGGCCGGCCGGTTCCTCGCCCCGGCCGTCCCCGCCGCCCCCGCCTCCCAGGGACGAGTCGGCGTAGAGTTCCTGGCCCGAAAGCAGCCTCTCGTCCTCGGTCAGGGGTTCCTCTTCCTCCTCCCCGATCTCCACGGAATCCAGGGGGACTTCCTCCTCGGGGAGGGGCTCCTCGTATTCCTCGAGGAAGATCAGCTCCTCCGCCTCGTCCACCGGGATGGGTTCCGCGGAGGCCAGGGCCAGGACGGCCTCCATCCGTTCCTCCGCCGTGGGCTCCCCGGCGTCCGGGGCCTCCTCCGTCAGGAAGTTCTCTTTCAAGATCCGCAGGTTCCGGTCCCAGGCGTCCCGGACGTCCTGGGAATAGGCGCCGACGGCCTTCTCGTACAGGTCCAGGGACCCCTCCAAGTCCTCCATGTCCTCGGGCTTGCCCCGGCGGCCCCGGAGGTTCACCAGGCGGTCCGCGGCGGCCACCGCCTTCTCCTTCTCCCCCAGGGAGCGGTAGACGGCGGACAACTCCAGCCAAGCCTCCGCGTCGTCCGGCTTCTCCCGGGTCAGTTCCTCCAGGATGGTCCGGGCGTGGGTCAGGTCCCCCCGGGCGGCCCGGGCCCGGGCCAGTTCCAGCCGGGCCTCGGGATTGCCGGGCCGCGCCTTCAGGTAGGTTTCCAGTTCCTTGATGGCGTCGTCCGGGCGTCCCTCCTCCCGGTAGATCCGGGCCAGTTCGATCCGGAAGCCGATCTCCTTCGGATCCAGGGACACGACCTTGCGGAAGACCTTTTCCGCCGCCCCCTCCTCCCCCAGGGCCTTTAAAAGGACCCCGTAGAGCTTGAGGGCCTCGAGGTTTTCGGGCTCCCGGCGGAGCACGTCGACCGCCGAGTCCCGGGCCTTGTCGTTGTAGCCCAGGGTCCGGTAGAGGCGGGCGAGGCGGAGCCGCAGGCCCGCGTTGTCCGGCATCACCTCGACCAGGGCCTGGATCTCCTGGAGGGCCTCGGCCTGGCGGCCGCTCTGCTCCAGGAGTCGCTCGATGTTTTCCGCGGCCCGGAGGAAGCCGGGATCCGCCTCCAGGGCCGCCCGGTACTCCCGGATGGCCTCGTCCACCTTGCCGGCCTCGGCGTAGGCGACGCCCAAGCCGTTCCGGGCCTCGGCGTTTTTCGGGGAGACCGCCAGGACCTGGCGGAATACGTCCGCGGACTGCCGGGTCCGGCCGCTCCGGGCCAGGGCCAGGCCGTACCGGTTCATGGCCTCCGTCCAGCCCGGGCGGGCCTTCACGGCCTGCTCGTACTCCCGGAGGGCGTCCTCCGCCTTTCCCATGGCCTCGTACGCGATCCCCAGGTTGAAGTGGAAAGAGGGGTAGTTCGGGTCGACCGCGAGGCCCTTCCAGAAGACCTTCACGGCCTTCTCGTAGTCCCCCCGGGCCATGTGCACCGTGCCCAGGGAGTTCAGGGCCAGGACGTGCCGGGGGTCCTTTTCCACCGCCCGGGCGAAGGACATCTCCGCGGCCTTCAGGTTGCCCATCTGGCGGTAGACGCTGCCCTCGTTGAACAGGAGTTCCGGATCCTCCGGAGCCAGCTCGAGGCCCCGGGCCAGGGCGGCCAGGGCGTCGTCCAGGCGGCCCAGGCGCAGGTAGACGGTCCCCAGGTTCTCCAGGGCCCGGACGTCCTTGGCGTCCCGTTCCACGATGGAGGCGAAGGCTCCCAGGGCGGGGTCGAACCGGTTGGTCCGCAGGTAGACCGAGCCCAGGATGAACCGGGCGTCCCGGGACTCGGGCTTCTGGGTGAGGAAATTCCGGGCAAGCCGCTCGGCGGCCTCGAAATCCCGGAGCCGCAGGGCGTTGCGGGCCCGCTCCAGGGTATCCGCGGGGGTGTGGGGCGCCGTCACGGGACGGTCCTCGCCGGGCGGGCGGAGGCTTCCCGGGAGAATTCACCGGGCCGCCGGGGGAGGACGGAATCATAGGAGGCCACGGTGACGTAGTAGAGGCGGCCGTTCGTCAGCCCCGTCAGGGTGATCGAGACGGAATTGCCCGCGTCCACCGGGGAAGGCCCTTGGACGGCCTCCCGGCCGTAGTACTCCCCCGGGGCCGTTCCGTAATAGACCAGGTATCCCGCCAGGTCATCCCCGGGGACCCGGCTCCACCGGACGGTGACGCGGCCGTCCCCGGGTACCGCCAGGATCTCCCCCGGCGGGGGAGGCGGCGGGTCGGGGAGGTAGCGCAGGGTGACCGAGGAGAGGACCGGCCCGACCGCGCCCCGGGGGTCCGGGTATAACTCTACCCGGACCTGGGCATACCGGCCCCGGGCGGAATCCGGAAGGGGCGCTCCGGGACGGAAGGGCATCCATTCCGGGGTGTCGGCCCTCCAGGTTTCCGGAAAATCCCCGACCCGGTAGAAGAAGGCTGCCCCGGAATCCCCGGGGGTGCGGATCTCGGCGTCCACGGAGGTCAGCCGGGAGTTGCTCCAGCCCAGGTCCACCCGGGGCGAAACCGCCGTCCCGGGATCGAGGCCGTACCGCCCCAGGTTCGGCCGTTCCACCCAGGAGGCGGACAACCGGAGTTCGTCCAGGAGACCCGTGTAGTTCGGACCCAGGGTGACGGGGGAAGCCGCCCCCACGGTGGGAAGGAACACGGTTCCCCCCTCCCGGCCCGTGCTCGTCGCGTACGCGGTCGCCTCGGTGAAGCCGTTCATCAGGTACTCCACGAGGCCCGTGGCGGAATCGAACCGCACCAGGTGGTGGCTCCAGGTCCGGGGCACCAGGAGGGACGCCCCGGTCAGGTTCAGCTGGAAGGCGCCGCCCCCGGGGGGCGCGAAGAAATTGGAGAACGAAAATACCATGCGGTTCCGGGAGAAGATCGCGGACACTTGCTGGGTCGTGGTCCGGCTCCCGTCCCGGCGGGCACCCTTCCAGAGGAGGAGGATCTCCCCGGTCTCGGCGTTGGCCGGGTAGAGCCAGAACTCCAGGGAAAAGTCCCGGGATACGGAGTTCGATCCGAAGAGGGCGCTCCCCTCGGGGTGGAGAACAAACTGGGACCCCGGGGCCCGGAACGAGGCGGCCCCGGCGCCCATGTAGGCCAGGTCCGCCGGCGCGAGCTTGAAGGTCCCCCGGGGCTCGAGGCGCCAGCGTCCGGTCTCGTCCCGGCCCTCCGCCCCGTCGAAGTGGACGAGGAGATCCGTCCCCTCCCCCGGGCGATACCGGGCGGGATCCAGGACCAGGACCCGGGGTACCTCGGCGCCGCCGTCGGCCGGGACCGTTCCGGGGGGGGAGACCGGAACCGAGGATACCCCCGTGAGGATCCAGGGATGGGGGGAGGAGGCCGGACGCGACGACGCGTCCAGGCGCAGGGACGTTTCGATCCCGGCGGCGGAGTATACCGCGACCGAGGCGGCGGCGATCAGGGCGAGTATTCTCTTGGTCGTCATTTCTCTGTATTCTAGTATCGAACGATATGGAGCAAAGTATAGCCCCCGCTTCACGGGATCCCCGCGGAATCGCGAAAAGCGCCCCGGAATCCCCCGGAGTATACCTCATGCGCGACTCCGAGGGGATGATTATCTACGTCGGCAAGGCGAAAATCCTGAAAAACCGCCTTTCCTCCTACTTCACCGGCCGGAAGGACCCGAAAACCCGGCTCCTCGTGTCCAAGATCGCGAGCCTCGATTGGATCCTCACCGAAACCGAGTACGAGGCCCTGCTCCTGGAAAACGAGCTGATCAAGCGGAACAGCCCCAAGTACAACATCAACCTCAAGGACGGGAAATCCTACCCCGTCATCCGGATAACCGCGGAGGAATGGCCCCGGGTCTTCCGGACCCGGCGCATCGTGGACGACGGGAGCCTCTATTTCGGTCCCTTCCCGAGCGCGGAGATCATCGACGCATACCTGGACCTTGTCCGCCGGCTCTTCCCGCTCCGTCGCTGCCGACGCATTCGCAAGCGGGACACCCCCTGCATGTACTACCACATCGGCCGGTGTTCCGCCCCCTGCGCGGGGAGGATCGGCCGGGAGGAGTACTTAGCGGTCGTGGAGAAGGTCCGTAAGCTCCTGGCCGGGGAGACTGACGAACTCCTGGGGTCCCTGAAAGCCCAGATGGAGGCCGCCGCCGCGTCCCTGCGATTCGAGGAGGCCGCGAGGACCCGGGACGCCCAGAGGGCGATCGAGGCCTTCCGGGGGGAGAGCCGGGTGGTGGACTTCGACCCCGAGAGCCGGGACTACGTCGCCGCCGCCCTGGACGGAAGCCTGGCGACCTTCACGGTCTTCGCCATGCGGGGCGGGCGGTTGGCGGGCCGGGACCTCTTCCGGTCCCGGGCCTTCGGCACCCCCGACGAGGCGGTCCTGGATTTCCTCACCACGTATTATTCCGCCGATCGGCCCCCTCCGCCCCGGATCTACCTCCGGGATCCCCGGGGCCTGGACCTTGCCCGGGAGTACTTCCGCCGGGAACTCAAGGCGGAGACGGACCTGGCCGCCCCGGAGGACCGACGGCACGAGGCCGCCCTGGCCATGGCGGAGCACAACGCCCGGGAGGACCTCGCCAAACGGCGGCGGGAAACCGGGGACGTGGAAGCCCTGGAGGAGTTGCGCCGCGCCCTGGATCTCGAGGTCCTGCCCGCCCGGATCGAGGGCTTCGACATCGCCCACCTGTCCGGCAAGCACACCGTGGCCTCCCTCATCTCCTTCTCCAACGGGGTGCCGGACAAGAAGAACTACCGGTACTTCCGGATCCGGAGCCTCGAAGGGAAGGTGGACGACTTCGCCGCCCTCCGGGAGGCCGTGGGCCGCCGGTACACGGGACTCCTGAACGAAGGGGAGGATCTGCCGGACCTCATCCTGGTGGACGGAGGCATCGGCCAGGTGAACGCCGTCCAGGAGATCCTGGACGCCCTGGAAGCGGAAGTCCCCCTGGCGGGCCTGGCCAAGGAGAACGAGGAAATCTGGCTGCCCGGGGCGGAGGGCCCCGTGGTCCTGCCCAAGGACTCCCCGGCCCTGCGGGTCCTCGTGGCCGTACGGGACGAGACCCACCGCTTCGCCACGGGCCTGAACCAGCGGCTCCGGGGCAAGACCCTCCGCCTGTCCGCCCTCGAGGCCGCGGAGGGCGTGGGACCCGCCCGGGCGGCCCGGATCCTGACCGCCCTGGGCTCCCTCGAGGCCGTGGCGGAGGCCGAACCCGGGTACATCGCCCAGGCGGCCCGGGTTCCCGGGAAGGTCGCGGAGGCCGCCCGGGAAGCCGCGCGTTCGGAACTTGCCTCCCGGAGGATTGACTAAAACCTCCATTTCCGGCAGAATGAGCTTGCCCCACGGGGAACAACAACGTGCTCGACACCATCCTGCCCGAGGGGCTCCGTTTCGGCGTCCTCTTCGACCGCTTAATCACGGTTCACAGCTTGTACATCCGCGCGGAGGAGGCCTTGGCCTCCTTCCGCGCCCGTAACGGACTTTCCTGTCCCGCGGGCTGCGGTACCTGCTGCGAGGGCTTCCTCCCCGACGTTCTGCCCCTGGAAGCCTCCTACCTGGCCGCCTGGCTGGCCCGAAACCGTCCCGAACGGGCCCTGGAAATCGCGGAATCCGGGCGCCTGCCCGAGCGGAGCCGGGGCTGCCCCCTCTACGATCCGGACAAGCCCGACGCCCACTGCACGGTCTATCCCGGCCGCCCCCTCATCTGCCGCCTCTTCGCGTTCTCCGGGATCCGTACCAAGAACGGACGCCCCTCGTATTCCCTCTGCCGGGAAATGCCGCACCTCCCTCCTCCCCGATCCGGCGCCCGGACCTGGGACGGACCGGACCTGGAGGCCCTCTTCGGCCCGCCGCCCCTGATGTCGGACTTCGGGGCCGAACTCGAGGGGATCGCCCCCGGGGACGGCGGCCGTCGGGCACCCCTGACCGCCGCCCTTCCCCCCGCCCTGCGGCAGGTCCTCTTCCTGGCCGGCCTGGGAGGCCGGGACGATCCCAACACGGACGGCAACGACCCCGTCCTGCCGCCCCTCCCCCGGGCCTCCTGACAGACTTCTGGCCAACTACCATACATTCATTTCTTGACACACATCTGCATCCAAGGTAGCATATCTGCATGAGGACCACCTTGAACCTGCCGGATAGGCTCGTCGCGGAGGCGAAGCGTCGAGCTCTCGCGGAGGGGACCACCCTGACGGAGCTGCTTACTCAGGGACTGAGGAACCGACTGGAACAACACGCTCGGGACTTCACCCTGCCGGTATCCAAATCGGGCGGCGGCCTTGTCGCCGGAGTGGATTGGGAGACCCTCGAAGCCGCGGAGCCGTCGGAGGACAGGTACCGATGAAGCTCTGGGATGTGAACCTCCTCGTGTACGCGTTTCGTACCGACAGTCCGATGCACAGGGCAGTACGGGGGATGCTTCAAGGAAGCCTCGATCGGCATGAACCATATCTTTTTTCTCCCCTCATCGCGGTTTCCTTCCTCCGCCTTGTCACGAATCGGCGAATATTCCTCAATCCTTCGGGATTGGAGGAAGCATGGCGCTTCCTGAACCTCCTGGAATCCCACCCGTCTGCTCTCCGCATGGAAAGCGATGCCGAGACCTTCGGCATCTTCAAGCATCTCAGCCTGGTCTCGGAGGCGTCGGGCAATGACATCCCGGATGCCTGGCTAGCCGCCACGGCCATTCGCCACGACGCCGTCCTCGTGACCGCCGACCGAAGTTTCCGTCGGTGGACGGGATTGAAGGTGGAGTGGATCGGATGAGTGGATCAGGACCGGAAGCTCACGACGCCTCCTGACGGCCCTTGCCGGCCCTCGGGCCTCGGAGTATCCTCTCCCCATGTCGGATTCCCGGTCCCCGGATCATCCCCTGACGGCCCGCGTCGACGCCTTGGTGCGCCGGCGCCACGAACTCGTCGGCCTGCCCAAGCGGCACGGGGACGGGATCGGGGAGACCGAGGGGCTGACCCACTCGGAATACGCCCGGATTTCGGACGCCCTCTTCCGGCTCCAGCGCGGCCTGACGGGAACCCGTTCCCTGATCGGCGCGAGGTACATGGACGATCCCGACATGCTGGCGGCCTACCTCTTCTTCTACTGGCCCGTCTCCTACGCCCAGGTCGCGGGAATCCTGGATCAGTCGGGCCTCCGGCCGGCCCGGATCCTGGACATGGGCGCCGGACCGGGTCCCGCCGCGGCCGCCCTCCTAGACGCCGGCGCGGACTCCGCGGTCCTCGTGGACTCAAGCTCCTCCGCCTTGGACCTGGCCCGCCGCGTCCTGGCCCTGGGCCCGGCATCCCCCGAACGGGTCCGGTACCTGCCCGCGGATCTCGAGGGTCCCCGGCCCTTCGATACCGCCGCGGAACGGGGACCCTATGATTGCATTGTGTTCGGGCACTCCCTGAACGAGCTGTGGATCGACGCCCCGGACCGGGCGGAGCGCGTCCTGGCCCTGACGGGCGCCGCATCGGACTGTCTCTCCCCGGAGGGCTTCCTTATGGTCGTCGAGCCCGCCCTCCTGGCCACCAGCCGGGACGCCCTGGCCGTCCGGGACGGACTGGTCTCCGCGGGATGGTCCGTGTTCGCGCCCTGCCCGGGGCGGTCCCGGCATGCCTGCCCGGCCCTGGCCGCCGGCCCGGGCCACACCTGCCACGACGAGCTCCGCTGGGAAACCCCGGAAACGGTCCGGGTCCTGGCGCGCCGAACCGGCCTGGACAAGGACTCCCTGAAGGCTACCTGGTTCCTGGCCCGGCCCCCCGGAGCGCCCTCCGCCCTGCCCGGGTCCGCGTACCCGGAGGACGCCTACCGGGTGGTGTCGGACCCCCTGCTCAACAAGGCCGGACGAATCCGCTACCTCCTGTGCGGGGCTTCGGGACGTTTCGCGTTCTCCGCTCCCGCGGAGGATCCGGAATCCAAAAAGTCGGGATTCGCCTACCTGCGCCGGGGGGACGTGATCCGGGTCTCGAATCCCGAAATCCGGGAGAGCGGATGGGGCTTGGGTCCCGGAACGCGGATCGAAGTCCTTCCCCCCGTCGGATCCCTCAGGGGGAGGTCGGGGAGAGGGTGAGGGTCGCACCGCCCGCCAGGAAGGCGCGGGGTACGGACTCCGCGGGCAGGTCGTACGCCAGGATGAACCGATTGGAAATCTTCACCCGGAGGACCTCCCGCTCGGCGGCGCCCCCGGCCCCC
>CALMRC010000020.1 GCA_937873275.1 uncultured Spirochaetota bacterium
GCATGGAGAGCTCGGACCTCAAGACCCGCCTGGAGGCCGAGGAAATCTCCCTGGCCCTTCCCGCGGGGGCCAACGGCAAGCTGTACGGCGCCGTCACCAACGCCACCGTGGCGGACGAGCTCCTCAAGAAGGGCTTCTCCGTGGACCGCAAGCGGATCGAGATCCCCGGCCGCGTGATCAAGAGCGTAGGGAACTACAAGGTTTCCATCCGGCTGTACGAGAAGGACGAGGCCCTGATCAAGCTCGTGATCCGGGGTCAGTCCGACAAGGAGGCTCGGGCCGAGTCCGCGGCGGCCGCGCAGGTCGCACCCAAGGTCCAGCGCTTCCAGTCCGCCCACGTGGAAGAGGACGAGGAGATCGACGAGAGGCTCCCCGAAGACCGGGTCTAAGAGCCCATGGCGCCGGCTCAGCTCAGGGACAAGGTTCCGCCGCACAACGCGGAAGCGGAACAGGCCGTGCTCGGCGCCATTCTCCTCGACCCCGACTCCGTCACCCTCGTTCTCCGGTTCCTGCGTCCCGAGGATTTCTACGTCAACGCGAACCGGAACATTTTCTTCGCCATCATATCCCTGTACGAAAAGGGCCAGAAGCCGGATCTCATAACCCTGACCGACGAGCTCCGGCTCCTGGCCCTGCTGGATGCCTCCGGGGGCGCCGGGTACGTCGCGGACCTGACCAGCACGGTCCCCTCCAGCGCAAACGTGGAGTACTATGCCCGGATCGTCCAGGAGAACTCGGTACGCCGGGCCCTCCTCAAGCTCTCCCAGCAGATGACCGCGAAGGTGTTCGACGACTCCGTCGAGAGCGCCCTGATGCTGGACGAGGCCCAGGCGTCCATCTTCGACATCAGCAACAAGCGGCAGGCGGTATCGTACAAGAGCGTCAAGGAGCTTCTTCCCGACACCATCAAGATGATCGAGAAGCTCTACCGGACGAAGACGCCGTACACGGGCATTCCCAGCGGCTTCGCGGAGCTGGATTCCATGACCAGCGGGTTCCAGGATTCGGAGCTCGTCATCATCGGCGCGCGCCCCTCCCAGGGCAAGACCGCCTTGGCCCTGACCATCGCCGCCCATACGTCCATCCACGAGAAAATTCCCACCGCCTTCTTCTCCCTGGAGATGGCGGATACCGCCCTCATGCAGCGCATGGTGGCCAGCGAGGCCCGGATCGGGTCCGAGAAGATCCGCACGGGCCTCATGAAGCACAGCGACTTCCAGAGTCTCATCGACGCGGCGGGGCGCATCTACGACGCGCCGCTCTACATCATCGACATGCCCAACATGAAGCTCCTGGACCTCCGGACCCTGGCCCGGCGACTTCGGGCGGAAAAAGACGTCCGGATCATCTTTGTGGACTACCTGACCCTGGTCACTCACGAGAACACCGAGCTTCCCCGCTGGGAGCAGATCGCGAGCATATCCCGGTCCCTGAAGGCCCTGGCCCGGGAACTCCGCATCCCCGTCGTCGCCCTTTCCCAGTTGAAACGGGAGGCGGAGGGCAAACAGCCCACCTTGGCGGACCTGCGGGAATCGGGCTCCATCGAGCAGGACGCGGACTTGATCCTCTTCCTGCACCGGGACCGGGAGCTCGGGCGCACCCAGGAGGAGCGGTCCAACCCCATCGAGACGGAACTCATCGTCGCCAAGCAGCGAAACGGCCCCACGGGCACCACCAAGATCCTGTTCCTTCCCGCCTTCACCCGCTTCGAATCGATTGCAAAGCACTCCTGAGGGCGGTACACTGTTCTTGTTTCCGGATCGCGATACCGAAACCGCCCGTCGCGGGGCGGGAGACGGGGAGGGGCTCATGGAACTTCGGCAGATGTACGATTTCAGCATTCTGGTCAACGAAGCCGAGCGGATGGTCCTGGACGAGCTGGATCGCCAGCTGGACGACGCCGAATCCCGGAGCATCTGCACCTGCGAGGACTGCGTGCTGGACATGGCCGCCCTGGCCTTGAACACGATCAAGCCGCTCTACCGGGTCTCCCTTCTAGGGACCCTGTACGCCCAGGCCGCGGACGGCACGGAGTACGCGAACCACGTCCGGAAGGCCGTGGAGGCCGCGGTGGAAAAGGTCCGGAAGAACCCGTCCCATGACTAAGCGTCAGGAGGCCGGCTTGCGCCGGCCTCCTGACGGCGCCGAAGCCTAGAGCTTCGGCGATTTTTCCTGATACATCCGGCTTGCGCCGGCCTCTTTACGGCGTCGAAGCCAACAGCTTCGGCGATTACCATTACGTACCGAACAACTCCGTCATCCTTCAGGGAAGGATTTTACTTCGCGTCCTCGTCCGGGTCCGCCTCCAGGACGCGCACGGAGCGGTAGGTCCCCGCGAAGATCCTCGAGAAGGGGTCCTCGGCGGATTTCCGCGACAGGTCCTCGAGGGCCTTGTCGTAGAGGGAGGCGGGAACCTTGACCACCCCCGCCGCGTCCTCCTTGAGGCCCCAGACATCGAACAGGAAGGTGCCGTCCTCCCGGCCCGCGTACTCGATGACGATTTCCGCGTCCGGAGCGTCCTGCTGGGCCCGGGCCAGGAGAAGGTATTTCAGGAGCTCCAGGGCCCGGGGGGAAACCCCGTCCCGGACCGCCCGCATGCGTTCCACGAGTTCCCGATACCCGATGACCGCCTCGGCGCCCGACGGCAGGGGTACGGCCCCCCGGTAAAACGCGTACCGCTCCATCTCCGGCACGACCTGGATGTCCAGGTTCCTCGATCCGGAAAATACCCGGACCGGCAGGTCCGGCTTGACCACGGTACCGCATTCGGGACAGCGGGCGGTCAGGAAGGTCCCTTCCAGGATCTCCTCGACCGTCCGGGGGCGGGCGTCCAGATCGACGGTCTCCGGGAGATCCGCCTCGAACACGGCTTCGCACGGGCATGTCACGTTTCGCATCCAACCCTCCTCGTCGACGGAGCGGGCGGCACCCCGGGGGTCACCGGCCCGAGAAGAACGTAAGGTCCGATATGGTGGTCAACAGGAAAATCGCCAGGACGACCGCCATCCCCACGGCCTGGTATCGGTACACGGTCTTGAGCTTAAGGGGCCTGCGACGGATCCCCTCCACGATGAACAGAAGGATCTGCCCCCCGTCCAGGAGGGGAATCGGCATGAGGTTCATGATGAACAGGCCCACCGAGAGCAGGGAGAGGAAATTGAAGAGCTGGGAGAGCCCGTTGGCCCAGCCGTCCCTCAGGCTTCGGCTTGCCACGGTACCGACCATGTAGGTGATCCGGGCCGGTCCGGAGACCGCGTTGGCCACCTTGACGTTCCCCCGGAACAGTCCCGCCAGGCCCTGGAGGGTGCCCGTAATGGTCGTCCAGGTATCCTTCCATCCCCTCCGGAGCGCGTCCCGGGGCCCGTCGGCCTGGATTCGGAACGCGACGGTCCGGAAGGTAAGTCCCAGGTCGGGGTTCCCGTCCTTGTCCCAGGTCGGGACGACCTCGACGTCCGTCCGGACTCCGTTCCTATCCAGTTCCAGTCGGAGGATCCGGGGCCGTTCCAGAAGGGCCTTCTGGAACGCCACGTCGTGGTCCACGGCGGTACCGTTCACGGATAGGATCCGATCGCCGGGGGCCAAGCCGGCCACGAAGGCGGACCCGGAGGGATCTACCCGCTCCACGACGGGATCCACCCAGGCGTACAATCCGACACGTCCGGCTCCGGTTTCCCGGTCCAGGGCGGGGACGACGGTCAACTCCAGGCGCCCGCCTCCCCGCTCCACCGTCAGCCGCAACGGCTTGTCGGGGGACCGGAAGATGATTTCCTGGATCTGGGAATACATCTCCGTCTCGACCCCGTCGATCGCCACGATCCGGTCCCCGGTACGCAATCCGGCCTTCTCCGCGGGGAGGGCGGCGGCGGGCATTCCGAACAGGGAATACTCCGAGGCCAGGATCACCTTGTTGCCGGAAGTCCGCAGGGTATATCCGGCCGCGGCGATCACCACGGCGACGATGAGGGCGAACGCGAGGTTCGCCAGGGGTCCGGCCAGGGCGATCACGATGCGGCGCCACGGGGGGGCGCCGTAGAAGCTGCCGGGCTCCCGGGGCATGTCCTCGTCCCCGCGCTCCAGGGCGGCCTTGAAGGCTTCCTCGCCCTTCATCCGGCAGTATCCCCCGATGGGAAACACGGAGACCCGGTACTCCGTGCCGTTCCGGACGAATCCGGCCAGACGGGGGCCCCAACCCAGGCTGAACGCCTCCACGTGGACACCCATCCAACGGGCGGCCAGGAAATGTCCCAGCTCGTGAACGAAAACGACGATTCCCAGGCCGAACAGGCCCAGCAGGATTACCACCATGTTCCTCAGGTTCCTTTCGCGGCCTCCAGGGCCGCATTCCGCGCCCGGCCGTCCACGGAGAGCACCTCGCCCACGTCGTCGATCCGGGAGGGCCAGGCGAGGTCCAGGACGGCCGCGGTGACCGGCGCGAGATCCGTGAAGCGGATCCGTCGGCGGACGAACAGGTCCACCGCCGTCTCGTTGGCGGCGTTGTAGGCGATGGTGTGCCCCTCTCCCGACTTCACGGCCCGGTACGCGAGGTCCAGGAGGGGAAACCGGGCCGGGTCGGGAGCCCGGAAGGTCAGGGTGAGGTCCGCGAGATCGAGGCGGCCGAAGGCGCAGGCCTCGGTCCGGGGCCAGGTCAGGGCGGATTGGATTGCCAGGCGCATGTCGGTGCCCGAGATCTGGGCGTACAGCGCGCCGTCCCGCATGCGGATGAGGGCGTGCACCCGGCTCTGGGGGTGGATCAGGACTCGCACCCGATCCGGGTCCACGCCGAAGAACCGGACCGCCTCGATCACCTCGAGGCCCTTGTTCGCCATGCTGGCGGAATCGATGGTGATCTTTCGGCCCATGCTCCAATTCGGATGGGTCGAGGCCTCTTCCGGGGTCGCCCGGTGGAGCTCCTCGATCGGACGGTCCCGGAACGCCCCCCCGGAAGCCGTCAGGACGATCTCGTCCAGGTCCCCGGAGCCGAAGCGCTCCACCAGCTGGAACACCGCCGAGTGTTCGGAATCGACGGGGATGACCCGGACACCGGCGGCCGCGGCCCGTTCCAGGACCAGTCGTCCCGCCAGGACCATGGTCTCCTTGTTGGCCAGGGCGAGATCCATGCCCGCAGCGATGACGTCCAGGGACGGACCGAGTCCGGCGGCCCCGGAGATCCCGTTCAGCGCGACCTCCGCGGGGTTATCCTCCAGCATCCGACGGATCCCCTCGGGACCCCGGTACCGCACGTCGGAGGATCCGGATTCGGTCCCGGTCACGCAGAGGGCCGCGCCGGGTACCTTCCGGGCCGCTTCCAGGAGTTCCGACTCCCGGGCATGGGCCGAAAGGCCTACCACCCGGAACAGATCGGGCCGGGAGACCGCGACGTCCAGGGCGGAACGCCCGATGGACCCCGTGGCTCCCAGTATGATGATGCGCTTGGGTTGCACGACTCCCCCTAGACCAGGTCCAGGATGGTGACCGCGGCGTAGAACACGGGCGCCGCGAAAAGAATGCTGTCGAAGGTGTCCAGGAATCCGCCCCGCCCGGGGATGACGCTGCCGGAGTCCTTGATCCCGGCGCTCCGCTTCAGGGCCGACTCGAAAAGATCGCCGGCAATGACCGCGGTGCCGACCAGGAGTCCGAGGAGCACGAGCTCCCAGGATCGGCCGGACAGGAGGCCCGGGTACAGGACGGGCCCCAGGAAGGCGGCCGCCAGGGATCCGCCGTAGGCTCCCAGGAAGCCTTCCGCGCTCTTGTTCGGGGAAACGGCGACGACGCCCCGGTGCCGGCCGGCCATCATTCCCACGGCCCAGGCCGCGCTGTCGTTCCCGAACACCAGCAGGGCGAACCAGATCAGGGCCGCGGTGGAGGACCCGGGCAGTTCCGCGATCAGGACGATGGAGGCGGAGAGCAGTCCCGGATAGAGCAGGGGAAAGGCGCGGGCCGCGGACCGGGACAGGGAAATCCCGATCGCCTCCGCGTTCCGGGGGAAGGCGAGGGGCAGGAAGGCCGCCAGGAGGGCGAGCCCGAATCCCGCGACGAAGACGCCCGGCACGGCCGCTTCGGGGGACAACCGGAAAGAAAACCAGAGGAGCAGGGCGGGGGCGGCGGAAAGCGCGGAGGTCAGGGGTCCCGGGGCCGGAAATCCCCGGAGGCGGAGCAGTCCCGCGAGCTCGGATCCGCAGCCGGCGGCGAAGGCCAGGACGATGGCGACGACGGCCGCGTGTCCGTACTGGGGCAGGTACACGGCCGCGGCATACAAGGCGGGCAGCGCCACGGCCACGAGCAGGAACCTTGAGAGGAAGTTCTTCATTTCGTACCGCCGAACCGGCGCTCCCTGCGATTGAAGGAATCGACGGCGGCCGCGAGGTCCTCGGCGGACCAGTCGGGCCACAGCTTGTCGGAAAAATACAGCTCCGCGTAGGCGGACTTCCAGAGCAGGAAATTGGACAGCCGCAAGTCCCCCCCGGTGCGGATGATGAGGTCGGGGTCCGGGAGTTCCGGAGCGTCCAGGAAGGGTCGGAAGGATTCCTCCGTGATCTCCCGGGCGCCCGACGCGAGAAGCTTCCGGACGGCCCGCAGGACCTCGTCCCGGCCGCCGTAGTTGATGGCCAGGTTGACCGTGATCCCGTCGAATCCGGAGGTGTCCTCCATTACGGAGCGGAGGGCATCCCGGACATCCGCCGGAAGGCCCTCGGGATCCCCGGAGTGCACGATGCGGATGCGGTTTTCCCGGTAGAAATCGAACTCCGCCTTCAGGTGGGAGGAGATGAGGGACATGAGGAAGGAAACCTCCTCCACGGCCCGCTTCCAATTCTCGGTGCTGAAGGTGTAGAGGGACAGGTACCGGATGCCCAGATCCTCGGCCGCCCGGATGATACGCTTGGCGACCCGGAGCCCCTCGCGATGGCCCTCGGTGCGGGGAAGACCCCGAGCCTTGGCCCAGCGCCCGTTTCCGTCCATGATGATGCCCGCGTGGGCGGGAGCGGCCCTGCCGTTCGCCATCTCAAACTTCCAGGATTTCCTTTTCCTTTTCCTCCAGGACCTTGTTCACCTGGGCGATGTACGCGTCCGTCAGCTTCTGGAGGTCCTCTTCCGCCTTTTTCAGGTCGTCCTCGGAAGATCCGTCGGGCTTGTGCTTCTTCAGGGTCTCGATGCCGTCCCGGCGGATGTTGCGGATGGACACCCGGCTGGTCTCCGCCATGTTCTTGGCGGTCTTGGCCAGCTCCTTGCGGCGCTCCTCCGTGAGGGGAGGGATGGCGATCCGGATCACCTTGCCGTCGTTGGAGGGGTTCAGGGAAAGCTCCGAAGTGCGGATGGCCTTCTCGATCTCCGCGATCTGGGAGCGATCCCAGGGCTGGATGACGATGAGGCGGGCTTCGGGAACCGAGACGGTGGCCACCTGGGGAATGGGCGTCTTCTCCCCGTAATAGTCCACCCGGATCCGGTCCAACAGGGCGGGGGAGGCGCGGCCCGTGCGGAGCCCGTTGTATTCGTCCTTGAGCGCCCCGACGGCCTTGCGCATCCTATCCTCGCAGGAAGCCTTCACATCCTCCATGGTTCCTCCCAAGCGTTCCGGTTTGGTGATCGATGCGGGAAACGGGGCCGGCGGGCGGTCATGCCCCGGAAGCCGGCCCCGTAGATTCTATCTCAGTTCTCGCCCACGCGGAAGACCACGTAGTCGACGATGGACAGGGAAGCTCCGGAGGACTTGGAGACCTCCGCCATGACCTTGGCCACGGACTGCTTCTCGTCCTTCACGAAGCCCTGATCCAGGAGGCAGATCTCCGCCATGAGCTTGTTCACCTTGCCCTTGACGATGCCCTCGAGGACGTTGGCGGGCTTGCCCTTCATCTTCTCGTCGCCCTCGATCTGCTTCTGGAAGATCTCCTCCTGCTCCTTGAGGTAGGCGGAGTCCACCCGGCCGCGGTCCAGGAAGAGGGGCCGGAAGGCGGCGATATGGAGGGCCGTGTCGTGGATGAAGGCTTGGACGGCGGGATCCGCGGGCTTGTCCGTCTTGGCCTTCAAGACGACCCCGAGGGTACCCTCGCCGTGGACGTAGGTATGGAGGACTTCCCCGGCGGCGGCCTTGACGCAGATGACCCGCTTGAGGGCGATGTTCTCCTTGATCACGCTGGCCATGTCGCGGACCATGGTCTCCATCTCCGCGTCCGGAGCGGAGGCTTCCTTCTTGTGCACTAGGTCCGCCAGGACGGCGCCGGACTTGATGAAGTCCTCGTTGCGGGCGACGAAGTCCGTCTCGCAGGCGACCTCGACCATGGCGACCTTGCCGCCTTCCTCCTTGTTGAACACGCGACCCTCGTTGGTGGCCCGGCCGGAGCGCTTCTCCACGCCCGCGAGCCCCCACTCCTTGATGAGCTTCTCGGCGGCGGCGGGATCCCCGCCCGCCTCCGTGAGGGCCTTCTTGCAGTCCATCATGCCCGCCCCGGTCTTCTCCCGGAGGGTCTTTATATCCTGAGCCTTGATTTCCATTTCGTTCTCCTTGCGATGGCTTAGCGGTCGTACAGCTTGTCTTCGTCGATGGCGGCGGCCGGGGTCGGCTCCTCCGCCTTCTCCTCGACCGCGGGCTTCTCCTCGGGGGTGTAGGTGGAGATGTCGATCTCGACCTCCTCCTCCGCCTGCCGGGCGTCCGTCCGGACTTCCTCGACGGCCTCTTCCTCCTCCTGGAGGTTCTCGATGATCTTGAGGCCCGTCTCGTTGTCCGCCTCGACGACCGCGTTGGCGATGATCTGGGTGAACAGGGAGATGGACCGGATGGCGTCGTCGTTGCCCGGGATGGGGTAGGTGATGCCCTCGGGGTTGCAGTTGGTGTCGACGATGGCGACGATGGGAACGCCCAGGCGCTGGGCTTCCGCCACGGCGATGGCTTCCTTGCGGGTGTCGATCACGAAGAGGATGCCGGGCAGGTCCTTCATTTCCTTGATGCCGCCCAGGTTCTTCTCCAGCTTGATCTTCTCCTTCTGGAGGCCCGCGATCTCCTTCTTGGTCAGGTTCTCGAAGGTGCCGTCGACTTCCATCTTCTCGATCTTCTTGAGCCGGAGGATGGATTTCTTGATGGTGGAGAAATTGGTGAGCATGCCGCCCAGCCAGCGGTTGTTCACGAAGAACATGCCGCAGCGCTCGGCTTCCTTCTGGATGGCCTGCTGGGCCTGCTTCTTGGTGCCCACGAAGAGCACGCTCTTGCCGGAGGCGACGCACTTGCGGACGGCCTCGTAGGCTTCCTTGATGGACTGGATGGTCTTCTGCAGGTCGATGATGTGGATGCCGTTGCGCTCCGCGAAGATGAACTTCTTCATCCGCGGATCCCAGCGCTTCACCTGGTGACCGAAATGGACACCGGACTCCAGGAGATTCTTCATCGTGACTACGGCCAAGAGATCCTCCTACCGACGGCCGTACGCGGAGTACGGCCCCCTTCTCTGGTTCTCGCCGTTCCGGAGTCGCGCCCCGGGTACGGCGGAAGATTCCGGGCGGTCCGGGATACGGTCCGCTCCGGGCGGCTACCTCAACGGGTACCCGCAGTCCCGTAGGATGACATAAAACGACCGGAGAGGCAAGCCCACGACGCAGGACCAGGAGCCGACGACGCGCTCCACCAGGAAGGCGGCCCGGCCCTGGATGCGGTAGGCCCCCGCGGCTCCCTCCCACTCCCGGGTGTCCAGGTACGCCTCGATCTCCTCCTCGGAAAGCTTCGAGAAGAGGACTTCCGTCTCCTCCAGGATCGACCGGACCGTGCCGGATTCGCGGTCCGTGAGGGCCAGGGCCGAGGAGACCCGGTGGGAAGCGCCGGAAAGGAGTTCCAGGAATCCCCGGGCCTCGTCCCGGGTCCCCGCCTTGCCCAGGACCCGTCCCCCCACGGAGACCAGGGTGTCCGCGGACAGGATCCAACGGGGGTCCCCGTCGCGGACGGCGGCGGCCGCGGCGCGGCCCTTGTCCAATGCCAGGGCGACGACCCGCTCCTCCACGGGAAGGTAATCCCGCAGGGACTCGTCCGTGTCCGAGGGCCGGACCACGAGGGGAAAACCGAATTGTTCCAGGATCTCCCGGCGGCGGGGGGACCCCGATGCTAGTAGGATGGTGTCCATAAAAAAAGAGGCTCCCGGGAGCCGTGCTCCAGGAAGCCTGCATTGAGCGATACGGGATTCGAACCCATGACCTTCGGCTCCGGAGGCCGACGCTCTATCCAGCTGAGCTAATCGCTCGACCGCATCCTACGTCGGAACCCCCGGCGATGTCAAGTGAACCCGTCCGCCCCGAGACCCGATGTTGCACCGGAGCGGACGGATCCGCGGACGGGAACCGGAGGACGCCGGCTCCTATTTTCCGCTCGAGGAGGAGCTCGCCGCGGACTTGCGCAGCTTGTCCAACACCTGCCGGGCCTTCTGCTTGACCGGAATGATGTAGTTGCCGTCCGCGATGCGGAGCACCGTCCGGACGATGGACGGATCCTTGATCCCGACGCCGGCGTCCACCAGGCGTTCCAAGGCCACGAGGGTCTCGAAGGCCAGGCTGTTGTCGGGCTGGAGGATGTCGTACTTGTTCACGATGAAGGAGATGGTCTGGGTGACCTCGTCGTTGTCGTTGATCCCGATCTTGCCCAGGGAACGGATCGCGGCGCTGATCACCATGGGTTCCCGGTCCGACAGGGCGACGCGGAGCAGGGTGTCCTTGGTCTCGACGGTGGGGAACTCCGCCAGCATGTCGCAGGCCTTGGCCCGCACGTCGGGGTAGTCGTTGATGATCCGGCCGACGCCGGCTTCCCGGACTACGGTCGTGGAGGTTTCCAGGGCGAGATACTCGAGGGACTTCCGGACTTCCTCGTTCTTCCGTCCCTCCTGGATGGACTGATCGATGTACTGGAGGGCGAGGAGCTTCAAATCCCGGGTATCCCCCCGGGCCTGCTCCTTGATGATCATGGTTTCCAGGGTTTCCTGGAGGTACGCTTCCTCCACGGTCCTCTCCCCGGACCCCGTCGTCTGGGCGGCGGCGCCCGTCAGGGCTACCGCGAGAAGCGCGGCCAGTGCCGCCGAACGCAATGAACGCATCATTACCTCCCGGTTCCTATTTTCCACGATTCGCCTACTTTTTCAAGGTAGTAATACACTTGTCGATCCCCCGAGGGGGTGATGGTCACGGCCTTGACCTGGGTGGGGCTGGTGAACTCTATGTCGTCCACCCGGACGCTCTGCCGGGAGGGATACACGACATAGAGGAAATAGTCCTGCAGGGACTCGAGCTTGATCCCCTGCCGCTTCAGCACCGCGGATTCGGACATCTCCGAAAGGACGGCGGGGGCGGAATAGAAGGTGGAATACTCCGCCGTGAGGTAGCCCCGCCAGGCCGCGTAGTCCTTCCTCCGGATGACCTGGTTCAGCTCGCTGATGACGGACTTCACGACCTCCATGGTGTCCCGCTTGACCTCCGGGGTGATGCTGGACGGATCGAAGACCGGGGGCGCGGCCGGATCGACGGCCGCGGCCGACGGCGGGGGATCCGGCGGAGGAACCGCGGGGGTGGGTGCGGGAGCGCCCGCGCAGGCGATCAGCAGCGCCGAGAGAACTAGGGAGGAAAAGGGCACCATCACGGGTCGCATGGTGTGATTCTACTTCCGGCGGAGCGAATTGTCAAAGAAGCGCGGAAGAATCGGAGGATTCCCGAACGGCGGGACCGGAAGTCGGGGTTTGACGCATTTTTCGTTTGAACCTTGGGCGTTCATAGTATATCATGAGGGCTCCGGCACACCATTTCGTTCGATAGCAAGGCTGGTCGATGAAGGATATTGCTGATCTCCATGCCCGGGAATTCGAGGCCGTCCCGGAGGTTGTAGCCTCCGCCCCGGGCACGATTCGGTTCCTGGGCGAGCATACCGAAGAGTCGGAAGGCGTCGTCCTCTCCATCGCCATATCCCAGCGCGTCGCGGTGGCGGTGTCCCCGCGCCGCGACTCCTCCCTGCGATTCTATGCGGCGGACCTGAACGAGCGGAAGAGGACCAGCCTGGCGAACCTGAAGTTCAAGCGCGAGGACCGCTGGGCGAACCTCCCCAAGGGGGTCCTGGCCTCCCTGTTCGACCAGGGCGCCCCCTCCCAGGGCTACAACGTGACCGTCTCCGGCAACATTCCCCAGGGCATCGGGCTGGGTTCCTCCGCCTCCTTCGTGGTGGCCTCTGCGGCTGCCTTCTCGGCTCTCCTGGGAAGGAACCCGGGCAACGACGGGATCGTCGAACTATGCCGAACCGCGGAATCCGAGTTCTGCGGACGGGAATTCGGACCCGCGGAGCATGTCGTGCCGGTCGTCTCCCGCCCCGGCACCGCAGTTTCCGTGGACGCGCGGAACGGCCGTCCGCGCCTCGTCCCCTTCGACATTGGCCAGTCCGTGGTCCTGATCACGGACTCCCGGGTGCCCCGGTTTTCCGTGGACACCGAGCTTCGACAGAGGGGGGAGGACTGCCGGCAATGCCTTCACCACCTCAACCGCCGGCACCCGGGGCGCACCCTCCGGGATTACTCGCCCGAGGACCTGGACGAGCTGATGGGGGAACTCCCGGAGGGGATGCGCCGGCGATGCCTCTTCATCCTGGAGGAGATCCGCAGGGTTTCCGAGGCGGAGGACCTGCTCGCCCGGGACGACCTGGCCGGGTTCGGCCGGGTGGTCAACAAGTCCCAGGCGGGTCTGCGGAACCTCCTGGAGGTCTCCTGTCCCGAGATCGACTGGCTCGTGAAGAGAAGCTCCGAGATCGAAGGGACCCTGTGCAGCCGCCTGACCGGAAAGGGTTTCGGGGGATGCACCGTCTCCATCATGAGCCGGGAGGCCGTGGAGGATTACAAGAGCCGCCTCGAGGAGTACGAGCGTATTTTCGGTTTCAAGGCCGCGGTCTACGAGACGACCGTCTCCGGCGGCGTCGAGCTCCAAGGTTGAATCCTTCCCGGGCTTCCGCTACAATCGCCCTATGATGCGGGCGGGGGAAGGTTCCCATCCATGAAGATCCTCGTGACCAACGACGACGGAATCCATTGCGAAGGCATCCAGGTCCTAGCCGGCGAGCTGGCTCGGGACCATGAGGTCTGGACCTTCGCCCCCGACGGGGACCGGTCCGGATCGAGCCATTCCATGACCCTCCGGTCCCCGGGCAAGGTCCGCCGTCTGGACGATCGTACCTTCACCTGCAGCGGCATGCCCGCGGACTGCGTGCTGCTGACCCTCCGGGGAGCCCTGCCGTTCCGGCCGGACATCGTGGTCTCCGGCATCAACCGGGGACCCAACCTGGGAACGGACATCGTCTATTCCGGCACCGCCGCCGCTGCCCGCCAGGCCGCCCTCCACGGCATGCCGGGCATAGCCGTCTCCCTGGCCGCCGACGAGCCCCCCTTCGACTTCCGTCCCGCGGCCCGCTTCATCCGGACCAACCTGGACGCCCTGCTCTCCGCCTGGGACGCCTCGGTGTTCCTGAACGTCAACGTGCCACCGCTGCCGGACGCGGACACCCGGGGCGCCGTGTTTTCCCGACCGGGCAAGCGCGTCTACCGGGACACCCTCCATACCTTCGAGGCCCCGGACGGCTACACCTACTGCTTCCTCACCGGGGAGGCCATCGCGAATCCGCGGGAGGATCTCACGGACACGGGCGCCGTGGAGTCGGGGCGCATCGCCGTCAGCCGTATCCTCGTCGACCCCCAGGTGCCCGCGGATTTCCCCGCGGGCAAGAGTTTTCCGTAAGGCGCGGCGGGAAGGCGGAATAGGTGCGCGGCGAGATCCGGGAGGCCCTGAGGTCGTACTCCGAAGGCGATTGGGCGGAAGCCCTGCGGCTCCTCTCGGACACCGACCTTTCGGAGGAGGAATTCGCGGACTCCGCGTACCTCCTGGGCCTGTGCCACGTGCGGCTGGGCAATTACGACGAAGCCCTCCTCTACCTCGAGCAGGTGGTGACCTCCGAGACGGATCCCGCCCGGCTGTACCAATGCCGCATGGCCCTGGCGTACGTGTACGCCGTGACGGAGCGGGTCAAGCTGGCGGAATACGAACTCTCGCGGCTCCGGGAATCGGGATACGAATCCGCCCAGATCTGCGCCGCCCTGGGATACACGGCCTGGACCCAGGGCAACATCGACGAAAGCCTGGAGTGGTACGGCCGGGCTCTGGACCTGGAACCGTCCCACCCCACATCCCTGAACGGACTGGGGTACGTCCTGGCCTACCGGGGGGACGACCTGACCCGGGCCCTGTCCTGCTGCCGAAAGGCCGTCGAGGCCCGACCGAACAATCCCGCCTACCAGGACAGCCTGGGCTGGGTGTACCTCAAGCTGGGTTTCTTCGACGAGGCCGAGACCTGGCTGGAGCGGGCCTTGAAGGGAGCCCCGGAGGAGCGGGAAGTCCAGGAGCACGTTCGCACCCTCCGGGAGCTGAAAAACCTATGAAGCAGTCATCCGCCCTCATCGCCTTCCTTCTGGCCTGCTCGACCGCCTGGGCGCAGTTTCCCTACAGGCTCTCGGATCCCTCGGGGCAGGAAAATTTCCGGCTCGGCGTTCAGGCCTACCACCGCGGGCGCGTCGCGGAATCCATCCTCCTGTTCGAACGGGTCCTGTCCTCGAATCCTAGGGACGCGCTCACCCTGTTCTGGCTCGGCCGATCCTATTTCAAGAACGGGTTGGAAAGCACGGCCCTGGACCGCTGGGACGCCGCGGTCCGGGAAGGGGGACGGTCCCTCCTGGTGGAGAGCTTCACCGAATTCGTTTCCTCCCGGAGATCGATCGAGCCCGGCATCGGCCGGGACGGATACATCTCCGCGGGAGAGATCCCGGGTCGGCAGGACCGGGAGGATCGTTTCCTCCGTCCGTCCTGGGTCCAGCCCCTTCCGGACGGCGGCTTTTTGCTCGTTTCCCACGGTACCGGGGAAGTCCTCCGGGTGGACGTCAACGGGGTGGTCCGCGCCCGGCTTCGGGGAGGCCTCGGGGGATTCGACCGGCCCTACTCCTTGACGCCGGCCCCGGACGGGGGGTTCTGGGTATCCGAGTTCCAGGGGGACCGCATCTCCCGTTGCGACCGGGACGGAAACGTCCTCTCCCGAATATCCGGCGGGAAAGGACGGGATCGGCTTTCGGGACCCCAGTACCTGGCGTCCGATCCGGGTGGATTCCTGTTCGCCGTGGACTACGGCAACGGCCGGGTCGTCAAGTATTCCCCCGCCGGGGAGTTCCTGCTGGAATTCGGCCGCCCCTCCGCGGGATTCCCGGGATTCCGATCCCCGACGGGGATCGCCGTGCGGGACGGACGTGTGTACGTGGCGGACTCGGTCCGGAAGGGCGTGTACGTCTTCGACGATTCCGGGAACTTCCTCGAGGGATTCGCGGAGGGAGCCCTGGTCGGACCGGAAGGGCTGTCCTTCGCCGGGAACGGGGACCTGCTGATCGCCGACCGGCGGCGCGTGGTGGCGGTCGACACGGAGACCTTCGACCTCCGGGAGGTCTACCGATCCCCGCGGCCCGCGGCCCGTATCGTTTCGGCCGCTCTGGACGCCAACGGGAACATCCTGGCCGCGGATTTCGACGCGTCCTTGGTGGATGTCCTTTCGGATCCCGCCGTGGTCTACGGGGGGTACTTCCTGGAGATCGAGCGGATACGGTCGGACGGATTCCCCGTGGTCGAGGCGGATATCTACGTCCGGGACCGGTTCGGCAACCCCGTCGTGGGCCTGGACCAGGGAAATTTCTACGCCTCCGAGAACATCGTCTCGGAACGGACCGTCAAGGAAGGGGACACGGAGGCCCGGGTGAGGACGGAGACCCTGACCCCCGTGAAGGAGCTGACCCTGGAGGGAAGGGAATCCGACACTCCGGGCATGTCCGTGGCCCTCCTGGTCGAGCGTTCCCCCGGCATCGACGCGTACCGTTCCGAAGTCCGGCAGGCCGTGGAATCCGTGGCCGCGGGATTGCCGCAGCCGTCGGAATCCTACCTGATCACCGCGGGCCGCCTTCCGGTCCTCCAGGGGACCGCCTCCGGGGCATCCGGCGGACCCGTGCTGGCCCGGCAGGCCCTGGCGGCCCCGATCGATCCGCAGTGGCGCTTCGACTCGGCCCTTCGGCTCGCGGTGTCCGCCCTCGCCTCGGGACTCCGCAGGTCCGCGGTGGTGTACGTCACCACCGGTACGGTGAACGAATCCCGGTTCGAGGGGGCGACGCTGTCGGAGCTCGGCACCTACCTGCGCAACAACGGCGTCCGGTTCTACGCCGTCGTGGTGGGGGATGCCCCGGTCTCGGACGCCGTGCGGTTCCTGGCCGAGACCGCCGGCGGCGGTGTATACCGGGTCTGGGAGCCCGCCGGACTCGGACGGATCGGCCGTGACCTGGCGGCATCCTCGACCGGTCGGTACCGCCTGCGGTTCACCAGCGCGGCGGATCCCGGCTTCGGACGCACGTATCTTCGACTGGCCGTCGAAGGATACTTGTTCCGCAAGTCCGGGAAGGACGAATCCGGGTATTTCGCCCCCCTCCGGTGAGCGATTTCGCCCGGATTCCGGTTCCGCCGGGGTGGACAAGGACGGGCGGGGTATGCTAGGGTAGGGCCCGTTCCGGAACCGGATCGAGCCGCCTCCGGGCGGACGGCCGGGGACGCGAGCGAAACGCCATCTTAGCGTCTCAACCAAACTCCATCATCTGTTGTAACCTCCTCTACAGAAAAGACTTACAGGGTGTCTAAAAATCGAGTTTTTACTCGAATGAGACAAAGTCTGAGAAAACTTTTTGCAGTTTTTTCGGAGGTTTTTGATGGAGAAGGTACCATTTTCGATACACGCACGGACCACTAAAGCCAACAAAAAGGTCTTCTACGCTCAGTTCCGTGATGCCAACGGCCGGCTCGGTTCCGCAGTTTCCACGGGTCAGACCAACCGTGTGGCTGCCCGTCGCTGGGCGGAAGACCGGCTTCGAAAGTCCGGGATCAACGCGCACGCGATGTCCCAGGAGGGTTGGGCGCCACTGCGTGTCTGGGCTGAAAGGTTCTACGTTGACGGGTGCCCGCACTGTTCCCGGCTTGCAGAGGAAGGGAAGCCGATCACGTCCGGATGGATCAAGGCCAGCCGGCGATACATGAACACCCTTGTCCTCGTGGACAGCGATCTGGCGGACCAGCCCCTAGCCCATATCTCCCGGAACGAGCTGCTCGAATTCCGCACTCGGTCCTTGGCCCGGACCACCGTGGTCCAGACCAACCGGGCGATCTCCCTCTTGAAGGTCATCCTCCGGGAGGCCTATTTCCGCGGCATCATCCCGAACGACCCGACCCAGGGGATTGGCCAAGTCCAGCACCATGCGAAGCCTAAAGCGATCCTCTCAACAGAGGAGCTCCGACTCTTGCTGGAGCGGCGCTTCTGGAACAGCGACCTCTCTCACCTAGCCTTCACAACCCTGGTCATGACCGGGATGAGGACCGGGGAAATGAGGGCATTGCACTGGGACCAGATCGATTTCGCCTCTGCTCGCCTAAAAATCAGTCGGGCCGTGAAGAATCGCTCTACGGAGATCGGCCCGCCCAAGAACGGAAAGCCCCGGGTGACCGCGCTCCCGGCATTCCTCTCTGCCGCCTTTCGAACTGCATACGAGAAGGACGGCCGCCCCCAGAACGGACTCGTTTTCCTAAGGATGGGAAAGTCCAACCCGTATATTGGTTCCGAAACCAACTTCTGGCTGCCTGCTTCCGCGCTGGGTTGGAGTCTGAAGGACGCTCGATCAGCCCGCACGCCCTGCGGCACACCGTCGCCACCAGGCTCCTGGACGCCGGAGCGGATCCTCGGAAAGTACAGGCAGCCCTAGGGTGGCAGTCTACAGCGATCATGGACAACTACACCCACTCGGAGGCTTTCGATTACTCCTCTTTGGGGAACATCCTGGACGCTCCCGCCACCCACAAGGATATGACAGAAGAGTGTGATAAACCTGACATGCTTACAATAACGGATGCTTTCGAATAGGATATCTTCGGAGCTAAATTAAAGGCTTCCAGAATCAAATAAATATCGTGAAATAGAAACGCTCACAAGTTGAGGCGGATCCCTGCTTTTTCTCAGTTGCGGGCTCTGATATGGCATAGTATTCTAAGTCTCGATACTAGAGGCCCTGAGGACCGTGGATCCAGGTGCCATGCTGGTTCTGCCGTCAGGAATCAAAAAACTGTAAGAAGGTCCCCAATGGCAAGGCTTGAAGACCTCACTCCCCATGCATCCATCCGCGGCATTTTGCCGGAACAGATGGTGTCTGTCGTGTCCGTGCAATGGTTCGGCTCCGCGGCGCTGGAACTGACATATAAAGAACCAACCGGTAGGGTGGGCAATCGTCTTCTCTACCGGGACGACGAGGCCCGACTCGAACTCGTGGAAACCGGCCGGCCCTGGAGCTTCGACGGGGAGGGAGCCCTCTTCCGCCTGGTGTCCGAAGCCCAACGGATCCGATTGGCCCACCTCTTCGATCCCGTTCTGGCGGTCCACACCTCCGTGGTGGAGCCCCTACCACACCAGATCACCGCGGTCTACGAGGCGATGCTGCCCCGCCAGCCCCTGCGGTTCCTCCTGGCGGATGATCCGGGCGCCGGGAAGACCATCATGGCGGGGCTCTTGATGAAGGAGTTGGCCGCTCGGGGAGACCTTCAGAGGTGCCTTGTCGTGTGCCCCGGAAGCCTCGCGGAGCAATGGCAGGACGAGCTCTACCAGCGCTTCCATCTGCCCTTCCAGATCCTGACCAACGACCTTTTGGAGTCAGCCCGCACGGGCAACTGGTTCCTGGAAGTGGACCTAGTCATCGCCCGGCTGGACAAGCTGGCCCGGGACGAAGCGGTCCAGGAGAAGCTGAAGGCCCCGGACTGCCAGTGGGACTTGGTAGTCTGCGACGAGGCGCACAAGATGTCCGCCACCTTCTTCGGCGGGGAAGTAAAGTACACCAAGCGCTTCCAGTTGGGCCGAATGCTTTCCGCGACCACCAGGCACTTCCTCCTCATGACCGCCACTCCCCACAACGGCAAGGAGGAGGACTTCCAGCTCTTCCTGTCCCTCCTGGACGGCGACCGGTTCGAAGGCCGGTTCCGGGACGGAGTCCATCAGAGCGATGCCGGCGATCTCATGCGCCGGATGGTGAAGGAGCAGCTTCTCAAGTTCGACGGGAAGCCCCTCTTCCCCCAGCGTATCGCCTACACGGTCCCCTACAAGCTTTCCGCCCTGGAGGCGTCCCTGTACGCCGCGGTGACTACCTACGTCCGGGAGGAGTTCAACCGGGCCGAGGACCTGGAGAACGAGAAACGCACCCGCACCGTGGGCTTCGCCCTGACGGTCCTCCAGCGGAGGCTGGCTTCCTCTCCGGAAGCCATCTATCAGTCCCTGAAGCGGAGGCGGGAGCGCCTGGAGACCCGGCTCCGGGAGATGGAGCTAGTCCACCGGGGCCAATCGGCCGCGGGCGACCTGGGTTCCGGCCCCGTCCTGGACGAGGAGGACGTGGAGGACCTGGATGAGGCCCCGGACAACGAGGTGGAGGCCGCAGAAGAGGAGATCCTGGACCAGGCCACCGCAGCCCGGACCATCCAGGAGCTCAAGGCCGAGATTTCCACCCTCCGGCACCTGGAGGAGCTGGCCGGCAGTGTCCGGCGGAGCGGCCAGGACACCAAGTGGCGGGAACTGGCCGGGCTCTTCTCGGAGATCTTCCGGGCCGATCCCGGCGACGTGTCCGCCGGACCCGCCGCAGCGGAAATCCGGCCCAAACCCTCCCCGAAACAGAAGATCGTCATCTTCACGGAGCACCGGGACACCCTCAACTACCTGCGCCGGAACATCCAGACCCTCCTGGGCCGGGAAGACGCGGTGGTTGAGATCCACGGCGGCATGGGCCGGGAAGAGCGGATCAAGCACCAGGAGGCATTCAAGTTCCAGGCGGAGGTCCAAGTCCTCCTGGCCACGGACGCCGCGGGGGAGGGCATCAACCTCCAGCGTGCCCACCTGATGGTCAACTACGACCTGCCCTGGAACCCCAACCGGCTGGAACAACGATTCGGGCGAATCCACCGGATCGGCCAGACCGAGGTCTGCTTCCTGTGGAACCTCGTGGCCGCGGAAACCCGGGAGGGCGACGTCTACCGCACCTTGCTGGACAAGCTGGCCGAGGCCCGGCAGGCCCTGGGCGGACAGGTCTTCGACGTGCTGGGCAAGCTCCAGTTCGAGGGCAAGTCCCTCCGGGACCTCCTGATCGAGGCGGTGCGGTACGGCGAGCGGCCGGACGTCCGGGAAATGCTGAATCGGGTAGTGGAGAACGCCCTGGACCGAGGCAAGCTGGAAGAGCTCCTGGAAGAACGGGTCCTGGTCCACGACGCAATGGACGCCAGCCGCGTCCGGAAGATCAGGGAGGAGATGGAGCGCGCGGAAGCCCGGAGGCTCCAGCCCCACTACATCGAGTCCTTCTTCCTGCAAGCCTTTTCCCGGCTGGGCGGCACGATGCGCCTCCGGGAGCCGAAGAGGTACGAGATCACCCACGTGCCGGCCTCGGTCCGGAGTCGGGACCGGGAAATCGGGATACGGGAGACCGTCCTGCCCCGTTACGAGCGGGCGACCTTCGAGAAGGACTCGATCGCTCCCCCGGGACAGCCCCTGGCGGCGTTCCTCTGCCCGGGCTCCCCCCTGCTGGACGCGGTCCTGGACCTGACCCTGGAGCGGAACCGGGACCTCCTGCGGCGCGGCGCGGTCCTGGTGGACGACCGGGATTTCGGCAAGGCCACCCGGGTGGTCTTCTACCTGGAACACTCCATACAGGACGCCAGCCTGACCCGGTCCGGAGAGCGAAGGACCGTTTCCCGGAGGGTCCTGCACGTCGAACTGGACCCCGTCGGAATCCCCCGGCACGCCCAGTGCGCCCCGTACCTGGACTACCGGCCCCTGGCGGAGGACGAGCCGAAGGTGGAGGAGATCCTTGCCAGCCCCGAATGCGCCTGGATCGGCAAGGACCTGGAACGCCAGGCCCAGACCTACGCGGTCACATCCGTGGTGCCGGAGCATCTGGAAGAGGTGGATCGGGAACGTCTGGGGCGCATCGAGAAGACCCGGGCTGCCGTCAAGGAGCGCCTGACCAAGGAGATCAACTACTGGGATCATAGGGCGGAAGAGCTCAAGCTCCAGGAGAGGGCGGGCAAGGCCAATGCGCGACTCAACTCCGAGGAGGCCCGCAGGCGGGCGGACCTGCTCCAGGGGCGGCTGCAGAAGCGACTTCAGGAGCTCGAGAACGAGGCCCAGTTGAGCCCCCTGCCGCCGGTCATCCAGGGCGGATTTTTGGTAGTGTCCCGGGGCCTTCTTCTAGCCCTACAGGGCAAGCCCCTGCCGGAGCGATCTCATCCCGTAGACACCCAGGAGAGCGCGGCCCGGGCCCGGGCCATCATCATGGATATCGAGCGGAGCCTGGGATACGAGCCCCGGGACCGGGAGTTCGAGAAGGTCGGGTACGACATCGAGAGCCGGGTGCCCCAGACCGGGAAGCTCCGGTTCATCGAGGTGAAGGGCCGGGTCTCCGGGGCGTCGTCCATCACGGTCACCCGGAACGAGATCCTCACCTCCCTCAACAAGCCCGAGGACTTCATCCTGGCCATCGTGGAGTTCCTGCCCGAGGGCGGGCACAAGGTCCACTACGTGCGCCGGCCCTTCCAGGCCGAGCCGGACTTCCTCCTGACCAGCTCGGACTACGACTTTGCGGGCTTGATCGCCCGGGCGGAGGAGCCCCGGTGAGGCGTCCGGGGCGCCATGTTCCATTCTGTGATATATGCCCCGGGATATGTCGCAAAAAGACGGAAAATGCGATATACTAAACCGATGGATCCTCGCAAGCCTTTCACCCCGCCGCCCCTACCGCCCGACCTCGACTGGGAGGCGAAGGATCTGACGCAGCTTCTCCTGGCGGCCCGGACTGCATTGGGAGAACTGAACGGATTCTCCTTCGCCGTGCCCAACCCGATGCTCCTGCTGACACCGTCCATCATTCGGGAATCAGTAGAAAGCTCACGGATCGAGAACATCAACACCACCGTCGAGCTTGCGCTCCAGGGCTGGCTCTTTCCCGAGGAGGAACGGCGCCAGCCGGACAAGGAGGTCCTCCGATATCGGGACGCCGTGCTCTGGGGCTGGAAGGAACTGGAACGTCTTCCCATCGGGCACCGGGTGATCTGCGGGATCTTCGAAAAGCTCCTGCCTGATATGGGCGGCGAGTACCGGAGGTTGCCGAACGCCATCCAGAACAGCCAGACCGGGGATATCCTGTATACCCCGCCGCCCGCAGACGCCGTACCTTCCTGCATGGCTGAATGGGAGAGGTTCCAAAATGCCCCTGCGGGATCCATCGATCCCCTGATCAAGGCCGTCCTTCTGCACTACCAGTTCGAGGCCATCCATCCCTTCCCGGACGGCAACGGGCGGACCGGCCGGATCCTTCTGGTGCTGGGGCTCGTACGGGACGGGTTCCTTAGGCTTCCCATTCTCTACCTCTCCGCGTTCATCAACAAGAACCGCTCCCGGTACTACGAACTCCTTTCCGGCGTCACCCAACAGGGCGCCTGGATGGAGTGGGTCCAGTTCCTTCTGGGCGGGATCGTGGAGCAGGCCCGAAGCACCACGGAGACATTGCAGAGGATCTATGCGCTGTACCAGAGACAGAGGGATCGCATTCGCACTTTGTCCGGCCGGATCGCCGCCTTGGACATGGCGGAGCAGATCTTCCTGAATCCCATCCAATCTCCGGTGAATCTGGGACGGGCCTTGAGCGTCCACTACACCACAGCTACGCGATACCTCAAGAGTCTGGAAGGGGCGGGTATCCTGGAGCATATGGAAATCGGGAAGTACCAGCTCTATGTGCACCGGGAATTGATCGAAATAGTTTCCGGTAATGATGTAGGAAGTCATTAAGATGGGGCGATTAATTCCTGAAAGTTTTATTGAAACCCTATGTGAACCAAATAATTTATTTATTTTAGGCGCAGGGGCTTCTGCTGAATTTATCAAGCCCGGCAATGGATTCTATAGAAAAATAGGCTCGCTTTGGCTTGACGGGGGAGGCTATTCTCCTCGCCGAAGTTCATCCTCTATAGCTAAGAAGATCATTGAAAGTGGTGTGTTTCGCGATGGACTCGATGCTGCGATCATTTCTTCCATACCTGAACGTGGTGGCGAATGGCTTGTTTCGTATATTTTATCCCTTCCAAATAGCATTCAGCGGTTTTTTAGTTATGAGGTATTTAAGAAATTTCAACGCCCATTCAGTATCGTCAACTATAACCATGACAATCTTGCCCGTTTAAGTCTAAAAAACGTCGAAGAAGTTACAATCCAGGAGCCACATGGTTCATCTCATCCGCGGTTATGTGAATTATTTGATTCATTTGAAGTACAGGAACTCGCCGATTTTGACATTCCAGCCCCATTTTCTGAACGGCTTATTATGCTTCGGAAAGAGCCTTCTGAGTTTTCTCGTTCAAGTTTTTTTTCTTACCTCGATCGATATAGGACGTATCTAAATAAAGTGATTTTTATTGGCTACACTTTTAGCCAACAACCGGATGGTTCAAGAGATGATTCTATCTCCTTTGAGTATTTTTCTGAATATCTCCATTGCCGCAAAGTTTTTATTGTATCTCCAAATCCCGAACAACTTGCAGAAGAGCTAAGAGATATTTCAAGGAGTAAGAATATCCAACCAATTCCCCTAAAATGGAATCTATTTTCTGAAGCAGTTATTCGATTGCGTATCCTATTTAACATTGAAAGCCGATCTTTCAGCTGTCGATTCACGGATGATGTTGAAAGAATGTATTCACAACTGGAATCTGAAGAGGAAAACCAAATACAATGAACACTTCTAGCATCTCCCCCAAGAAACTCATCGAGGTCGCACTTCCCCTGGAGGCCATCAATATTGCCAGCGCCCGGGAGAAATCCATCCGACACGGACACCCTAGTACCCTGCACCTCTGGTGGGCCCGGCGACCCCTGGCTGCGGCGCGGGCGGTGATCTTCGCCCAGATGGTGGACGACCCTTCCTCGTTCCCGGACCTCTTCCCCACCGAGAAAGCCCAGGAGAAGGAGCGGAAGCGCCTGTTCAAGATCATCGAGGACCTGGTCCAGTGGGAGAACACCACCAACGAGACGGTGCTCCAGGCGGCACGGGACGAGATCTGGGCCAGCTGGCGCCGGACCTGCGCCCTGAACGCGGACCATCCCCGGGCCGCGGAGCTCTTCGACCGGAACAAGCTGCCTGGTTTCCACGACCCCTTCGCGGGGGGCGGGTCCCTGCCCCTGGAGGCCCAGCGCCTGGGCCTGGAGGCCTGGGCCAGCGATCTCAATCCCGTGGCAGTCCTGATCAACAAGGCCATGATCGAGATCCCGCCCAAGTTCGCGGGCCGGCCCCCGGTCAATCCCGAGGCCCGGAGGGACAAGGACCTGATCGCCCGGGAGTGGAATGGCGCCCGCGGCCTGGCCGAGGACGTGCGGTACTACGGGAAGTGGATGCGGGACGAGGCGGAGAAGCGGATCGGCCACCTGTACCCCAAGGTGGAGGTGACGCCCGAAATGGCCGCCGAGCGGCCGGACCTCAAGCCCTACGTTGGACAGCGCCTGACGGTCATCGCCTGGATCTGGGCCCGGACCGTGAAGAGCCCCAACCCGGCCTTCCGGAACGTGGACGTGCCCCTGGCTTCCACCTTCCTGCTCTCCACCAAGCCGGGCAAGGAAGCTTACGTCCAGCCGGTGATCGAGAAGGGAGGCTACCGGTTCACCGTAAAGGTCGGGAAGCCGAAGGATCCCGAGGCGGCGAAGAACGGGACTAAGCTGGCGCGAGCAAATTTCACTTGCATTATGTCGGGTGCACCGATTTCTGGTGATTATATAAAAGCAGAAGGAGTGGCAAAGCGAATCGGTTCTCGGTTGATGGCCATTGTTGCGGAAGGTGCTCGAGGACGAGTCTATTTGACCCCCTTGCCGGAGCATCACGCGGTGGCACAACAAGCTGTACCTACATGGTTTCCTGAAGGTGAGATCGCGAAACATATGACAGGCGGTAATTGCACACCTTACGGATTGACCTCATGGGGTGACCTCTTCACCCCCCGCCAGCTCGTGGCTCTGACCACCTTCTCCGATCTCGTGGGCGAGGCGCGGGAGCTGGTATGGAAGGACGCCGCAGCGGCCGGGATGGCGGAGGATGGGCAGAGGATCGCGGACGGGGGAAGCGGGGCCGCGGCCTACGCGGATGCGGTGGCGGTGTATTTGGGGTTAAACGTCAGTAGACTTTCGAATAGAACTGCGACGTTAAACTTTTGGGATTCATTGGGAGAAAAAATTCAACAAGTTTTTGCACGACAGGCATTGCCAATGACTTGGGATTATGTTGAAGGGAATCCATTAAGCAACTCATCAGGTAATTTCTTTGGGCAATTAGAATACTTGATGCATGTTGTAAATGAATCATTGCCTTCAAAACCAGAGGGATATGTTTTTCAAAACGATGCACAAAGCCAAAGCATTACTTCAAACAAAATTGTATCAACCGATCCTCCCTATTACGATAACATCGGTTACGCAGATCTTTCAGATTTTTTCTATACTTGGATACGTCGTTCGATTCGTTCAATCTTTCCTGAAATGTTTGCAACCCTCGCTGTTCCAAAGGTAGAAGAACTTGTCGCCACACCATACCGTCACGGAAGCAAAGAAAAAGCAGAGGGATTCTTCCTGGATGGAATGACACAAGCAATGCGATGCCTGCGACACCAAGCAAATATTGGCTTCCCTGTAACAATTTATTATGCTTTCAAGCAGGCCGAAGTAAAAAGTGATTCCGGTACTTCGAGCACAGGATGGGAGACTTTCCTAGATGCAATCATTAATGCAGGGTTCAGTCTAACTGGTACTTGGCCAATTAGAACTGAATTGACTGGGAATCTTAAAAAGAACTTTGCAGCTCTCGCCTCCAGCATTGTCCTCGTCTGTCGCCGCCGCCCGGAGGATGCCCCGGAGGCTTCCCGCCGGGAGTTCCTGGCCGCCCTGCATGCCGAGCTCAAGCCCGCCTTGGTACAGCTCCAGAAGGGCAACATCGCCCCCGTGGACCTGGCCCAGTCCGCCATCGGCCCGGGCATGGCGGTCTTCACCCGGTACTCCAAGGTCCTGGATGCCTCGGGGAAGGCCGTGTCCGTGCGGGAAGCCCTGGCCCTGATCAACCAGGCCCTGGACGAGATCCTGGCGGAGCAGGAGGGGGACTTCGACGCGGACACCCGCTGGGCCCTGGTCTGGTTCGAGCAATTCGGCTTTGCCGAGGCGGAGTACGGAGAAGCGGAAAAGCTTTCCAAGGCCAAGGACACCTCTGTAGCTGGCATGGCCGAGGCGGGCATCCTGGTCTCCGGCAAGGGCAAGGTCCGCCTCCTCAAGCCCGCGGAGCTGGACCCGGCCTGGGATCCCGCCAAGGATACGCGCCTGACCTCCTGGGAGACCGTGCACCAGTTGGTACGTGTCCTGGAGTCCCGGGGGGAAGGCGCCGCCGCGGACCTGGTCCGCTCCCTGGGAGACAAGGCCGAGACCGCACGAGAACTCTGCTACCGCCTCTACACCCTCTGCGAGCGCAAGAAGCGCGCCCAGGACGCCCTGTCCTACAACGCCCTGGTACAGAGCTGGCCGGAGATTCTCAGGCTGGCGCAGGAGGGGGGGAAGGGCAAGCCATCTGTGGGGGAATTGTTCGACGGAATACAGGATTGAAAATAATCCGAACAAGGGGAGTGCGCTATGTCCGCGACCGGCAAGTACGAGGTTCACAACCAGCCCATCGAGGTGATCCTGGCATGGCTTACCTCCGGGGAGATTGCGATCCCGGAGATCCAGCGGCCCTTCGTCTGGGACACCACCAAGGTCCGGGATCTCCTGGACTCCCTCTACCAGGGATACCCGATCGGATACCTGATCGCCTGGCAGAACCCGAATGTCCGCCTCAAGGACGGAAAGGAATCCTTCGGCAAGAAAGTACTGATTGACGGCCAGCAGCGGGTCACGGCCTTGGCCGCCGCAGTGCTGGGCCGCCAGGTGGTCACGGCCGACTACCGGAAGACCCGGATAAAGATCGCATTCAATCCTCGGGACCAGCGCTTCGAGGTTTTCAACCCCGCGATCGAAAACGACGTCTCCTGGATTCCCGACGTCTCCCCGCTCTACACGGGAGAGTCCGACGTCCTTGCCATGCTGAAGGCCTACGTGCAGACCAATCCAGGGGTCGACGAGTCCCAGGTGTTTTTTACGCTCCAGAAGCTCCTTTCCATCAAGAGCAAGCAGATCGGCATCATCGAACTGGCCCACGACCTGGAGATCGACACGGTGACGGAGATCTTCATCCGCATCAATTCCAAGGGCGTCGTCCTGGGACAGGCCGATTTCGCCATGTCCAAGATCGCCTCCTCCGAGCTCTACGGCGGGCCGGTCCTCCGGAAGACCATCGATTATTTCTGCCACATGGCCGTGGAACCCGCCTTCCATGACACGGCCAAGGAAGTGGATCCGGAGTTCGCGGCCACGGATTGGTTCTCCCGCATGGCCTGGCTTCGGAAAGAGAACGACGACATCTACGACCCGGATTACTCCGACCTCCTCCGGGTGGTCCTGATCGCCAAGTTCGGGCGGGGGAAGCTGGCGGACCTCGTCAGCCTTTTGTCGGGACGCAATTTCGAGACCCGTACCTTCGAGTCCCGCATCGCGGAATCGTCCTTCCGCGTCCTGGAGGAGGGCATCCGGGATTTCATCAACGAGGACAACTTCAAGCGCTTCGTCATGATCATCCGGTCGGCAGGCTTCCAGGATTCCTCCCTCATCCGCTCCCAGGCGGCCCTCAACTTCTCGTACGCCCTTTTCCTGGCGCTCCGGGACATGAAGGTGGAGTCCGGACTCGTCGAGCGATGGGTGCGGCGGTGGTTCGTCCTGTCCCTCGTGACAAGCCGGTACACGGGTTCGCCCGAATCGGCCTTCGACGAGGATATTCGGAACCTCAAGGAACAGGGCCCTCAGGCTCTGCTGGAGAATGCCGAGGCTATGCTCCGCACGGACACCTTCTGGGACGTGACGGTCGCCCAAGGCTTGGAGACCTCCTCCACGACCAGCCCCTACTGGGGTGTCTTCCTCGCGGCCCAGATCAAGATGAAAGATCGGGGCTTCCTGTCCCGAGACATCAGCGTGGAGGACCTGGTCACCCACATGGGGGATATCCACCATATCTTCCCGAAGGATTTCCTCAAGAAGCACGGCCTTACCAAGGGGAAATACAACCAGATCGCGAATTACGTCTACATGCAGAGCGAGATCAACATCAAGATTGGGAACAAGGCCCCGAAGGCCTACTTCGAGATACTTCGCACACAGTGCGATGGCGGACCGGTCAAGCTCGGATCCATCGACGACCTGCAGGAGCTTCGGAAGAACCTCGCGATGAATTGCGTTCCCGAATCCGTCATGCACATGGACTTCGGAGATTTCGAGGAGTTCCTGTCCGAGCGCCGCCGTCTCATGGCCCGGCATCTGAAGGAATACTACCTGAAGCATTTGTAAGGATTACTGCGGGAGATGCCGCGGATAACCTGTACGGTATAATGGAGAAGCGATAATGGCCATAAGCAACTACGAGCGTGTCGGGAAAGCCCTGGAAATCTTAAAAGCGGGGCTTGCTCCGTTTGCGGAGCGGGAAGTCTTCGCCCGGCTCCGCCCCGGGGACGCCCAGCAACTGATCGAGGATTTTGCATCCGGGGACCGGATGCTTCACGGCAAGTCCATGGAAGCCTGGGATGTTGCGGCCCTCCTCAATTTTTTGTGGGGCCGGTGGAATGAAGTGTTCTCCCGGACCCTTGGCAACGCGGAGCGGAGCCTGGTCAGCGAGCTCCGGGAGCACCGGAACCGCTGGGCCCACCAAGGCGCCTTCTCCAGCGACGACGCCTATCGAGTCCTCGACTCCGCCGGGCGGCTCCTGACCGCCGTATCGGCCCCGGAGGCCGAGGAAATCGAGAAGATGAAGATCGAGCTCCTCCGTCTTCGCTTTGACGAACAGGTTCGGGCGGAAAAACGGAAGGGCATCAGTTCCATCATCGAGAGCGCCGCTTCGGGAAGCCTCAAGCCCTGGCGGGAGGTGGTGACCCCCCATCGGGACGTGGCCTCGGGCAAGTACCAGCAGGCGGAGTTCGCCGCGGACCTCTGGCAGGTGCACATGGGCGAGGGTTCCGAGGAGTACCGTAACCCCGCAGAGTTTTTCCGGCGCACCTACATGACCGCCAGCTTGAAAGGGCTTCTTTCCGGGGCTATTCGCAGGCTGACAGGCACGGACGGAGATCCGGTCGTCCAGCTTCAGACGAACTTCGGCGGCGGGAAGACCCACTCCATGCTGGCCCTGTACCATCTCTTCTCCGGCGGAAAGCCCGCGGAGCTTTCGGGCGTGGAAGAGGTGATGAAGGAAGTGGGAGCCGCGGAACTGCCCCCCGTGCGGCGCGTCGTGCTGGTAGGGAATAAAATCTCCCCCGGGAATCCCGTCACCAAACCGGATGGAACGGTTGTCCGAACCCTGTGGGGAGAGCTCGCCTGGCAGCTCGGCGGGCGCGAGGCCTACGACCGCATCGCGGCCGACGACCAGAACGCCACGAGCCCGGGAGACGCCCTGCGGGATCTCTTCAACCAGTACGGTCCTTCCATGATCCTGATCGATGAGTGGGTCGCCTACGCCCGCCAGCTTCATGACCAGGGCGACCTGCCGGCCGGGACCTTCGAGACCCACTTCAGCTTTGCCCAGGTGCTTACGGAGTCTGCAAAACTCGCCCGCAATTGCCTCCTTGTCATCAGTCTTCCGGCCTCCGACGATTCGGGCTCTCCCCATACCCTCGCGGACGACGCCGAGGTGGGCGGTGCTAGGGGACGGGAAGCCCTGGTCCGACTGAGAAACGTCGTAGGGCGCGTGGAATCCTCCTGGCGGCCCGCTACTGCGGAGGAGGGTTTCGAGATCGTGCGGCGGCGCCTTTTCGAACCCCTCGGGGACGCCTCTCACTTCAAGGAGAGGGACACCGTGGCCCGGGCCTTCTCGGATTTCTATCAGGCACAGCAGCAGGAGTTCCCCCCGGAGTGCCGGGGCGTCGAGTACGAGAAGCGGATCAAGGCCGCATATCCGATCCATCCCGAGGTCTTCGACCGGCTGTACACCGACTGGTCCACCCTCCTCAAGTTCCAGCGGACCCGGGGGGTACTGCGACTCATGGCCGCGGTTATCCACACGCTCTGGGAAAAGGGGGACAAGAACCCCCTCATCATGCCGGCCAACATCGCCATCGACGACTCCCGAGTCCAGTTCGAGATGACCCGCTATCTTTCGGACAACTGGGTGCCCATCATCGAGCGGGACGTGGACGGCCCCGATTCCCTTCCGCTGAAAATCGACACCGAGGTCCCTAACCTGGGCAAGTTCGCTGCAACCCGCCGTGTCGCCCGGACCGTGTACCTCGGATCCGCGCCTACCACCGACGCGTCCCATCACGGCATCGAGGACCGGAGGATCAAGCTCGGATGCGTCATGCCCGGAGAGTCACCGGCCATCTTCGGGGACGCCCTCCGGCGCCTGGCCGGATCCGCGACCTATCTGTACCAGGACGGTTCGCACTACTGGTACTCCACCCAACCCACGGTCACCAAGCTGGCGGAGGATCGCTCGGAACAGCTCAAACGCGAGGCCGACAAGGTCATCCAGGAGATCGACGACCGAATCCGGGAGGACCTGAAGGACCGCAGCCTCTTCCCGAGGGTCCATCCCTTCCCCCACGGGGGTCAGGACGTGCCCGACGACCGGGACGTGCGGCTCGTGGTGCTCGGACTGGACCATCCCTATACCAAGGAGCCGGACAGCCCGGCGGAAGCGGATGCCAAGAGGATTCTCGAGTCCCGGGGCTCCGCTCCCCGGATCTACCGCAATACCCTCGTGTTCCTGGCGGCCGACAAAGCCCGGCTTCAGGACCTGGACGAGGCGGTCCGGAAGTACCTGGCCTGGGAATCCATCCTGTCGGAAAAGGACCAGCTCAACCTGTCACCCTCCCAGGTCAAGCAGGCGGAACAACAGCGGAAGATGACCGAATCGACTGTGGTCATGCGGATCCCGGAGACCTTTCAGTGGCTGCTTGTCCCGGAACAGTCCTCCGCTCAATCCCCGGTCCAGTGGAAGGCCTCCCGCCTCACGGGGGCCGATCGCCTGGCTCCCCGGGCGTTCAAGAAACTGAAAGCCGACGAGTCTGTCATCCTCGAGTTCTCCCCGACCGAACTCAGAAAGGTCATGGACAAGATCCCCCTCTGGCGGGAAGACCATGTGAGCGTTCGGCAGCTGGTCGAAGACTTTGCCCGGTACCCATACCTGCCTCGCCTGCTGACTCCCACGGTGTTGACCCGGGCCGCGGCGGATGGTGTAGGCTACCTGACCTGGGGAGAGGATACCTTCGCCTGCGCCGACGAGTTCGACGACCAGGCTGGCCGGTATCGAGGACTCCGGAGCGGACAGAACCTGGATAGCCTGGACATGGACAGCAGCCTCCTGCTCGTGCGCGCTCACATCGCCCGTCATCAGATGGAAGCGGAAGTGAAGCCGGCCCGGTTGGAATTGATTCCGGACAGAATCGATTTGTCTCCGGGCGGATCCTTCGCATTCAAGCTCCAGGGCTTCGACGTCGACGGACGATCCGTTCAAGCCTCCAAGGCCGAGTGGTCGGCCACCGGGGGAACCGTGGACGCCTTCGGCTCCTTCACCGCGGGCAGCCAGCTCGGTCAATACCATGTGGACGCGGAACTCTACGGCCTGCATGCCCGATCTGTCGTGAATGTCACCGAGTCTCCCCCTCCGCCTTTACCGCCTTCTTCGACAAGGCGTTCCCAATATAAACGGTATCATGGCACCGTTCAGATCGATCCAATTCGTGTAACCCGGGATGTGGGCACAATTGCGGAGGAGGTAATCGCGCATCTTACAGGTATGGATAAGGCGCATGTTCGGATCTCCCTGGAAATTGAGGCCGAATTCGAGACTGACGTGCCCGATCACGTTGTTCGCACGGTCACGGAAAACGGGCGGACGTTGAAGTTCGATAGCCAGGGATTCGAGAAGGAGTAGGGGAGAAGGTCTTCTAATATGCGTAACAGCTCTAGTCCGACTTTTCTCTATTATATCTATTTTATATATTTCAGTAGGTGAAACAAATAGATCCGACTTCGCATGGATAAAATCAAGATTCTCAAAGACAGGCTACCGTACATCCCCTCACCAAGGATCACAGTAATGAGTCCGAATTGCGTAGAGACTGAGAAAAAGTCTGAGATAGGACTGAGAAACATAGCCGACATATATCTCAGGCAAAACAGAGGTATTGACATACGGCGCCGAATCACGCTAGTTTACAGCAGTTTTAGCACCCTACAACGCGGACAACAGATACGTAGGAGTAGGTTGCAGCGCCATCTTAGCTCAGTCGGTAGAGCGCGTGACTTGTAATCTCGAGGTCCCCGGTTCGATTCCGGGAGATGGCTCGAGCCTGGCGGACGGCGTGTTTCATAGGGGGAGATTCCCGAGTGGTCAAAGGGGGCAGACTGTAAATCTGTTGGCTATGCCTTCGAAGGTTCAAATCCTTCTCTCCCCAGAACCCTCTCACCAACGAGAGGGTTTTTTCTTGCCCGGAGGTGCCTTGGATGAGCGACGCGTTCCGGAACGGGGGACTCCCCTTCGAATGCACCCGGTGCTCGGACTGCTGCCGGCATGAACCCGGCCTGGTCCTCCTTTCCCGATCGGATATACGGCGTCTCCTGGGAGCGTTGGGCCTTGATTTCCGGGGATTCTATGCCAAATACTGTAGGGTAGTGTCCCTCGGCGGGGGGACCGGCCTGAGTCTTAGGGAAACCGAACGGTTCGATTGCATATTCTGGAAAAACGGCTGCTCCGTATACGACGCCCGCCCCGTACAATGCAGGACCTACCCGTTCTGGCCGGGGGTCGCGGATTCCCGGGAAGACTGGATCCGGGAAAGCCGACGCTGCCCCGGCATAGGACGGGGACCCGTACGCTCCCGCTCGGAGATCGAGGAGGCCCTATGGGAATACCGCAGGAACGCACCGCTGCTTCTCGGACCCGGCGAAGCCCCGGAGTCCCTGGATGAAGATACGATTCTGGGGGGTTAGGGGATCCATTCCGACGCCCCTGAGTTCCGACGCCATACGGAGCAAGATCGCCGCGGTGGTCCAGCGGATATCCCGCAAGGACATCGAGAATCCCGCATGCCGGGAGAGGTTCCTCGCCTCCCTTCCCGAGGAGATCTTCTCCACCGTCGGCGGCAACACCTCCTGCGTGGAGGTCGTCGTGCCGGAGACGGACCGGATCATCTTCGACGCGGGCACGGGAATCCGGGACCTCGGAACGGCCATCGCGTCGTCCCGGGGGCCCGCCCGGTGCAACATCTTCTTCTCCCACTTCCACTGGGACCACCTGCAGGGGCTCCCCTTTTTCGCCCCGGCCTTCAATCCCTCGTCCCGGATCACCTTCTACAGCCCCGATCCGGAGCTCCGGAGCATCCTGGAAGGCCAGATGCGACCTCCGTATTTCCCGGTGACCATGGACATCCTGCGGGCCTCCCTGGAATACGTGCGGATCGGAACCGAGGGCGTCCGGGTCGGCAACGCCCGGGTGGTTCCCCGACGGATGAACCATCCGGGGGGGTGCTGGAGCTATTCGGTACTCTGCGACGGCAAGAAAGTGGTATATTCGACGGACACGGAGCTGCAGCCCGTGGATTTCGAGCGGACTCCGGAAAACGCGGCGTACTTCCGGGGTGCGGACGCCCTGATCATCGACGCCCAGTACACCCTGGGGGAGGCCATCGAGAAGTTCAACTGGGGACATTCCTCCTTCAGTCTGGCCGCGGACTTCGCCTCCACCTGGGGGATCAAGCGACTCGTGCTCTTCCATCACGAACCGTCCTACGACGATCGGAAGATCCACAAGCTCCTGCAGTCCGCCGAATGGTATGTGGAGCGGCTTTCCTCGAAGGGACTCGAGGTCATCCTGGCCCGGGACGGGCTTACGGTAGAGGTATGACGTGACGATCCTGGATCCCTACGACCTGCGACTGAGCCCGCGGGAGACCATCGAATTGTACCGGTTCCTGAAGAAAACGGAGGACGCGATGCCCGCGGACGTGTCCGGAGTGCTGGACAAGCTCCGGGAGCGCTTGTATTCGAGGCTTTCCATCGAGGAGATGGAGAACCTGGAAGTGTACCTTGGAATCCTCACCGCGGCCGAGGCCGCGCGCCGGTAGGACGTATGGCGAAGAAATCCTCCCCCCGATCCGCCCTGAAGGCGATCCTCCTCCTGCCCCTCTTCCTCGCGGGGTTCGGCATCCTCCTGGCCGCCGGCGCCTTCGCGGCGTTCGCGGCCCTCGACGCGGCCCCGGAGGGGATTCCCGCCGAAGGCGCCCTGTTCACCGTGGGTCCCGGGGAGTCCGGTGCCGGGATCGCCCGCCGCCTGGAGGACGAGGGTCTCATCCGGTCGTCCCTGGCCTTCGAGGGGCTCCTGCGGGTCCGGGGCCAGCAGGCATCCCTGAAGCGGGGAACCTACCGCATCGAGCCGGGAATGCGGGGACGGGACGTCCTGGAGCTTTTGGCCTCGGGGAAGCAGGCCCTTGTCCGGGTGACCGTCCCGGAGGGGCACACCCTGCGGCGAACCGCGGACGTCCTTTCCCAGGCGGGTGTCGTGGACCGGGAAGAATTCCTGGCGGCCGCCCGGAATCCGGAGCTCCTGGCCGCCCTAGCCATCCCCGCGGCATCCGCGGAAGGGTACCTCTTTCCGGATACCTACTATCTTCCCCGGGAAACCCCGGGAGAGGAAGCCGTCCGGCTGATGGTGGGCGCTTTCCGGACCCGGTTGGCCGAGGGCTTGCCGGAATCGTCCGCCCTCTCCCCGAAGGAGCTCCATCGTCGCGTCATCCTGGCATCCATCGTAGAGCGGGAGTACCGCTTGCCGGAGGAGGCCCCCCGGATCGCGGGGGTCTTCTGGAACCGGCTCAAGATCGGCATGGCCCTCCAGTCCTGCGCCACCGTGGTGTACATCATCACGGAAGTACAGGGTAAGAAGCACCCGGAAGTCCTCTACAACCGGGACATCGAGATCAAGCATCCCTTCAACACCTACGTGAATCCGGGACTGCCCCCCGCCCCGATCTCCAACCCCGGAATGACCGCCCTGACGGCGGTCTTCCGCCCCGAGCCGTCGCGATACCTGTATTTCCGCCTCCTGGATCCCGGCTCGGGCCGGCACTACTTCTCGGAAACCCTGGACGAGCACATCAAGGCGGGGGCCCTCGCGGTCAAGGGCATCGGGGGACGATGAAGAAAATTCGCAAGACCTCCCTGGAAGCCGTCCTGGACCGGACGGACATGGCCGCCGTCATAGGCGAATATGTCCGTCTTCAGCGCGCCGGATCGTCCTACAAGGGGCTGTGTCCCTTCCATCAGGAGAAGACTCCCTCGTTCAACGTGGTGCCGGAAAAGCGCCTCTTCTACTGTTTCGGATGCCAGAAGGGCGGGGATGTCATCGCCTTCCTCCGGGAAATCGAGGGCCTTTCCTTCGTGGAGGCGGTGGAACGATTGGCGGAGAAGGCGGGAATCCCCCTGGAATACGAGGGGGAGGACGGGTCCCCGGACCAGGCTTCCCGGGAGTCCCGGGAGCGGGATTCCCTGTTCGAGCTGTACGAACGCCTCACCGCGGCCTTCCAGTGGCTGCTCCGGGAGCATCCTTCCGGCAAAGCGGCCCGGGACTACCTGGCGCGCCGAAGCGTCTCCCCGGAGATCCGGGACGCATTCCGGCTCGGCTACGCCCCCCGGGACCGCCGGTGGCTCTTCGGATTCCTCCGGGGGAAGGGCTACTCTCCGGAATTCCTCGCATCCACGGGGCTCTTTTCCCGGGACCGCCCGGATCGCGCCTTCTTCGCGGACCGGGTCATGTTCCCCATAACCGACGCCCGGGGGCGGGCCGTCGCGTTCGGGGGTCGGCTTCTGGAAGGGGAGGGGCCCAAGTACCTCAATTCCCCGGAATCCCCGGTTTTCCACAAGCAGGACAACCTCTTCGCCCTGTCCGCGGCGGCCCAGGCCGTGCGCCGGGACCGGACCGCCCTGATCTGCGAGGGATACATGGACGTCCTGGCCTTCCACCAGGCGGGGGTCGTGAATGCCGTGGCGCCCCTCGGCACGGCCTTCACGGACGGACAGGCGAGGCTTCTGAAGAGATACGCGGACCAGGCGGTCTTCTGCTTCGATTCCGACGAGGCGGGTCAGCGAGCCTCCGAAAAGGCCCTCCTGACGGCCGCCCGGAACGGATTGCGGGCCCGGGTCCTCGTTTTGGAGGGCGGAAAGGATCCCGCGGAAATTCTCGAGACCCGGGGCGCGGAGGAATTGAAAAAACTCTCGAGTTTCACTATAAATGGAGACGATTTTGTCGTGCGCCGCGCCCGGTCGGTCCACGATATCTCGACTGCCGAAGGGAAGGCCCTCGCCCTGAAATCGTTGTTTCCATACATGTCCGCCCTGGATTCGGAGATCCGCCTCGCGGAATTCGCCGATTTCGCCGCCCGGGAGTTCCGCAGCAAGACGGACCGGGTCCTCGCGGACTTCGAGAAGTACCGTTCCGGGGGAGGGCGGGAGCCGGAGCCCCCGGGACCCCGGGCGCCGGCCCTGCGGCCTACCCAAGACCTGGGATTCCTCGCCGCGGCGGCCCTGAATCCCGGTCAGTTCGCCGGAATCCGGGGCCGCATGGAGGCTTCGGACCTGGACGACGAGTCGTCCCGGGAGCTCTTCCTGGCCCTGGAGGAGTGCTTCCGGAGCGACGAGGAGGGGCTGGACGACCTTCTGGCGCGGATCGAGAATCCCGGCCTGCGGACCTTCCTGATGGAAAAGGCGGCCAGCGGGGAGTTTTCCATCCAGGCGGACCGGCTGATCCGGGACGGGATCTTGAACGTCCGGGAGCGAAGCCTTCAGCGGAGACGGGCTCGGGTGGTCCGGCAGATCGCGGACTACGATTCGGAACGGGAAGCGGACTCGGTTTCGGTGAACGACCTTCTGTACGAGAAGATGTTCATCGACCAAGAGCTGGAAAAGATAAAGGAAGAGCGGAATGAGCGATCTTGAACTCGATCCCGCGGTAACCAAACTACTCGAGTACGCCAAGTCGAAGAATTCGATCACCTTCGACGAGCTTTCGGATTTCCTTCCGGAGCACGTGCTCAACACGGACAAGATCGACGTCGTCCTGGCCCTCCTGGAAAGCCACAACATACGGCTCGAGGAGGAGGAAGCCCCCGCGGACGAGGAGACGGCGGTCAAGGAGATCGATTCCGCCAAGAAGCGCCTGGTCTACACGGACAAGGAATCCGCGGTAGACGACCCCATCCGCCTCTATCTTCGGGAGATCGGCAAGGAAAACCTGCTCACGGCGGAGCAGGAGGTGGAGCTCTCCAAGCAGATGGAGGAGGGCGAGGGGATCATCAAGGGCATCATCCGCACCAGCGGGATGCTCATACCGGAATTCTACCAGATCGCCCAGAAGGCCAAGCGCGAATCGGGGCCCCAGCGCAAGGAGAACACGGAGAAGATCGCGGAGCGGAGGCGCCTCAACCAGTTCTACCGGGACGTCATCCGGGACACCGCCGCGGACCTGCGGGCCTACGTGGACACGAAACGCAGGATCATCTCCCGGGGCGGCGACGCCCTGAAGGACGAGAGCCTGGAGACGTCCCGGGTGGCGCTCCTGGAGAAACTCCAGGACGTGGAGATCCACCCCGAGGAGATCAACTCCTTCTCCGAAAAATTCATCCTGGCGGCCAAGAAGATCCGGAAATTCCGTCGGGAACAGGAACGCCTGGAGAAGACCCTGCAGGTGTCCAACCTCCGGGAACTCCGTGCCCTGGGGCGGAACCTCACCATCCGGGACCGACGGGACCGGATCGAGGAGGAGATCGGCCTCTCCTCCGACGAGATCAAGGAGCGGATCCGGCAGATCCAGGTGACGGAAAAGCGCCTGGAGGAGCTGGAGAACACCTTCGAGTGCGGCTGCGACGTCATCCTCACCATGGCCAAGGAAATCAACCGCGGCCGGATCATGATGAAGAACGCCAAGGACCGCCTCATCAAGGCGAACCTGCGGCTGGTGGTCTCGATCGCCAAGAAGTACACCAATCGCGGCCTCCACTTCTTCGACCTGGTCCAGGAAGGGAACATCGGCCTCATCAAGGCGGTGGAAAAATTCGAGTACCGCAAGGGGTACAAGTTCTCCACCTACGCCACCTGGTGGATACGGCAGGCCATCACCCGGTCCATCAGCGACCAGGCCCGGACCATCCGGGTGCCGGTCCACATGATCGAGCAGATCAACAAGGTGGTCCGGGAATCCCGCCAGCTCATGCAGAAGCTCGGCCGGGAGCCCACGGACGAGGAAGTCGCCCAGCAGCTCGGCTGGCCCGTGAGCCGGGTCAAGAGCGTGAAGAACGTCGCCCGGGAGCCCATCTCCCTGGAGACGCCGATCGGGGAGGACGAGGATTCCCTCCTGGGGGACTTCATCGAGGACAAGGAGATCGAGAACCCCTCGGTCCAGACGGACTACAAGCTGTTGCAGGAGCAGATCCGCTCCGTGCTCTCGACCCTGCCCCCCCGGGAGCAGGAGGTCCTCCGCATGCGCTTCGGATTGGACGACGGGTATTCCCTGACCCTGGAGGAGGTGGGCCTCTATTTCAACGTGACCCGGGAACGGATCCGCCAGATCGAGGCCAAGGCCCTCAAGAAGCTCCGGCACTTCAAACGGAGCCAGAAGCTCCGGGACTACATAGATCATTGATGACGACCCGGGTTCCGTGCTAAGGTGGCGGACTTGGACAATAAACTACGAGGTGATTCCCTATGTTGATGGAAGAGGTTTTCGATCGGCTCCGGCAATTCCAGGACATCCTCAAGGAACGAGTCGAGATCGAGAGGGAGATCGAGGACATCCCCAAGTCCCTGGTGGCCCAGGAGGAACTCCTGGCCCGGGTCAAGAAGGGTTACGCCGAGAAAACCGAGCAGCTCCAGGCCGTCACGGCCCGGGTTGCGGAGCTCCGAAACGAGCTGGCCGAGGCGGAAGCGGCCCGGGAGAGGGCCGAGAAGCAGATGGACTCCATCTCGACCCAGCGGGAATACGAGGCCCTGAACAAGGAAATCCGCGACGCGACGGACAAGGAGCACCAGGTCCGGAAGGATCTCCAGAAGGAGGAACGGTCCCTCGCGGAGATCGAGGAATCCTTCAAGCGGGACGAATCCATGATCCAGCTCCAGGAATCGGAAATCCTCGACAAGAAGCGCAGGATCGCCGAGGAAACCGCCCAGAAGCAGGCCCGGGTTTTCGAGCTTCGGACCTCCGAATCGAGCGTCACCGACGGCATCGACACCGAGATCACCTTCAAGTTCGAGCGGATCATCCGGTCCAAACAGGGCCTGGGCATCGTGCCGGTCCGGGGCTACGTCTGCTCCGGCTGCTCCATGATCCTTCCCGCCCAGTTCGTGAACGAGGTGCGGCAGGGCAACCGGATCATCTTCTGTCCCTACTGCTCCCGGGTTCTCCACTACCAGGAGACCGAGGAGGCCGAGGGCGATCTGATCGCGGACATCGAGTCCGGGAGCCTGGCGGACCTGGACGACTTCTCGGACGAGGCGGACGAGGACTCCTACGACGAAGATTCGGAGGACTCCGACAAGGATCTGTCGGACTCGGACGAGTGACGCAAGCCGGGGCCCGGCGACGGGTCCGGGCGGCGCGGAAGCCGGGGAGCCCGGATCCCGCGCGGAAATTGGGTGTATGTGGGGGCAGGTCGAGCCGCCGCCGTCCCGGACCTCAATCGGCCGGGGCGGAGGAAAGTCCGGGCTCGCTACGGCACAGCGCCGGCTAACGGCCGGGCGTCGGGGACGGTCTTCGGACCGCTTTCCGGCGACAGACAGCGCAACAGAGAGCAGACCGCCGAATGGGCCCGCGAGGGTCCATGGCAAGGGTGAAAGGGTGGGGTAAGAGCCCACCGCGTTTCCGGTGACGGGAACGGCACGGCAAGCCTCGCTGCGAGCAAGGTCGAGCAGCGGACGGGCCGCCGGCCCGGCCGCGCCTTCGGGCGCGGCGATCCGCGGGTAGACCGCTGGAGGCCCCGGGAAACCGGGGGCCGAGAGAGATGGCGGCGTCGCCGAAAGGCGTACGGAACCCGGCTTACAGACCTGCCCCTTTTTTCTCTCCCGGAAGTACGCACTCCTGTCGATTGACGAGGGGTGTACGGGCATGGTAAAAATTTGCACGTCCTTATGTACGAAATCCCTGGCAATTCAGCGATTTTTGAACGCCGCCCTTCTCGCCGGCGCAAACGGCTCCTGCGAGTCATCCTGGCCGTCTCCCTGGTCGCCGCGGTCGGCGTCACGGCCTTCGGGGTGCCGGCCCTGTACCGTTCCGTCCGAGCCCGGAACCCGGAAATTCCCTCGGAAGAAAGCATCCTGGCGGCCTGGAACGCCAAGGACTACGACGGGGTCCTGAGCCTCAGCGGGGAGGGGCTCGCACGGATTCCCCTGGATCCCTTCCGTCTCGTGCTGAGCGGTTTCGCGTCCTTCTACCGGGGCGTCGGGGAATCGGACGGGGAGATACGCCTGAAGTACATGGACGACGCGATATTCTCCTTGCGGAAAGCCCTGACCTTTCCGTCCGTACCGTTCCGAAGCCAGGTGGACTACGTGCTCGGCAAGGCTTACTACCAAAAAGGCCCGTACTACATGGACGAGGCCGTACGGTTCCTGGATGCCGCAATCCAGGATTCCGAGACCCGCGGCGAGCCGCCTCCCCAGGATATCCTGGAATACTCCGCGGTCGCCTACTCCATCCTCGGGGAACCCGTCCGAAGCGTCGCGGCCTTCGAGAAGGCCCTTGCCCGGGGAAAGACGGACCTCCTGCTCCTGGCCGCCGCCCGGGCCTACGACCTGAACGGCCAGAAGGACAAGGCCGAGATCTCCGCCCTGGACGCCCTCTCGCTGACCGAGGATTCCCTGGTTCGGGAAAAAGCCCGGTTCCTCCTAGGCGCCCTCTACCTGGAGAGGAAGGACTTCAAGCTGGCGGAGGAGCAGTACAACCTCATCCTCGAGATGAACCCGGAATCCGCCGACGCTCATTACCATCTCGGATTGATCTGGCAAGAAAAAGGCGACCCGGTCCGTGCGCGCGCGGCATGGCGCAAGGCCGTATCCCTGGACCCCATGCACACCGCGGCCCGTCAGAAGCTCGCGGAACGGATTTAACGACTGGAGGCATCATGGCTCGCCGCAACCTGTTCGATTCTCTCTCCCTGGACATAGGGATCGACCTGGGGACCTGCAACACCCTCATTTACGTACGGGGCAAGGGCATCGTCATCAACGAACCGTCCGTGGTGGCGGTGGAACGGGGCACCAAGCGGGTCGTGGCCGTCGGGTCCGAGGCCAAGCGCATGCTCTGGAAGACTCCGGGCGACATCATCGCGATCCGTCCCCTCCGGGACGGAGTTATCGCGGATCCGGACACCACGGAGAAGATGATCAAGTACTTCATCCAGAAGGTCATCCCCCGCCGGTGGTTCGTGAAGCCCCGGATGGTGATCGGCGTCCCGTCCTGCATCACCGAGGTCGAGCGCCGGGCCGTGGAGGACGCGGCCTACAAGGCGGGCGCCCGTGAGGTGAAGGTCATCCACGAGTCCCTGGCCGCCGCGATCGGCTCCGACATTCCCATCCACGAACCCGCGGGGCACATGATCTGCGACATCGGCGGCGGAACCTCCGAGATCTCCGTCATCTCCCTCAAGGGCATGGTGGTGACCAGCGCCATCCGTATCGGCGGGGACGAGTTCGACGAGGCCATCATCAAGCACATCCGCAACGCCCACAACCTCATCATCGGGGAGCAGACCGCGGAACGGCTGAAGATCGAGATCGGCAACGCGTCTCCGGACAAGATCATCGAGAAGGTGGAGATCAAAGGCACCGACGCCATCACGGGACTGCCCCGCAGGCTGGAAATCGACTCCGTCGAGGTCCGGGAAGCCCTCCAGGAACCCATCAACCAGATCGTCGAGGAGATCAAGCGGACCCTGGGCCAGACGCCCCCCGAGCTCGCCGCGGACATCGTCGAGCGGGGCATCGTCATGGCCGGGGGCGGCAGCCTGCTCAAGGGCCTGCCCAAGCTGATCGCGAAGGAGACCGGCGTGCCCGTCATCCTCGCGGAGCGGCCCCTGGAATGCGTCGCCATCGGGGCGGGGAAATTCTTCGAGACCATGAACAGCCAGGACGGGTCCCTCTACGGGTCGCTGAACATATAATGTCCGACGCCGCGGAGCGCCAGCTGGCGCGCAGGAGGAACCTCGTATTCGTCCTCGCCCTCGGGGCGTCCCTGCTCCTGCTCCTGATTTCCACCAACTCCCTGGCCGGCGTCCCCCAGCGCGTCGGACTTTCCGTGCTCTCCTTCTTCCAGAAGGGGTTCGACGCCGTCGGGAACTTCGCCTCGGGAACCCTCAACAGCATCGCGGAACTCCGGGACCTTCGTTCGCGGTACAAGGAACTCGTGGGAAAGATGGAGGAGTACCAGAACCTGGAGCGCAGCCTGACGGACCTCAGGCGGGAGAACGAGCGTCTGCGCTCCCAACTGGGATACCTCAAGGACGCCCGTTACCGCGCCTCCTCGGCCCGGATAATCGCCAAGGATCCCGGGAACCTCTATTCCACCTTCGTGATCGACAAGGGCCTCGAGGACGGCCTCCGCAAGAACCTTCCCGTCGTGGCGTACCAGGACGGATCCGAGGGGCTCGTCGGCAAGGTCCTGGAAGTCGGGCGGTCCTCCAGCATCATCTCTCCGATCTACGACGCCTCCGCCCATATCTCCGCCCGCCTGGACCGAACCCGGTACGAGGGTCTCGTCTCGGGAGGAGGAAGCCCGGACACTCCCCTCACGATGCGGTACGTCAAGAAGAGGGCCAAGGAGGAGATACAGTTCGGGGACCTGGTCGTGACCTCGGGATTGCAGTCCCTGTATCCCCGGGACGTCATAATCGGACGGGTAACCCGGATCCTCTCCGCCGATTACCAGACGTCCCTGGACATCGACGTGGAGCCGGTGCTCGACTTCGCCCGGCTGGAGTACGTCTTCATCGTGTTCCCCGAGGAACGGGCGGAGGATTGACATGCTGAGGACCATCCTTGTCGCGACGGGGACCGCGATCGGTTGTTCCCTTCTACAGTCGACGTGGCTGAACGCCGTGGCCGTGTACGCCGTGATTCCCGACCTGGCCCTCCTGGTGGTCGTCTACACGGCCTTCCACAACGTCAAGGCCGAGGGGATAGCGGCCGGGTTCCTCTCGGGACTCCTCCAGGATTTCATCTCCTCCGCGCCCCTGGGTTTCAACGCCTTCGTGCGGACCGTGGTATCCTTCGGGTTCAACCTGATCTCCGGCAATTTCTACATCGACCGCATCCTGATGCCCATGTTGTTCGGAGCCTCGGCCACCCTGATCAAGGCCCTGGCGACGGCGATCCTGGCTCTGGTCTTTCCGGCCTTCGTTCACGGGTACGACTTCCTGGACCGGATCCTCTGGATCGAAACCGCCTACAACGCCGTCCTGGCTCCGGTCCTCTTCTTCCTGTTGGGGCTCCTCGGGCCCCTGTTCGTCACCGCACGGAACCGCGGATGAGCGACCTGCAGCCCGAAGCGTCGCCGGCCGACCCCCGCCGGGTTCTCCTGTTCCGCCTCCTGGTCGTCGCGATCCTGGCGGCCTACACGGGGCGCCTCTTCTACCTCCAGATCCTGAGGGGAGGGGAGTTCCGCACCCGGGCGGCCAGCATTTCCCGGCAGTCCTCGGTCCTTCCGGCCCAGCGGGGGGAGATCTACGACCGGGGCGGCAACATACCCCTCGTGCTCAACGTGGACTCCTTCGCCCTGGACATCGTGCCCGCGGAAGTCCCCGCGGACCTTCGGGACACGGTGTTCCTCAAACTGGCCCACATCACCGGACGGCCCGTCGAGGAGCTTCGATCCAAGATCCCCGCCTCCTACTACCACCTCTACCAGCCCGTGGAGGTGATCGGCGCGGTTCCCTATTCCATGATCGTCGCCGTCGCGGAACGCCTGGACGAACTGCCCGGGGTGACCTGGCACGCCAAGCCCCGCCGGAACTACGTCGAGACGGGCTCCCTGTCCCACCTCATCGGGTACGTCGGGGACATCACCCGGGAGGAACTCAAGCTCCTGTTCAACCAAGGGTACCAGGCCGGGGACGTGATCGGAAAATCCGGCATCGAGAAGCAGTACGACTCCCTTCTCCGGGGACGGGACGGCCGGGAATACCGGGTCGTCGACGTTCGAGGCCGGAAGATAGCCGGTGCGGAGCCTTCCGTGGATCCTCCCGTAATGGGTCGCAACGTCATCCTGACGATCGACCGGAGGATCCAGGAGCTCGCGGAGAAGGCCCTGGGACAACGGATGGGTTCCGTGGTGGTCCTGCGTCCCGCCACGGGGGAAGTCCTGGCCATGGTCTCCTATCCCTGGTACAACCCCAACCTCTTCCTGGAGGCCGACGGGGGACGGGCCTACTCGGGCCTCCTCAACGATCCGAACAAGCCCCTCCTGAACCGCGCCGTCCAATCCGCCTATCCCCCGGCCTCGACGTTCAAGGCCGTGGTTACGGCGGGCATCCTGGAGGAGAACGCCTTCCCTCCCGACAAGACGGTCCTCTGCCAGGGCGAGGTGACCTACGGCGATCGGGTGTTCCGGTGCTGGATCCGGAAGCCGGGCCACGGCGCCCTGGACCTGAAGGGCGCCCTGGCCCAATCCTGCGACATCTATTTCTGGACCGTCGCCCGGGACCACCTGGGCATCGAGCGTCTCGTTTCGTATTCCAAGGAATTCGGATTCGGCGCCGCCTCCGGGATCGACCTGCCCGGGGAGATCTCCGGGTTCAACCCCAGCCCCCAATGGAAGGAGCGACGGTTCCACGAAAAGTGGCTGGGCGGGGACACGATGAACATGGCCATCGGCCAGGGATACCTCCTGGTGACTCCCCTCCAGATGGCCAACATGGTCGCCATGATCGTCAACAACGGCGTGATCTACCGGCCCCACATCCTGTCGGAGGTCCGCGACCCCTCCTCGGGCGCGGTAATCCGGAGCACGACCCCCGAGGTGCTCTCCCAGTCCCGGATCAAGCCGGAAACCTTCCGGACGGTCCGGGATAACATGCGGGCGGTCATCACCGAAGGTACCGCCCGATATCCCGTGAACACCAAGGCCGTCCTGGTGGCGGGCAAGACGGGGACCGCCGAGGTGGGGCTGGCGGACCGCTGGCACTCCTGGTTCGCGAGCTTCGGTCCCTACGGGGCCGAGAAACCGGAGGACGCGGTCGTGGTGGTGGTGATGGTGGAGGCCACGAACCCCTGGGAATGGTGGGCCCCCTACGCGTCCAATATCATCTTCCAAGGTATCTTCGCGAACCAGAGCTACGACGAGGCGGTCCAGGCCCTGGGACTTTCCTACATGCTGAAGCCTACGGAGCGGGTGGAATGATCGCCAACCTAAAGGCCCTGTTCAGCGACATCGACTGGTACATCCTCGGGGCCACCATCATCCTCATGGTGGTGGGTGTCCTGTTCATCTTCTCCTCCGGGATCACGAGCACGGGGGTCGTAGTGTCCACGGAATACCTGCGCCAGATCGTCTGGGTCTCCGTCGGCCTCGTCTTCTTGATGCTCGTGATCCTGGTGGACTACAAGCGGCTAAAGGATTCAAGCCTGGCCATCTACGCGGTCGTGATCGTCCTGCTCGTGTACACCCGCCTCTTCGGGCGGGTCGTCAACGGCGCCCGTTCCTGGATCGGGATCGGGGAGCTCGGAATCCAGCCTTCGGAGTTCGCGAAGATCGCGACGATCTTCTTCCTCTCCCGGTACCTCGAGGGAACCCGCCACTCTCTGCCCGGCCTTCGTCGCTTCCTGGGGGCCCTGGTCATCGTCGGGGTACCCATGCTGCTGGTCCTCTCCCAGCCGGACTTCGGAACCGCCCTGGTCTTCATACCCATCCTGCTGACCATGTCGTACCTGGGGGGGCTCGAGCGCAGGTACATCGTGTTCCTCCTGTCCACCGTGGCGCTGACCTTGGTGCTCGTCGTTCTCCCGCTCTGGGAACGGAACATCGCCGCCCGGGCCACGGGTTTCCTCTTCGTGCTGTACGAGGGGTCCTATCGGTACGGGATCCTCGGAGCCTGCATCGTAACCCTGGGGCTCTCCGTCTGGGGCTTCCTGGCGTTCCGGAAGCGGTATTACTACTGGATCGCCTACGTATTCCTGATCGGGATCCTCTCGCTGGTCGGTTCCGAGCTCGGGCACCGGGTCCTCAAGGATTACCAGATCATGCGGCTCATCGTCTTCCTGGATCCCACCGTGGACCCCCGGGGTTCCGGATGGAACATCCTCCAGTCCATCACCGCCATCGGCTCGGGGGGCTTCGCGGGTCGGGGCTTCCTCCAGGGTACCCAGAGCCATTACCGCTTCCTGCCGCAGCAGAGCACGGACTTCATATTCTCCATCCTTTCCGAGGAATGGGGATTCCTCGGGGGCATCGTGGTGTTCGGGTTGTACGGCCTGATCCTCTGGAGGTCCCTGGCCCTCCTCAAGACCGTCAAGGATCCCTTCGCGGTGGGAATCGTGGCCGGGCTCTCGGGCATGATCCTCTTTCACTTCATGATCAACGTAGGCATGACCATGGGCATCATGCCCATCACCGGCATTCCCCTGTTCTTCCTGTCCTACGGCGGATCCTCCCTCTGGGCGGTCCTCGTAGGCATCGGCCTGATCCTGGGAATTTCCGCCCGGAGGTACCACTCCTGAACCGAATCGATCCCGTCGCCCTCCTCGGCAAGCGGCTGCTCTCCGTGGAAAAACCCGCCCGGTATCTGGGCGGGGAACAGGGCGCCACCTTGAAATCCGGGCGCCTCCTCACCGTCGCGCTCTGTTTTCCCGACCTCTACGAAATCGGAATGTCCAACAACGCCCTCCGTATCCTCTACGCGGGGCTCAACGCCCTGCCGGGGGTCCGGTGCGAGCGGGTCTTCGCCCCCGCCCGGGATTTCGAGGAACTCCTGCGGGATACCCGTACGCCCCTATATACCCTCGAGAGCGGAATCCCCCTCTCGGACGTCGACATCCTCGCCTTCACGATCGGGTACGAGCTATCGGCGACCAACATCCTCACGGTCCTCGATCTCGGGGGGATTCCCCTGGAATCGTCCGCCCGGGCGGAGGGTCATCCCGTCGTGATCGCGGGAGGCCCCGCGGTGACCAATCCCCTTCCGCTTTCCCGGTTCCTGGACGCCGTCTGGGTAGGGGAGGCCGAGGCGGGGTTCTTCGACCTCGTCCGGGGGTTGTCGGAGACGGACGCGGGCGGCCCGGGACGCTCCGCGATTCTCGCGCGGTTCCGGGAGGAGCCCGCTTTCTGGTTGCCCGGAAAGACCGCCGTCCGTGCCGTGGACGCCGGTTTCCCGGATCGGGAATACCCCCTGGCGTTCCCGTGGCCCGCGATCAAGCCGGTCCAGGACCACGGCACCGTGGAGATCATGCGCGGTTGCCCGAACGGGTGCCGGTTCTGCCACGCGGGATACCTCTACCGTCCCCAGCGGGTCCGCTCCCGGGAGCGCATTTTCCGGGAAGTCGAAGGCCTGGTGCTGCAGTCGGGATACCGGGAGATAACCCTTTCCTCCCTGTCCTCGGGGGATTATCCCGGCATCGTGGACCTGGTTCGGGCCCTGAACCGAAAATGGGCCGGAGACCGCGTCTCCTTCCAGCTTCCGTCCCTCAAGGTGGAAAGCTTCGACCTTCCGGTCCTGGAGGAGATCGCCCATACCCGGAAGAGCGGACTCACCTTCGCGGTGGAGACCCCCGAGGATGCCTGGCAGAGAAGCATCAACAAGACCGCCACCCTGGATACGATCCTGGCCATCCTGGGAGCGGCCGCGGCCCAGGGCTATCGCCTGGCCAAGTTCTATTTCATGGTCGGCCTCCCGGTCCCCGGCGCCTCGGGCGCCTCGGAAGCGGAGGCGATGATCGGTTTCCTGAATGAACTCCTGGCGAAAACCCGGTTCAACCTGAACGTGAACATCGGAACCTTCATTCCCAAGCCCCACACTCCCTTCCAGTGGGCGCCCCAGATCGGCGAGGAGGAGGCCGGATCGAGGATCCGCGCGATCCGCGACGCGTTCCGACACGAGCGGCGGATCAAGATCTCCTTCCATTCCCCCTTCGTGTCCGTCCTCGAGGGGATCTTGAGCCGGGGGGACGAACGGGTAGGGGAGCTCGTCCTCTCCGCCTGGAGGAACGGGGCCCGGCTGGATGCCTGGGAGGATCGTCTGGATACGACCGCCTGGACGCGGGCTCTGGAAAACGCTCCGGCGGATATCGCTCAAGAGGCCCTGGAGGGCCGCCCCCTGGACGCCCCGCTTCCCTGGGATTCGGTATCTCTTCGAGTAGGCCGGGCCTTTCTCCGGCGCGAATGGGAGCGCTCCCTCGACTGCGTAAGCACGCGCGCTTGTATCGAAAACTGCACGGATAGGTGCGGATCCTGCAGCGATTCCGGCGCGACTGTATCCAATAGATTACATCCTACAACCCCGGGCCAATCGAAAGAAACGACCTCCGCTTCGCAGGAAACCCTCGAGGCCGGAACGTCCCGCTATCGACTGGTGCTTCGATACCGTAAGACCTCTTCCGCTTCGTTCCTGCCTCACCATTCCGTAATAGATCTGTTCTATCGGGCCCTTCAGCTTGCCCGGCTCCCCGTGGTCTTTTCCCAAGGGTTCAATCCGACTCCCCGGCTCGAGATCGAGGATCCCATCCCCCTGGGCATGTCCTCCTTGGAGGATTACGTCACCCTGACCCTCCTGTCTCCGGCGGAACCCGATCTGTGCAAGGACACGCTGAACAGGTTTCTTCCTTCGAATATCCGGATCGATAGCGCGCATCTATACCGTCACCGGGAGGGCAAGAAGAATCCTTCCCTGTCTTCCATGCTTTGGGGCTCGGACTACCGGGTGGATTCATGTCTACAGGATACCCACCTCATCCTGGGGAACCTGCTCTCGGATCCCCGATTGGAAGGCTCCGCGATTCTATCGGAGCCCGGGCCGGATTCGATGGGCATGTCGTTCCGTCTTCGATCCGCGGGAATCCGGGAAATCGGGTTCGGCTCCCTGTTCGAGCGCGCTTTCGGACAGCCCTTCCTGAAAAGCCCGCACGTCGTCACCCGGATTCGCCAATGGGCAGATATCGGACAAGGACGCATGGATTTCCGCAAGGCGTTCGAAACGCTGTACGGAGAGTCCCCCTAAATCATGTCCGGCAAAGGAGTTCCTCGTTCCATATTCCATGTCCGGAGTCGACAGAATGTACATTATAGGAAGTAACGTCGATTCACTCCGCGACGTCCATTCCTATACAATGCGTGCCTCCGACGAAATACGAAGGTCTACTGTATACCTCGATGAACGAGCCGTCGTACCCTATCGCGAGCACGTAGACGAGAAGATAGGTCTTTCCGGTATCCGCATCGTAATTATCTCCGGATCGCAGGTCATCGTACCCTAACGTCGCGTTCCGTTCGTTTCCCGAAAATCCTATACCGGAATACCCCGTGACGGTCCTGTGCAGTTCTGCGGGCAATACGGGCTGAGTTCCGATGCCGAGGTCATCGACCGACATGACCGCCGGGTTCGTCGTTCCGGTGACCGCGGAAGAAAAATCGAGGGAAATCACGAAGGACGTCCCTCGATCCGGAACTGAAATAACCAAGTCCGTATCTTCTGCATTTCCAATTTTCAGGTCCCGGAACGCCGCGGAAGTTTTCATCCTAGAGTAGATCGATGTCGGATACGAGGCGAACAGGGAGGATACGGTGGAAATCGCCGAGCCGACGGCGTCTTCGCTGGGAAGAAATTTGTAGAGAAGCCTATATCCGATGAAGACGGCGGGATCGTTCTGTGTATTGTTCGTCAGCGTGAGAATGTTCGAACTCAACGTGGTATCCGGCGGTTCCAGATAAACGTACTCCTCGAGACCGCAGGAGGAAACACCCAGGGCGGCCGCGACCGCCAGGGCCGTAAGCCAGCGCCGGAGCGGACCGTAAAGAGACCCGCCCGAATCCGCAATCACGACCGCGCTCTTCAGCGTTCCTCTCCGCCCTTCCGGACAGGACCGGAGGAGTCCACGGGCTTGGCGGGTTCCAGGGGCTCGAGACAGTCCACGAGTTCGTAGATGGAAACAGGCTTGAACTTTCCCTTGACCCGGATGTTGTCCATCTCCCGGACGATGAACTTGTCCTTCACCAGGCCGTAGGTGAATTCGCTGATGATGACGTTCGTGCCGTATTCCTTGTTCGTGCCCTCCAGCCGGGCGCCCAGGTTCACGTTGTCCCCGGTCAGGGTGTAGTTCATGCGCGCGGGACTGCCCATGTTCCCCACGGTCATGATCCCGGAGTTGATCCCGATACCGATGTTGAGGCGAATGGGCTCGGGCCACTGCTGGTTCCACTCGTTCAGCTTCATCATCTGCTTCAGGGCGCACTTGCAGGCCAGTACCGCGTGGTCCGGCTGGGGCAAGGGGGCTCCCCAGAATCCCATGATCTCGTCGCCCACGTACTTGTCTAGGTATCCCCCGAACTCCAGCAGAACGTCGGTCATGACGGTCAGGTAGCTGTTCAGGTGGTTCACCAGCTCCTGGGTGCTCATGCTCTCCGAGAGGGTCGTGAATCCGCGGATGTCGGAGAAGAGGACCGTCAGTTCCTTGTTGACGCCCCCGAGTTCGGGAGGATTGTCCACGAGCTGTTCGACGACCTTGGGGGAAAGGTATTTCCCGAAGGTTTCCTTCATCTGCCGCTTGGCGCGGTCCTCCGTCAGGGCCCGGTAGACGATGACGGCGATGAAGGTGAACAGGGTCGCGAAGGCGGGCATCGTGTAGTTCAGCAAATAGGCGGAGGTGTCGAACATCGCGGAGGCGATGAAGAAATACGCGATAACCGAGACGAGGGTGTACCCTACCCCGATCAAGGCCGAGAGGCGGGACACCAGGAAGGCGGTGATCAACACCATTCCCACCAGCACGAGGACATCCACCCACGCGGGCGCCTTGTGGACGAAATTGTCCATGAGGATGGTGTTCAGCGCGTTGGCGTGGATCTCGATGCCGTACATGAGCCCGTAGGGCGTGGGCTTCTCGTCCTCCGCCATACCGCTGGCGAAGGCTCCGACCATCACGATCTTGTTGGCCACCCCCCGGGTCCTTCCCCACCCGGCCGGATCGGGTCCCGGGACGCGGTCGGCGTATCCGGCGTAGGAACGCACCGGGAAGGTCTGGTGGCCGTCGAGGCTTTCGCTGGATCGGTGCCCCATGTAGTTGACCATCATCTGCCCGAACTCGTTGATCGGAATCCGGATCTCGGGCACCTCCCGGGTCACGGCCTGCCTGACGACGTTCCCGTCCTTGTCGTATTCCTCCCGGGACACGAGGATCGTGTACGGCACCCACTGTCCGGTGGCGGCGTCGAACTTCCTCGGGGACGGGATGAGGATGTGATCCCCGAGCACCACCTCGATCTCGTCCAGGGTCCTTCCGAAGTAATCCAGGGCCAGGGAAAGGGTGATCGCGGGGACGAAGGTGTCCCGGAATTTCCGGACGATGAAGTACTGCGCGTCCGGAGTTCCGTCCTGGTTCGTGTCCTCCACGATGGGAGGAGCCCTTCGGGCCATCTCCGCCTTCAGGGTCGCCAGGGATTCCGCGGTCAGGGGCACGTCGATCGTGTGGTATTCACCCCGGTCGTCCTGCCAGGCCAGCCGCTCCAGGTTCTTCTCGTCCACCGTGAATCCCGGGCCCAGGTCGTCGAGCTTGAGAATTTCCTGCAGGACCGACGACTTGATCACCAGGGGCTGGCGCCGGTAGATCTTGTCCGCGTCGGCGATGAAATTGGCGTGACCGTAGCCCCGGGACGCCCGGCCGTGGGGCTCCAGGGGAGGCTCGTAGCCGTAGAATCCGGGGACGGACTTCCAGTCTCCCCGGATGTCGCGGATGGCTCCCCAGGTCTCGTAGAGCGCCTCCTGCCGGGTGTCGAGGTCCGCCTCCTCCGCGGCCAGGGACTGGGTCGGCATCAGTACGGTTTCCAGGAAGACCCGTCCGGATTTCTGGATGCTGTCCACGAGGAGGGCGTCGTTGGCGGGATTCCGGTCGGGATCGATGAAGAAAATGTCCAGGAACAGGGACCGTTCCCGGTTGTCCTGGTTGCGGATCCGGGAGAAGGAATTGACCAGGTCCGCGTGGATCCTTCGGGGGAAGGGCCAGTTCCCGTATTTCGACAGGGTGCTCGTGTCGATCCCGACGATCAGGATATCCTCCGAGATCTTGACGTCCCGCTCGGTCTGCACGGCCCCCTCCTGGAGGGTCCGCTTGTCTTGGGTGGTCTTCAGGACGAAGAATGTGTCCAGTACCTTGAGTTCGAGCTTGGCCAGGAGGCCCGTCTCGTAGTTCAGGAGCAGGAAGATGCCCAGCACGAGACCGCCGATGATCAAACCGAACCACCGGGCTTCCAGTATCTTGGGACGCTTCTTCGCCATGCCCGCCTCCTGGTAATAAAACGGCGGCCCGGGAACCCCGGGCCGCCGAAGATTCGGACCGTCTCCGGTTACGGCAGGAGTCCCTGGGACTTCAGGAGGATTATACGGTCCCGGGCGAGCTTTGTCCAATCGTTCTCGGGATACGCCGCGATGAGCTTGTCGTACTGCTCCTTGGCCTGGGCGTACTGCTTCGTATCCTCGTACAGGGAGCCCAGGGCGAAATGGGCGTGCGGAACGCCCACGGTTCCGGCCAGGCCGACCACCTTCATCCAAAGCTCGATGGCCGCCTGGGTGTCCCGCCGTTCCTCGGCGGCGACCGCGGCCTCCTGCAGGGCGAATCCCGCGAGCAGGCTGTCTTTCCGGAGATCCGCCGCCTCCCGGAACAGCTTTTCCGCGGCGGCCCAGTCGCCGTTCCGCGCCTGCACCCGGCCGGCGAGCACGACGGCTTTCTGGGCGGCGTAGCGGCGTCCGTACTTCGACCGGATGGACTCGAGGGCGGCCAATATCTCGTTCGCCTTTTCAGTCGCGGCCGGTCCGGGCTCCATTCCGTACCATTCCTGGAGGGAAGCTTCCGCGGTCTCCAAGGCCTGGGCGGAGCGGGCGGCGACACGCTCGTCGGCGATCGTCCAGACCGCCGCTACGACGACGGCCAGCAGGCCGGCGGCGAACACGGCGATCACCGCCGCGCGGTATTTCCGCAGGAAGTCGTTCAACCGGGAATGGATGCTGGGCTTCTCCTCCCGCGCGGCCTTGTCCTGAGCGGCCGGCGCGGCTTTCTCGTGCGCGGTCCGCGCAGCCTTATCCAGCGCGGAGGATTCCTTTGAGGCCATATATCACTCCTTGTAGTCGTTTATCGAAAGTTCCTTGATGAGCCGGGAAAGATAGGTCCGCTGAATGTCCAGGACCTTGGCGGTTTCCGTCTGGTTCCAGTCGTGGTCCTCCAGGGCCCTCCGGATGAAATGTCGCTTGAAAATCGAGAGGGAATCCTTGAGGCTCTTGCCCCGGTAGGCGTCCCCACCCTCGGCTCGCCCCCCCAGGAGCAGGTCGGCCCGGCCGATGTACTGGTCCTTAGCGATGACGCAGGCGCGTTCCACCGCGTTCTCCAATTCCCGGACGTTCCCCGGCCAGGGGTAGGAAAGCATGGTGTCCATGGCCTCGTCGGTGAAGCCCCGGAACTGCTTCTTGGTCTCCCGCCCGAACTTTTTCAGGAAGTACTCCGCCAGGGCGGGTATGTCCTCCTTGCGCTGCCGGAGGGGCGGGACGTAGAGGGGAAGCACGTTCAACCGGTAATACAGGTCGCTCCGGAACTCCCCCGTCTCCACCAGGGCCTCGATGTCCCGGTTGGTCGCCGCCACGATGCGAACGTCCACGGTCACCGAGTCGCTGGACCCCACCCGTTCGAAGGTCTTCTGCTGGAGCACCCGGAGGAGCTTGGCCTGCAGCTTGAGGGGCAGGTCCCCGATCTCGTCCAGGAAGATGGTCCCCCCGTCGGCCAGCTCGAAGCGGCCCCTACGGTTCTGGACCGCATCCGTGAACGCTCCCTTGACGTGGCCGAAGAGCTCGCTTTCCAGGAGTCCTTCCGGAAGGGCCGCGCAGTTGACCCGAACGAAGGGGCCCTTGCGACGGCCGGACCGGAGGTGGAGCTGCTCCGCGAAGAGCTCCTTCCCCACCCCACTTTCCCCGAGGATCAGCACCGAGGAGTCCGTGGGCGCTACCCGCTCTATCAGCTCCAGCTTTTCCTGGATGAGGGGGCTGGCGGACACCAGGACGTGGTAGCCCTTGTCGATGTCGATCTGCTCCCGGAGGTAGCCGATCTCCTCCCGGGCGCGCTCCAGGTAGCGGGCGTTCTCGATCGCGATGGCCGCCTGGACCGCGAAGATCTCCAGCCACTGGAGATCCTCCTGGGTGAAGTATTTCTTGTCCTTCTTGTTGATGATCTCGATGACGCCGACGCAATTGTCCCGGACCACCATCGGCACCGCCAGGATGCTGTAGGTCGGGAAGCCGATGCTCTTGGAGATTTCCCCGTAGAACCGGCTGTCCGTCTCCACGTCGTTGACGATCAGCGACTGCGAGTGTGCGGCCACCCAGCCCGCGATGCCCTCCCCCGGATTCAGGGAGAATTTCTTGACGTCCCGGCCTTTGGGGCCCAGGGCGATCTCGAAGTAGAGTTTCCCGTCCTCCGGGTTCTTGAGCACCAGGCTGGAGGCCTCGCCCTCGGTCAGCCTCGTGGCGGACTCGATGATATGGGTGAGCAGGGCCGTAGCGTCCGCGTAGTTCGAGTTGATCAACGTGTTGATCTCGATGAGGGTCTCGAACTTACGCGGGTCGATACGTTCAAGCATCTCGGATCACGAGTTCTTGCCCGAGCCGCCCCTCTCCTTGAGCATGTCGCCGAGGGTGTAGCCCTCCGCCGCGTCGTCCTGCATGAAGCGGGAGATCTCCTCCCTCTGCTGCTTCTTCACGAGGTCGCGCACGGACAACGAGAGCTTCTGCCGTTCCGGGCTCAGTTCCACGATGACCGTCTTGATGGGCTGCCCCACCTCCACCTTCTTGACCGCGTCCTCGAAGGTCTCGTCCCGGTCCGTGGAGAGGTTCGACTTGTTCACGAGCCCCTCGATGTCCCCCTGGACCTTCACGAAGACGCCGAAGTCGGTGATCGAGGATACGGTGCCGTCCACCACGCTGCCCACGTGGAAGGCCGTGGCGAAGGAATGCCAGGGATCCTCGGAGAGCTGCTTGATGCCCAGCCGGATGTTCCGGTTGTCCTGGTCGGAGTCGATGACCATGACCTCGATCTCCTGGCCCACCTGGAGCTCGGAGCCGGGGTGCTTGACCCGCTTGGTCCAGGAGATGTCGTCCACGTGGAGGAATCCGTCGATGCCCTCCTCGAGCTCGATGAAGGCTCCGGCGTTGGTCAGCTTCACGACCTTCCGGGTCAGGCGCATGCCCACGGGGTATTTCTCGGAAACCTGGTCCCAGGGGTTGTCCTGTACCTGCTTGAGTCCCAGGGAGACTTTCCCGGCCTGGAGATCGTAGGCCAGGATCATGCACTGGACGGGATCGCCGATCCGGAGCATCTCCTCGGGCTTGCGCACCTTGCGCACCCAGGAGAACTCGGAGATGTGCGCGAGTCCCTCGATGCCCTCCTCGATCTCGATGAAGGCGCCGTAGTCCGTGAGCTTGGTGACCTTGCCGTTCACCACGTCGCCGACGTGGTAGCGGGCCTCGAAGGACAGCCAGGGATCCTCGGTGAAATGCTTGAGGGAGAGGTTGATCCGCTTCTCCTCGGGATCCATCCGGATGACCTTGAGCTCGATCTCCTGCCCCTTCTTCACGAAGTCCTTGGGCCGGGTTACGTGTCCCCAGCTCATGTCGTTGATGTGCAGGAGGCCGTCGAAGCCGCCCAGGTCGATGAAAGCCCCGAAACTGGTGAAGCTCTTGACCTCGCCCTTGACGGTGTCCCCGATCTGGACCTTGGAGAAGAATTCCTCGCGGTTCTTCTCGGTCTGCTCCTCCAGCCACTTGCGCCGGTTCACGACCAGGTTGACGCGCTTTTCGGAGTAGAGACGCTCCACGTAGAACTTGGTCTTGACGCCGACGAGGTAGTCGCCCTTCTCCACCCGCTGGGTGTCCGCCTTGGAGATCGGCAGGAAGGCCCGGAGGTTGGGGCCGAGGTTCACGTCGAACCCGCCCTTGATCTCCTTCTCGATGACTCCGTCCACGGGTTCGTTGTCCCGGAAGGCGTTGGAGATGATGCGCCACCGGAGCTTCTCGTCCGCCCGCTTCTTGGACACGACGATCTCACCGGTGTAGGTCTCCTTCTTGAGGAGCACCACGCTGACCGTATCCCCGATCTTCGGGGCCGTATCGAATTCGACCAGGGGGATCTTCCCCTCGGACTTGGCCCCCACGTCGATGAAGACGCAATCGTTCGCGACCTCGATCACCTGACCGTCGACGAGTTCCCCCTCTTCGAGGTGATCCATGGACTTGAGATACTGTTCCTGCAATTGTGTCTGGAAATTGTCCTCGGGGGACGCGGACCCTTCCATTCCCACTTCCTTCACACCCATAATGTTCCCTTGCTGTTGAATTTTCGTGTACACTTTCTCATAAACTTCCTCTATGGTCAAGTGAGAGGTGTCCAAATACACGGCGTCCGGGGCTACTTTTAGGGGCCCCTCCGGTTTTTCCCGATCGATGCGGTCCCGCATCTCGATGTTTTGCCGGATCTCCTCCAGGCTCATCCCGCTCGTACCCTGGGAGAGTCTCCTCCGGGCCCGGCTTTCCGCCGTGGCGTCCAGGTAGAACTTGTACTCGGCGTCCGGGAAGACCGTGGTGGTCATGTCCCGACCCTCCACGACGATGTCCAGGCTCCGGGAAAGCCCCCGGACCACGTCGTTTACCCGGTGACGGAGGGGCACGAAGGCGCTGACCTGGGCCACCCAGGCCTCCACGGCGTCGGTGCGAAGGTTCTCCTCCACGTCCCGGCCATCCAGGTGGACCCGTCCTCCCCGGTAATCAAGGCGGGCGGTCCGGGCCCATTCGACCGCGGGCCCCTCCTCGGAGGGGTCCAGGCCCGCGGATAGGATCCCGTAGGTCAGGGCGCGATAGAGGCTCCCGGAATTCACGTAGGTGAAGCCGAGGCGCTCGGCCACCATCCGGGCTATGGTGCTCTTGCCGGTTCCGGCGGGGCCGTCGATGGCTACGATCATGACGGGCGGCTCCTGGAATTGGATTTGGACGGGGGATTCGAGGCCGAGTCCCGCAGGGTGTCCCGCTCCGGCCCGGTCAAGTCCCGGAAGGCCCCGGGCGGGAGCCCCTCGAGGGTGACGGGCCCGATCCGGACCCGGGTCAGGCGGACCGCGGCCAGCCCGAAGGCGGCCAGGGCCCGGCGGATTTCCCGGTTTCGGCCCTCGATCAGCACCACCCGGAGGGTACGCTCGTCCTCGGGCGCGACGGAACGGGCCCGGAGGATCTGCCCCCCCTCCGGGATGCCCCGCTCGAAGGCCTTCGGGAAACCTTCCGGAACCGGACGGTCCGTCCGGACCCGGTACTCCTTCTCGATGTCGCCGGAGGGGTGGCCGACGAGACCCGCGAAGTCTCCGTCGTTGGTGAACAGCAGGAGCCCCTCGGAGTCGTAGTCCAGGCGGCCGATATTGTAGACCCGTTCCTCCACGGAAGGCTTCAACAGGTCCACCGCCACGGGCCGTCCATGGGGATCCGAGGCCGAGGAGAGCACCCCCGCGGGCTTGTGGAGGACCAGGTACCGCTTCCGCGTCTCCGGCCGGACGGGCGTGCCGTCCACCTCGACCCGGGTCCCCTCGCCTACCCGGACCCCCATCTCGGTGACGACCCGTCCGTCCAGGGAAACGCGGCCCGCCCGGATGAGATCCTCGCAGGCACGGCGGCTCGCGACCCCGCAGGCGGCCAGGTAGGCCTGCAGGCGCGTGCCCCGGGGGCCCGGGGCGGCCTCTCCCTCCGTCACGGCTCCTCCCTCTCGAACCGTTCCCGGTCCAGTTCGTCCAGGCGGGGCAGGTCCGCGATGGAGTCGAGTCGGAAGTACTTGAGGAATTCCTTGGTGGTCCCGTACTGGATGGGTCGGCCCGGAGCGTCCTTCTTCCCGACCTCCTTGATCAGCTCCTTCTCCAGGAGGAAGTGGATCATGGTGTCCGCCCCGACCCCCCGGAGGGCCTCGATCTCCGCCCGGGTCACGGGCTGGGAATAGGCGATGATGGACAGGGTCTCCAGGGCGGCCTTGGAGAGCTTGGACTCCTTCTTCCGGCCGTAGTGCTCCCGCAGTCCCTCCCAGAGGTCCCGCTTGGGGGCCAGGGTCCAGCCTCCGCCGATCCGGACAAGCTCCAGGCCGTGATCCGGCGCCGCGAGGGACTCCTCGAGGCAGCGGAGCGCGGCTTCCACCACGTCCTTGCCGAGACCGGAAATCCTCACCAGGGCCGCCAGGTCCTGGGGTTCCGGCTCGAGGAAGAGTATGGTCTCCAGAAGGGCGGTCTCACGCTCCAGGCGCACTTCCATCGGGGGCTCCTGAGTCGTCGATTCGTTCGCTTCGTTTGTCATGCCGTCTTATCTGTATGTCTCCGAAGAGTTTGTGCTGATAGATAGCGATCCACCGCAACTTCACGGCCTCCAGCACGGCCAGGAAGGCGCAGATGACGTCGAGGGTGGACTTCCGCCGGGTCAGGAGGTCCGTGAAGTCG
>CALMRC010000021.1 GCA_937873275.1 uncultured Spirochaetota bacterium
GGGGACGTCGGCGCCGCAGCAGTAGGAAATGCCTTCCTGCTTGAGGCTGACCCCGGGGCTGGAGGAGCTGGTCATGGCCCGGGCGCCCGCCGCGGCCGCGCCGAACACCATATTGATGGCGGAAACCTCGCTCTCCGCCTGGATGAAGGTCCGCTTGTGGTCGATCATGTGCCGGGCCATGTAGGCGGTCAGTTCGTTCTGGGGTGTGATGGGGTATCCGAAATAGGCGGTGCATCCAGCGCGTATGGCGGCCTCGCCGATGGCTTCGTTGCCCTTCATCAATCGCTTTTCTTCGGCCATGTTCCGTGCCTCCTTACAGCTTGTAGACCGTGACGGCCACGTCCGGACAGACGAGGTAGCAGTTGCCGCAGGCTATGCACTTGTCCGGCGCGGCGGCCCGCACCGGATAGTATCCCCAGGAGTTCGGAGCCGCGTCCGCCTCCAGGACCTTGGTCGGGCAGGCGCGCACGCAGAGCAGGCACCCTTTGCAGCGTTCCCGGTCTATCTCCGGTTTTCCCTTGATCGCCATAAAAACTCCTTTCGGTGGACGGTGGACGGTGAACAGTGGACGGAAGGATCGGCATCCTCTTCACTGTTCACGGTTCACTGTTCACGGTTCACTATTGACTTCCCGTCGCCACCACGCAGGCCAGGGCGATGCTCGCGAGTTTCACGTCCGCCGTGTCGGCCCGGCTGGTCAGCACCACCGGCTTGGCCGCCCCCACGACGATGCCGGCTCCCTTCGCCTGCCCGAGGTCCAGCAGGCATTTGTAGAGGATGTTGCCGGCTTCGATGTCCGGGGCCACGAAGATGTCCGCGTCCCCGGCCACGTCGGATACGATGCCCTTGATGCGGGCCCGCTCCGCGCTGACCGCGTTGTCCAAGGCCAGGGGGCCGTCCACAAGGCATCCCTTGATCTGCCCCCGGCGGTTCATCTGGGTCAGGATCGCCGCGTCGGCCGTGCAGGGCATCTTCTCCCAATTCACCTTTTCCACCGCCGCCAGGAGGGCCACCTTGGGATTCGCGATTCCCAGGGCATGGGCCACCTGGACGGCGTTGGCGATGATGTCCAGCTTCCCGGGAATGTCCGGGGCGATGTTGATGGCCGCGTCCGTGACGAGTAGGAGCTTGTGGTAGGTCTGGGTCTCCATCACCGCCACGTGGCTGGTGAGGCGACCCGCGTTCAGGCCCGTCTCCTTGTTCAGCACCGCCTTGAGCAGGACCGAGGTGTCGAGGATCCCCTTCATGAGGAGGTCCGCCCGGCCCTCCCGGACGAGATCCACCGCCTTGGCCGCCGCCCTCCCGTTGTCCTTCTCCTCGATGCGCTGGAACCGGGACAGGTCGAGGCCGAGCTCCCCGGCGATCCGGTCCATCGCAGCCAGATCCCCGATCAGGATCGGATCCGCCAGTCCGTGCTCCGCCGCGGCCGCCGCTGCCTCCAGGGCGCTGTGCTCCTGGGCGGCCGCCACGGCGATCCGCTTGCGCCCGAGGGACCGGGCCCTGTCCAGAATCTCCTGGATGCTCTTCATCTCAGTACTCCTGGATTAAAGCTTCCCCGGAGAGGGCCCGGGTGCCCGCCAGGGCCAAGGCCTCCAGCTCACCCTCTCCCGGGTATACGACGAGGGGGGCGATCCAGCCGCACATCCGGCGGATCCCCTCCTGGATTCCCTTGCCGTGGGCGATCCCGCCGGTCAGGATGATCGCGTCCACCTTGCCCCAGGCCGCGGCCGCCAGGGAGCCGATATACTTGCCGACGTTGTAGATGAAGGCCCGGTAACAGAGATCCGCCTTGGCTTCTCCCGCCTCGGCGGCCTTCTCGACCTCCCGCATGTCGTTGGTTCCCAGGAGGCTGACCATGCCTCCCTGCCCCGTGATCATCTTGAGGACTTCCTTCTCCGAGTGCTTCCCGGAAAAGCAGAGCTTGGCCAGGTCCCCGGCCGGGAGGGTCCCCGAACGCTCGGGGCTGAAGGGACCTTCCCCGTTCAGGGCCTGGTTCACGTCCGTCACCCGGCCGTTCTGGTGGAGCCCCACGGAAACGCCGCCCCCCATGTGGGCCACGATCAGGGTCAATTCCTCGTAGGGGCGGCCGTTCTCCCGGGCGTAGCGGCGGCAGACGGCCTTCTGGTTCAGGGCGTGGAAGATGCTTCGGCGCGCGAAGAGGGCGTGCCCGGCCACCCGGGCGACGTCGGAGAGCTCGTCCACCACCACGGGATCCGCGATGAAGGAGGGAACCCCCCATTCCCGGCCCAGGGCGTGGGCGATCAGGGCCCCCAGGTTCGAGGCGTGCTCACCGTACTTTGCGGCCCGAAGGTCCTCCAGCATGGGGTCCGAAACCCGGTACACCCCGCCCGGGATGGGCCGGAGAAGTCCGCCGCGTCCGACCACCGCGGAAATGCCGCCCGTGTCGAAGCCGCGCTTCCGCAGGGCATCCCGGATATGCTTTTCCCGGAAACCGTATTGGTCGGCTATGGAAGCGTACCGGGCGATTTCCTCGGCCGAATGGGTCACCGTTTCCGTGAAGACTTCCTCGAGATCCCGGAAGACGCCGATCTTCGTGGAGGTGGATCCCGGGTTGATCACAAGAATGGTAGCCATGCGCGCTCCTTCGTCCCGGATCTCCGACCGTCCGGGACGGTGAGGATCGTTAAACATGCGTCGATGCCGGGCTGTGCGTCCGTCGGATGATTGAGTATACCCGTGTTTCCCGGAGCGCGCAAGAAAAAAATGCAATTGTTGAAAGGTCATTTCACCGATCGAAACACTCTGGAATTCTATCCGATTCAGGGAAGAGAAGCGGCCTCCGGCCCGGACGGCTAGGTCGGCCGGAGGGAGGCGTGTCGGAGGTGGAGGGAAATCGAGACCGGAAAAGCGCTACCGGGTTTTCAGGAGCCGCACCATGTACAGGCGGACATACTCCTCCAGGGCCGAGTGGTTCCGGATCTTGAGCAGGGAGGGGGTATCCGCCAGGGTGGCGGCCAGGCCCGTGACCCGCTCGGGCGTGAAGTTGGACGGTTTGAGGCTGCGAAGGAGGCCCCGGAGATAGTCCCGGACGAGGGAGTTGACGTCCTCGGTGAGGTCCGCCTTGGCCTTCGGATTCAGCAGGGTATTCCAGCGGTTGATGAGCACCGAGAGGTACTCGTCCAGCTTGTAGCCCTCCGGAAGTAGGGCCTGCTCCACCTTGGCCGCCGCCGCCGCGAACTCGAGCCGTCGGTCCGAGAATTTGGAAGTCCCTTCGGGCCGGTCCGGTTTTGTGTCCGAAGCCCGCTCCGCCACGCTGGCCAGCCTCTCTTTCCGGGCCCGCTTCTTGCTGGTCAGCCGGTACAGGAAGGCGAACAATCCCGAGAGGATGGGAAGGGTATACCAGATGGGAAGGAGGTTCCGGACGTCCGTCACCATGTGCTTCCGCCGCAGGTCCAGGAGTTCGTCGATGGGGACCAGGTCCCCCTTCGAGAAGAACCGGTCCAGTTCGGGGACCGCGTCCGGGGTTTCCCGGAGCTCGTTGTAGACCAGGGAGAAGATCCGCTCGGAGATGAGCACGAAGAGTATGGGATACCCCCGGGCGACCCGTTCCTCCAGGTCCCGACGGTAGGCGGCGTCGTCCTCCATGGTGGGCAGGGAGGCGTAGGTCTCGAGGATCGACTTCCACTCCGCGATCAGGGACGTCCGGATCGACGCCCGGGCCTCCCCCAGGAGCCGGACGACCAGGGGCAAAACCCGGTTCTTCGCGACCAGCCACTTCTGTCCCCGGGACGTGACGGGTACGAGCACTTCCGGAAGCCGGCCGGGCTCCGCCCGGGTTGTCCGATCCCGGAGCCATTCCTCCAACTCCTCCCGGGTGTACTTGCCCAGGAGGGGGCGTCCCATGGAATCCCGGAAATTGGTCACCTCGTCCAGGGTGAAGTTGTAGGGGGATTTTCGCAGCAGGGTTTCCAGGGTCTTGAAGGCCGTCTCCCGTTCGACCGCCCGCTGGGCCTTGCCTTTGTAGAAGTTGTTGTACACCTCGCAGAGGAAGATCGCCTGGAGGTTGGACCAATCCTCGGGGTTCTTGTCCGACTTCTTGAAGATGTCCTGCTTCATGTAGCTGGCCAGGTAGGCCCACAGGGCGAAGGTGAAGTCGTTCCCGGAGGTGCGCATGTCCCGAACCGCGTCGAAGGGCTTGATCAGGATGGTGGACAGGGAGTCCTTGAGCTGCATCTCCTTGCCCGGAAAGGCGTAGGACAGCTTGTTCTGGACGAAGTCCTTGTTCCCGCCCTTCCGGAGGTACTGACGGACCTTGAGGACCGCGTGCTCCAGGAGCTTGTCCGCCACCATCGGGGAGAGGATCAGTACCGGGCGGATGCCCTCGGGGAATACCAGCCGGTAGAAGGGGGCCGCCCGGTCCCGGGAGGTCTCGACGAGGGAACTCAGGTCCGTCTCCACGGAAACCGCCTGGACCCACTCCGCGGGAAGCTCCGCGTGGATGCTCTCCTCGTCCGGGAACGGGATGTCCGGGTTCTCCTCCATCCGGCGGTATTCCGAAAGGAGCAGGTCCGTGAAGTGCTCGGGAAGGGATATGGAGTCGATCTGGCCGCCGACGGTGTTGATGGAGAGGTTGCGGTCCCGGGCGTACTGGAACAGCTTCGGGACCAGGACGACGTCCGGGTTGGACGCCAGGTCCCGGTAGATCGGTTCCGGACGGTTGGCCTGGACCGCCTGCCGTTGGACCATCTGGGCGAAGGAACGGTAGTCGATGGTCGAGACCTTGTTCTTCGCGGCGTAGGAGCGCAGGAGCTGAAGTACGTCGATATCTCGGGCCATGGCTTATACTACCCGCCTCCGGGGGATCGGGCAACAAAAAACGGCCGCTCCCAGCGGGAACGGCCGCTTCTCCCGCGACGCGTCAACGGGTCTTGTGCCGGTTCTTTCTCTTCTTCTTCTTGCGCTTATGCGTCGCGATCTTCTTGAGCTTTCGCTTTCTTCCGCAGGGCACGGTCGCACTCCTTCTATGAGCTGGGTCCTACGCGCGGCCCGCCGGAGGCCGCCGGGACTCCGTACCGCGTAGACGTGTCCGCAAGTATGCGAAAAAGCCGTCCGGCCGTCAAGGGGCCCGGCCGCGGCTTTTCCCGTTCCGCGCCTTGCATTCTTCAAATCCATGGATTATACAGTATCAAGACATCCGGGCCGGCCGACAAGTTCCGTCGGAGTCTTGGCCGGCCGGTGATGTTCAGCGGTTTCCGACGCTCTCAAGAAGAACGCCGGAAATTGCGAGGGGTTTCCCGGGCGCAAGCGACACGGGGGACCCCCCGGCATTCCGGCACCCGCGGATCGGGGAAAAGGAGCGTGGACGCGTATGATAGCCAAGAGCGACATGCCGAATATCAACGAAAAGCGCCCCGACGGCGTCAAGCCGGACGGATCACCCTATCGCGTCCTGATCGTGGACGATTCCATGTTCATCGCCAAGCAGCTGGGACAGATCCTGACCTCCGAGGGTTTCGACGTGGTGGGAACCGCCGGGGACGGGGTGGTCGGGATCGAGAAATACAAGGAACTCTACCCGAACGTGGACTTGGTCACCATGGACATCACCATGCCGAAGATGGACGGCGTCACGGCCCTGGAGAAGATCCTGGAGTTCGACAAGAACGCCGCCGTGGTGATGGTCAGCGCCCTGGGCAAGGAGGACATCGTAAAGAAGTCCCTTCTCCTGGGCGCCAAGAGCTATATCGTGAAACCCCTGGACCGCAAGAAGGTCCTGGAGAGAATCCTCACGATCCTGGGCCGGTAATCCCCCGGCCTCCGGGGGTCAGGACTCCGTCCCGTCCCCGGGCAGCTCGGCATCCTTCCTTCGTACCACCATCCGCCGCTTCGGCGGGGCCTTCGCGTCGCTCCCCTCGGGCTTGGCGGAGCGGGGAGCGCGCCGGGTCGTCTTCTTGGGGGCCTGGGAGGTATCGATGTATCGAAGGGCCTTCTCGAAGGCCTGGAGGAACTCCCGCATGTCCTCCTTGAACACCACGATGGACCTTCTCTCGAAGTCCGAGGTTTCCGTGGGCTTGGACTCCACGATGTTCAGGAAGACGTCCCCGGTCCGGTTTTCCTTGACGTTGAAGAAATAGGACCTGCCCCGGCAGTTGATCTTGCTGGAGAACAGTTCACCCCGTATGCCCATACCCGCTCCTTATGCGCCCGTTCGCGGATAGTAGCAGATAATGGAGGCAGGCGCAAGGCGGGAGTCCGGCGGGCCCGGGTGCTCGACTACCCCAGCCCGGAGGCCGCCGCCTTCACCATCCCCCTATGCCAGTCCAGGAGCCAGGACTCGCCCTCCGGGTCCCGGCCCCGGAGGTCCGCCATGATCCGGAGGACCGGCTCGGTGCCGCTGCCCCGCATCCAGAGGAAACCCGCGGGCGAGCCCCCCGCGTCCCGGAAGAGGATCTTGAGTCCACCCCGCCCGGCGGTGCCGAAGTCGTCCGTGGCGTCCCGTTCCGACGAGCCAACCGAGGCCCGGGCCTCCCAGGAGACGAAACCGAACCTCCGCTCCAGTTCCCCGCGGCGGGCCGCCCACTCCGAGCGGAACCGGTCCTGGTAGCGGCGCTTCAGGTCCGCGGGATCCCCCGCGGGGATCCGCATCAGGGCCCGCTCCTCGAAGACGCTGGTGGTCGTCCAGGCCGGCAGGCTCCCCAGGACGTCGTCCAGGGTGAAGTCCGGGGAGTACTCCCCTCCCCGCCCCGCGGCTTCCAGCCAGGCTCGGAAGGGAGCGATCCCGCCGTCCGCCCCCCGCAGGGCCAGGAGCTTGACCAGGGCCGTCACCGTGTTCAGGGGATCCCGGACCGCGGCGGGGTGGGTGATGTTGCCCCCGTTGGAGCCCTCCCCCAGGATCCGGACCGTCCAGCCCTCGGAGCGGAGGTTCCGGGCCAGGTTCACCACGTTGGCCTCCCCGGTCTCGGCCCGGAACACCTCCGCCCCCAGGGCCCGTGCGATCCCGTCGATCCGCAGGCTGGTCGCGTCGTTCACGGCCACGGCGATCCTCCCGGACGACCCCGACCCGGCCGCCCGCAGGCAGGCCAGCTCGGAGAGCACGGCCAGGGAGAACACTTCCTGGGCTTCCAGCGCCTCCGCCCGGCCGGCGGCCTCCGACCAGCGGACCAGGTTGCCCCGGTCCCCGTCGCAGTCCGGGACATACCCCAGGAGGAAGGCCGGATCCTCGGATCGGGCGGCCTCCAGCTCCTTCCGGCACAGGTCCAGGGAGGTCCCTTCCGGCACGATGCGGTGCGCGAAGGCCCGGGGCCGGGCGTTCACGAGCCGGGATCGCACCCCCAGCATGGCCAGGTAGTCCGCGTCGATGGACACCGAGCGGGCGGAGCCGTTCATCTCGGCCACGATCCCGAGGGGCCGGGACTCGCAGGCCCGGCCGATTCCGTCCAGGACCCGCTCCTGTTCCTCCAGATCCTCCCGATCCGCGGCGGTACGCCGGGCGAAGAGGGTGTAGGCGGAAACCGCGGACCTCTTCTCGGCGGCGCAGGCCGCGAAGATCCGGGACACCGCCCGCTCGCCGATTCCCGCCGTTTCCTCGAGGACCGCCTTCCGGGCCGCGGGATCCCGGACCAGGTCCCGGAAGTCCCGGGCCAGGGACTCCGCCTCCGGGGCCGGAAGGACGCCCCCGTCCGCCAGGCCGAATTTGACGCCGTTGTGGCCGGGGGGGTTGTGGCTGGCGGAGACGTAGCAGAACCCGGAGAGACCGGACCCCTCGGCCCGGGTCCAGGCCATGATCTCCGGGGCCGCGATGATGAAGGCGTACCGGGGGGCGACACCGGAGGCCAGGAAGGACCG
>CALMRC010000022.1 GCA_937873275.1 uncultured Spirochaetota bacterium
CCAAGCTCCTGACCACGGGCCTCATGGAGGCGGGCTACGACGTCAAGATGAGCGAAATCCACGGCATGTCCCAGCGGGGCGGCTCGGTCTCGAGCCAGGTCCGCTACGGGGACGAGAAGGTCCACTCCCCGGTCATCGAGGTCGGCGGGGCGGACATCCTGGTGAGCTTCGAGCGGATGGAGGCCCTGCGCTGGCTCCGGTTCCTGAAGCCCGGGGGCCGGGCCATCGTCAACGACTACCGGATCAACCCCATGCCCGTGGTCTCCGGCAAGGCCGAGTACCCCGAGGGGATCCTCGAAGAGCTCAAGTCCAAGGCCGACGCCTCCGTCGTGGACGCCGCGGCCGAGGCTTCCAAGCTCGGGAACTCCAAGGTGATGAACGTCATCCTCCTGGGAGCCGTCATCCGCTCCATGGGCTTAGGATCCATCGACTGGGCGCGCATCATCCGGGAGAACGTGAAGCCCGCCTTCGTGGAGCTGAACCTGAAGGCCCTGGAGGTCGGGCTGGCGCTCGTCTAGGAAAGCCCGGCGACCTTTCGAACTACCGCCTCGCAGTCCGCGGCGTCCATGAACTCGGGGACCGGATAGATCGGGTGGGCCTCCCCCAGGGCGCGCCGTACGATGATCGGAATATCCTCCTCCCGGATGCCGTCCAGGCGTTCGGGGATGGCCAGTCGTCGGGACAGGTCCCGGACGGCCTGCACGAAGGCCCGGGCCCGGGACGCCTCGTCCGAATCCGCGTCCCCGACTCCGGCCTCCTCGGCCAGCCGCGCCAGGGGGGCGGCGACGGCGTCGCCGTAGAAGTCCAGCACGTAGGGCAGGATGACCGCGTTCGCCAGGCCGTGGGGGATACCATACAGGCCCCCCAGCTGGTGGGCTATGGCGTGGACGTACCCCACGTAGGCCCGGGTGAAGGCGGTGCCCGCGCAGAAGGAAGCCCTCAGCATCGCCGTCCAGGCGGTAAGGTTCCGGCCGTCCTTGTAGGCGGTCTGGAGGTTCGCGAAGACCAGGCGCACCGCCTCCTCGGCCATGGCCCGGGTGCCCGCGGTGTTGCTCCGGCCCACGTAGGCCTCCACCGCGTGGGTCAGGGCGTCCAGACCCGTGGTGGAGGTGATATGGGGCGGAAGCCCCAGGGTCAGCTCGGGGTCGAGGACCGCCCAGCGGGGCATGATCTTGGGGTCCGAGATGGAATACTTCTCGTGGGTCTCGGGGTCCGCGATGACCGCGGCCACGGTGCCCTCGGAGCCCGTGCCCGCGGTGGTGGGCACCGCGAACAGGGGTTTGGGCTTCTGGCCCGCCCGCAGGAGGCCCCGCATCCGCCGCACGGTCCGGCGGGGATTCGCGGCCCGGGCCGCGCAGGCCTTGGCGCAGTCCATGGGCGACCCGCCTCCGAAGGCGACGACCGCTTGGCAGCCTTCCCGGGTATAGAGGGACAGAGCTTCCTCGATGTTGGGTATCGTCGGGTTGGGCTGGACCCCGTCATACAGGACCCATCGCACCCCCGCCTCGTCCAGCCCGGCCAGAAGGCCGTCCGGAAGGCCTGCGGCCCGGAGGCCCTTGTCGGTGACCACCAAAACCTTGGAAAAGCCCTTCTTCTTGATCAGGGCCGGGAGGCGCTTCACGCTGCCGGGCCCCTCCAAGAGTTCGGGAGGCCGGAAGGACAGGAAGTAGGATGTCAGGCGCAGGACGGTCTGGTAGGCACGGTAGCCGATATGCTTGAGCGCCATGGAAGGCTCCTCGGTGCGGGATGCCTCCATTGTACGCCTCCCGGACGGAAACGCAACCGCCCGGCGGCGGGGCGGCCCCGTGCGGCGGCCGCCCTCCCCCTCAATCCCGGTTCTTCTTTCGCTGGCGGACGCACTCGGTCAGGAGGTACTCGATCTGGCCGTTGATGGAACGGAAGTCGTCCTCGGCCCAGGCGGCCAGCTCCCTCCAGAGGCTCGGGGAGAGCCGGAGGAGGATCTGCTTCTTGCCGCCGTCCTTGTCCGTTCCTTCCATGCCTCTCCCCCCGGACTCGTCAGTAGATGGTGCCCGAGTTTATCACGGGCTGGGCGTCCTTGCTGCCGCAGAGGACCACCAGGAGGTTGCTCACCATGGCGGCCTTCCGCTCTTCGTCCAGGTCCACGATGTTCTTGTCCGAGAGCTTGTCCAGGGCCATTTCCACCATGCCGACGGCCCCCTCCACGATCATCTGCCGGGCCGCGATGATGGCCGTGGCCTGCTGGCGCTGGAGCATGGCCGCCGCGATCTCCGGGGCGTAGGACAGGTGGGTGATCCGGGCCTCCAGGATCTCCAGGCCCGCCAGATCCACCTTGCCCTGGATCTCCTCCTTCAGGCGCTCCGCGATCTCCAGGCTCGACCCGCGGAGGGACTTCTCCCCCTCCTCGTCCGTCGCGTCGTAGGGGTAGAGGCGGACGATGTTCCGCAGGGCGGAATCGCACTGGATGGAAAGGTACTCGACGTAGTTGTCCACGTTGAAGACCGCCTTGGCGGTGTTCACGACCTTCCAGACCACCACGATGCCGATGATGATGGGATTGCCCAGGGCGTCGTTGACCTTCTGCCGGTCGTTGCTCAGGGTCATGGCCTTCAGGGAAATGCGGCGGGCCGGCTTCCGGCCGCCCCAGGCGGCTGCCCCGGCCCCGGGGCTTCCGGCCTTCACGGGCGGCTTGCCATCGCCGGGGACGGCTCCCGTCGTGGGCTCCTGGTCCGGCGGAAGCGCCGAGGCCGCGAAGGGATTCACGAAGAAGAAGCCGGGTCCCCGCAGGGAGCCGTGGTACTTCCCGAACAGGGTCAGGACCAGGGCCTCGTTGGGCCGGAGGATCCGAAGGCCCCCGAACAGGACGGGTCCGATCCCGGCGGCGTAGAGCCCGCAGAGGACCGTCAGGGCCACGGCTCCGGCCCCGCCGTCCCCGCGGTCCAGGGCGACGATCCCCAGGACGGTCCCGGCGACGGCGGCCAGGGTCAGGAGGATGTTCAGGATCAGCGCCGCCATCCCGTCCATCCCGGCGGCCGGTTTTTCCTCGAGCAAGGGTTCCGTACTCATCGATAGCCTCCCCGCCCCGAAGGGCGATATTTTCTTGATATCATTTTGATATTACCACGATATGAGGCATCCGTCAAGGAACGAGGCGAGAATTCTTTTTGCCGGGCTGGACGACGGCCCGAGGTCAGGACCGGGGCACGACCTGGACGAAGCGGGACCGGGCCGCGGTCCAGTCCGCGAGGAGGGTCCGTGCCCGGGGGCTTCCGGTCGCCCCGAGATGGCGTTCCAGGTCTCCCCGGAGGACCTCCTCCTCCCCTTCCGGGAGGGGTCGACAGACCACGGACCCCGCGTCCGTACGGGACGGGAAGGTCCCGTCCTCGTCCAGCACGAAGGCGACGCCTCCGGACATCCCGGCGCCGAAGCGGGCGCCCGTCCGTCCCAGCAGGACGACCCGGCCGCCGGTCATGTACTCGCAGGCGTAGTCCCCGGCCCCCTCGGCCACCGCGGTCGCCCCGGAGTTCCGTACGGCGAATCGCTCCCCCGTCCGTCCGCCCAGGTACACCTCCCCGGAGGTCGCGCCCATGAGGCAGACGTTGCCGGCTATGATGCCCGTCTCCGGGGGAAAGGGGCTGTTCCGGGGCGGCCGCACCGCGATACGCCCTCCGGACAGGCCCTTGCCCACGAAGTCGTTCGCCTGCCCCTCCAGCTCCAGGGAAAGCCCCGATGCCAGGAAGGCCCCGAAGCTCTGACCCGCGGTCCCCTCGAACCGGAGGACGGCGGTCCCCCCGGTCCCCCCGGCCGCCCCGGACAAGCCCCGGCGGGCCAGTTCCCCGCTCAGGGCCGCGCCGACGGAGCGGTCCGAGCTCCGGATCCGCCGGTCCGCCTCGAAGAGCCGCCCCCGGGCCAGGGCCGAGCAGACGGGTTCCAGGAGGTCCGCCTCCAGGTCCGGCGCCGGGAACGGGGCCTTCCACCGGGCTTCGAAGGCCGCAAGGCCGGCGGGCGGCGGCGGGATCACCAGGGGTTCCGACCCCTCCTCCCCCGCCAGGGTCAGGCAGCTCTTCGCCAATTCCAGGGACTGCTTCAACCGGGAAAAGTCCAGGAGCCTCCCCCGGCCGGAGCCGGCCCGGCCGTGGAAGTCCACGAGATCGTACCGGCCCGCCGCCTCGTCGAGGCTCCGCAGGCCCAGGGAAGCCAGGATCTCCCGGGTCTCCCGGGCCACGAACCCGAGGAAGCGCTCCCCGTGCTCCGGCCCGCCCCGGAACCCGGCCCGC
>CALMRC010000023.1 GCA_937873275.1 uncultured Spirochaetota bacterium
GAGGCCGTAGAAGAAGTTCAGACCCACCTTGAGGATGGCCTCGAGCCACCCCAGGATGTTGCCCCCCTCCATGACCTCCTCCAGCTTGTCCCCGGTCCGACCGAAGGCGTTCTTGGAGGAGTCGTCGTACCGCACCAGCTCCCGGGAGGACTTGGGACCGAAGTATACATGGAAGATGTCCGTCTGACGGCTGGCCTTGATGGCCGGCCGGGAGAAGGCCAGGGACGAGAGGTCCGGCTTTCCGTTCTCCAGGTGGGAGCGGTAGGTCGTGGTGTAGGGGGTGGCGTCGGGCAGGACGATCAGGGTGAAGTACTTGCCCGCGACGGCGCTCCAGGCGGCCCGCCGGTCCGTGGTCTCGACCCCGCCCTTGGGGTTGATGGTCTTCTTCTTTCCGTTCTCCAGGGCGGCGAGCTTCCGGAAGTCCGCGTACCGTCCGCCCTCGTGGATGATCGGACCGATCCGGGGTCCGTAGGTCAAGGTGTAGGCGAAGCCGTCCGCGGTCAGGGGCAAAACGTCGTTGACCGAATTCTCCAGCACGATCTCCAGCCGGAACATGTATTCCCCGGGGACGAAGGTGAACCGCTTGCGCAGGGTGAAGGGATCGGTCCCACCGTTCGAAGGCAGGAAGGTCCTCCAGAACTCCACGGTCCGGTCGTCGATCCGGCGGAAGTTCATGAGCTCCCGGAGGGGCGGGGCGTTCGGCCCTCCCAGGGACAGGGCGAAGGCCTGGGCCTCCCCCCGGGGGGCGTCGATCAGCTCGACGACCCCGTCCTTGTCGGCGTGCTTCGGAAGCCGCAGGGAGACGAGCTCGCCGCCCCGGTTCGTGAACACCGCTTCCATCACGTCGGTCTTGACGGTGTAGGTCGCCTCCGCGGAGGGCGCCTCGAACTCCCCGGCCGCGAGCACGGAAGCGGCGGCTCCCGTAGCCGGGAGACCCGGCGCGGCGGCCGGGGTCGGAGTCGGGGCCGGGACGGCCGCGGGCTGGGCGGTCGCGGGCTGGGGAGCCGGCGCGCTCTGGGCGGGCCAGAATTTCTGCTGAATCCAGGTCCCTCCCGCCATCACGAGGACGGACAGGACGATGGCCAGGATCGTCTTGGAATCGAACGTCTTGTCAGGTTGGTTTTCGTTCATCATGGTACTGGGTCATAGCCTCCGGGGTTCAAGGGGTGGCAACGCAGGATCCGGCGCACGGCCAGCCCGGTACCCTTCCAGGGTCCGTGCTTCCGTACGGCTTCCAGCGCGTATTCGGAGCAGGTGGGATAGAAGCGGCAGGACGGCGGCTTGAGCGGAGAGATGACGGCCCGGTAAAACCGGATGAGGCCGATCAAGACCGCCGAGAGGACAGCTCGCATGATCCCCCGGGCATCGCGCCCGCCAGGCGGAGCACCCGCTCCACCTGACCCGATCGTACTTCGAAGGAATCGGTGCCGGGGTACAGGACGAAGACCAGGTCGCGGCCCGGTCCGACTCGGGATTTCACGAGGCGGTAGGCCTCGGAAACCAGGCGGCGGGCCCGGTTGCGCAAAACCGCGCTCCCGTACTTCCGCACGGGAACGAAAAGGGCCCGGACGGCGGCCGTCCCGTTCGGGACGACGTGGAGGCGCATGCCTCTCACCGAGTACCGGGTACCCTGTTTGAAAGCCCTGTCTATGTCCGATCGTTCGCGGAGGCGTTCGCGCTTCCGGAAGGTACAGCGCCCCGCACAGCCGGCATCGTTCCCCACGGGATCAGTACTTCTTGCCTTCGTCGGAGATGGAAAGCTTGATGCGCCCCTTGGCCCGGCGGCGCTTGAGGACGAGGCGGCCGCCCACGGTCTTCATGCGGGCCCGGAAGCCGAACTTGCGGACCCGGCGGGTCCGGCTGGGCTGGTACGTGCGTTTCATGGCGAAATGCTCCTTGCTATTGGCAGGCTTCCCGTCGGGACGTCCGCTCCCGTCCGGGCCGCCTTCGGATTCGCGGTATAAGCTTGGGGATTATACGGTTTTCGGCCCGCTTGGTCAACGTGCCGCGACCCCTAGCGACCTTCGAAGGCGTCCCGGAGACCCGAGAGCGCCTTCCGCAGGGCCTCGTCCCCGACGGCCTCCGGATCCAGCCGTAGGGGCTCGGGCGGGGCGGTATCCGAAGGCTCCGGATCCGGGGTTTCGGCACCCTCGCCCCGTGCCGCCCGGCCCGGAGCGCCGCCGACCGTGCCCGACCCGGGGGCTCCCGCGGCCGTCCCGGCCCCGCCCTTCCGGGCCAGCCGGAACTGGAGGGCCCGGACCTCCAAAGCCGGGAAGCGATCCCGGATCTCCTCCAGGAGCCGGGCCTGCCGGAACTGGAGCAGCTGGATCCACCCCGGGTGGTCGACCTCCACGGTTACCACGTGGTTTTCCAGGTCCGCGATCCGGGAATGCGGGGCCGCCCGCTCACCCGCCAGGGCGGGCCAGGCGCCCGTGACCTTGGCCCAGGTTCCCGCCTCCTGGGCGGCCTTCGGGGAGATCAGGGCGGAGATGAGTTCAGCGGCGGTCCGTATCCGTGAGTCGTCCATCGGTCACCCAGTATACCATCGTGGACCCGTCCGCGTAGGCCTCGTAGGGCTCCCCGGGCAGGAAGGTGAAGAAAGCCTGCTCGTGGGGCGGCAGGCCCTCCATGAAGCGGCGGCGCTTGTCCGGGTCCAGCTCCAAAAGGACGTCGTCCAGGAGAAGCAGGGGTTCCTTGCCGGTCCGTTCCGCACAGAATCCCGCCTGGGCGATCCGCAGGGTCAGGGCCAGCAGGCGCAGCTGCCCGGTGGACGCGAAGGCGGAGAAGTCTCCGCTCTCGCAGGTGAACCGAAACCGGTCCCGATGCGGCCCGGACAGGGTGACCCCCAGGGCGAGCTCGTCCGCCCGCCGCGTCCGGAGCGCCGCCGCGACGTCCTCCGGGCGGCTCCCCGGTTTCCAGGAGGGCCGGTATTCCAGTCCCACCCGGATCCCCAGGCGGGACACGGATTCGTAGCGGTCCGCGAAGACCGGATCGAAGAGGCCCAGGATCTCCGCCCGCCGGTCCCGAAGGATCGTGCCGTACTCGGCCAGCTGTTCGTCCAGCACCTCGAGGACGTCCAACCGTCGCTCCTTGAGGGACTGGTTCCGCATGCGCAGGACCTTGCGGTAGGCCCGGAGGCTGTCCAGGTAACCGGGGGAGACCAGGCTGGCGGTCTGGTCCAGGAAAAACCGCCGTCGCTCCGGTTCCCCCCGGGCGAACTCCATGTCCGAGGGACAGAAGACCACCGCGGGATTCCGCTCGATCATGGCCTTCCGGTCCCCGACGGCCTTGCCGTCCAGGGCGGCGGTCTTCCTGCCGGCCCGGTAGGTCACGGATACCCGGGACGGCGGTTCCTCCGGCCCGGAGCGGGTGTCCCCGGCCAGGGACCATTCCTCCCCGCCGTGCCGGGCCGCATCGGAATCGGCCCCCCCCCGGAAGGAGGTCCCGTAGCAGAGGCTGTAGACGGAGTCCAGGAAGTTCGTCTTTCCCTGGCCGTTCTCTCCCACCAGGAAGACCCGGCGGGCGCCGACGCCCGTGGCGGCATCCGCCAGGTTACGGAAGCGGAGGGTGGTTACGGACTCGAACATGCTCCCGGATCACTCGAGCTGCATGGGCATGATGATGTGGAAGTAGTCCGTTCCGGGTTCCGGTCGGACCGTGATCGCCCGGTTGGGCTCCGTGAACTCGATGCGGACCTCGTCGGACTTGATGACCCGGAACGGCTCCTCCAGGTACTTGTAGTTGAGGGCCAGGAGGGCGTCCTCCCCGGCGTAGCGGCAGGGGATCTCCTCCTTGGCGGTACCCAGCTCGCTCTCCTCGGAGGAGACGGTCAGGGTTCCCGCGGAGAGGTTGAAGAAGGTGCGCCGGGACTTCTGCTCCACGAAGATGGAAACCCGGCGGAGGGCGTCCAGGGTCTCCGCCCGGTTGAGGACCAGGTCACGGGTCTGGGTCTGGGGGATGACCTTCTGGTAGTTCGGGAACTGTCCCTCGATCAGGACGGAGCTGACCCGGTAGGTCCCGAACCGGGCGAAGAGGTTCTTCTCCGTGACCGCCAGGTCCACGGGCCCTTCGTCCGCGGCCCGCTTGAGGATGAGGGAGAGGATCTTCGGGGGGACGATGACGCCCTTGAAATCCGGGACCGAGGGTCCCAGGTCCTTCCGGATGTACGCCAGCCGGCGCCCGTCCGTGGCCACCATGACCAGGCCCTCCGGCGTGCGCTCCAGGAAGACCCCGTTCATGAAGTACCGGGTCTCGTCGTCGGAGACGGCGAAGATCGTCTGGGTGATCATCTCCTTGAGATCCTTGGCGGGCAGGGAGAACCACGCCGCGTCGTCGGCCTGGGGAAGCTCCGGGAATTTCTCGCTGGAGATGGTCTTGAGCTGGAACCGCACCTTCTTGAACTGGGGCTTCACCACGACCTTGGCGTCGTCGTACTCGACCTCGATGTCCCCCTCGGGGATGCTCGAGAGGATGCCGGATAGTTTGTCGCAGAAGACGGTGACGGATCCCGGCACCGCGACGTCCACGGGAATGCGGGTCTCGAACCCGACCTTGATGTCCGTGGCGCGGATGGAAAGGGCCCCGTCCGAGGCCTCCAGGAGGACGTTGGACATGATGGACAGGGCGTTCTTGGAGGCGATGATCTCCTGGGCGAAGGAGATCTCCTTGGCCAGGGCGTTCTTCTCGCAGGTAAACTTCATGGTCCCACCTCTTTACCGTACTGTACCATGTTTTTCCGGCCGAGGACAATGGAAAACGGGAGAGGCGTGTCTCAGGAATTCACCCCGGAGAGCCCGGAGCTCACGGAGAAGAGATCAGATAAAGATGCCGCGGCTGGAGGCGGATGACCCGTGGTAGGTGTAGATCTGAAACGGACGAAGGGAGGAAGGTGGGAATCGGGGCGCAGTTATTGTCTTTGTAGAATTTATTAAATTCAGTAGCAGTAGTAATAAGGGAACGGTTTCTGTGGATAGTCGGCGCAAGTATCGAAGGATCCGGTACTTGCCCTGGGGATGAATTCCCCGAAATTTTCGGATCGATATCCACATATCCACGGGGCGCCCGATCCATGCACGGCTCGACGGACGTTTCGGGTGCTTTTCCCCGAATTAACTCCGTGTCCTCCGCGTCCTCCGTGGTGAGTCCAAGAAAATCATCCCTTGGTACTCATCTCCTTCACCGCGGACACGATCTGCTGGAGGGTGGTCTCCAGGGCGGGATCCAGCTTCAGGCGTTCCTCGATCTTCTGGCAGCCGTGCATGACCGTGGTATGGTCCCGGCCCCCGAATTCCAGCCCCAGCTCGGTGGTCGAGTATTCGGTGATCTCCCGCGCGATGTACATGGCCACCTGGCGCGGGTAGGCGATGTTCTTGGTGCGCTTCTTCCCCTTGAGGTCCCCGTAGGAGATCTTGAAGTGGTCCGCCACCACCCGGAGGATGTGGTCGATGGTGACGTTCCCGTGCTTGGACTGGCTGAAGACGTCCTTCAACTGCTGCTGGGCGATCTCCAGGGTTATCTCCTTGCCGACCAGGGCGGCGTAGGCGCTCAGTTTCATGAGGGCCGCCTCCAGGTCCCGGACGTTGGTGGAGATGTTCTTGGCGATGATGTCCGTGACCTCCGTAGGCACCGGGAGCTTTGCGCTCTCCGCCTTCTTTCGCAGGATGGCGCAGCGGGTCTCGTAGTTCGGGGGCTGGAGGTCCACGTTCAGGCCCCGCTCGAAGCGGCTGCGCAGGCGGTCCGACAGGTTCTTCAGTTCCGATACGGGACGGTCGCAGGTGAAGACCATCTGCTTGTTCGTGTCGTACAGGGCGTTGAAGGTGTGGAAGAGTTCCTCCTGGCTGCCCATCTTCTTTTCCAGGAAGTTGATGTCGTCGATCAAGAGGATGTCCGCCTGGCGGTACTTGTTCTTGAAAGTGTGGGTCGTCTTGTCGTGGATGGATTGGATGAACTCGTTCGTGAATTCCTCCGCGGACAGGCAGATGATCTTGGCCTTCCCGGACTCCGTCCAGACCCGGTTCCCGATGGACTGCATCAGGTGGGTCTTGCCCAGGCCCACCCCCCCGTAGATCAGGAAGGGGTTGTAGGCCGTTCCCGGGTTCTTCGCGATCGCCAGGGCGGCGTTGGCCGCGAAGGAGTTGTTCTCCCCGATGACGAAGTTCTCGAAGGTCAGGTCCGTCCGCAGGGACGGATGCTTGGCCCGGGCCGGGCGGGCCGGGGAGGCCGCCGGCGCCGGGTCCGGGGACTTCGAGGCCGGGGACTTGGCCGCGTCCGGGGAGGCCTGCTTCTTCTCGACGAGGAATTCCAGGGCCAGGGTCTTTCCCGTCAGGTCCGCCAGCTTGGCCTCCAGGAGTTTTTGGTAGGCCTTGATGAACTGGTCCCGGTAGAAGGCGGAGGGCACCCGGACCCGGATGGTGTCCGGGGTCGCGCCCGCGTACTCGATGTTGAACCAGATGGAAAACTCATGCTCCCCGAGTTCCCGCTCCAACTGGTTGAGACATTCGTTCCAGAACGGAGAATAATCGATCGCGTTCATCCTTCGCCTTCCTTGCGCTCCCGCGGTGCCGTATTTTCACAAGTTATCCACAATGAATCAAGGACATCGGAAAAGCTTATCTCGGCGATCCGAAATCTTCCGGCGTCCCGCATCGCCCGGAACGGGGGGAGGACCGCGGAACGGAGGGAATAAATGATTTTCTAAAAAGAAAATAAAAGGAACCTTCGCGGCCCGGAAACGCTTCGGGGAACGGCAGATTTCTCGTTATTCCTTGATGAGCAATGTGTTATTAAGTTATGAACAAGATATCCACAGCTGCGCCGATACGCCTAAGTACTGACGACGAAAGGCGGGTCGCCTTGTATTTCCTCCTCGGAACGAGTATAATCCTGAAACTAGGTTCGGCAAGTCCTTTCTTCCATCGGACTGATGGATGCCGATACGCGCCCGCCCGTCCCGGAACGCGGGACCGCCGCCGCGACATTCCACGATGATAGGTACCCGCATGGAATCTACATATTCTGCACAGAACATCCAGGTATTGAAGGGCCTCGAAGCCGTCCGGAAACGCCCGGGGATGTACATCGGCTCCACGGGCCTGGACGGCCTGCACCACCTGGTCTACGAGGTGGTGGACAACTCCATCGACGAGGCCTTCGCGGGTGTCTGCGACCGCATCGAGGTCGTCCTGGAACCCAACGACATCGTCCGGGTGACGGACAACGGCCGGGGTATCCCCGTGGACATGCACCCCACCGAGAAGGTCTCCGCCTTGGAGATCGTCATGACCAAGCTCCACGCGGGGGGCAAGTTCGACAAGGGCTCCTACAAGGTGTCCGGAGGTTTGCACGGCGTCGGAGTCTCGGTGGTCAACGCCCTGTCCTCGGTCTGCGAGGCCTTCGTCCATCTGAACGGGACCATCTACTTCCAGCGATACCGGATGGGAATCCCCGAGGCACCGGTGACCGTTCTCGGAGCCACGGAAAAGCGGGGGACCGTCGTACGCTTCCAGCCGGACCCTTCGATCTTCGAATCCACGGTATTCTCCTTCGACGTCCTGTCCGGGCGCCTCCGGGAACTGGCCTTCCTCAACAAGGGCGTGACGATCATCCTTACGGACGAGCGGCTCTCGACGCCCAAGACCCACGAGTTCCGGTTCGACGGGGGACTCCGGCAGTTCGTGGAGTACCTGAACAAGAACAAGACGGTCCTGCACAAGGAGCCCCTCTATTTCTCGGGCACCCGGGACGACGTGGAGATCGAGGTCGGTCTCCAGTACAACGACACCTTCAACGAGACCATGTTCGCCTTCGTGAACGGGATCAACACCCGGGAGGGCGGCACCCACTTGATCGGGTTCAAGAGTTCCCTGACCCGGATCCTCAACGAGTACCTGAAGAAGAGCAAGCTGGCCAAGAAGATGGAGGACACCCTCTCGGGGGACGATGTCCGGGAAGGACTGGTGGCGGTTCTATCGGTGAAGGTCCAGAACCCCCAGTTCGAGGGGCAGACCAAGGGCAAGCTGGGCAACTCCGAGGTGAAGGGGATCGTGGAGTCCTTCTGCAACGACCAGTTCACCCTCTATTTCGAGACCTATCCCGAGGTCATCAACGCCATCCTGGAGAAGACCGTGCTGGCCGCCAAGGCCCGCATCGCCGCCCGGCAGGCCCGGGAACTCACCCGGCGCAAGTCCTTCCTGGAAAGCTCGGGACTGCCCGGCAAGCTGGCGGACTGCTCGGAAAAGGATCCGGCCAAGTGCGAGATCTTCATCGTGGAGGGGGACTCCGCCGGGGGTTCCGCCAAGATGGGCCGGGACCGGAGCTTCCAGGCCATCCTTCCCCTCTGGGGCAAGATGCTGAACGTGGAGAAGACCCGGATCGACAAGGTCATCGGGAACGACAAGCTCCAGCCCATCATAGCCTCCCTGGGCACCGGCATCGGGGAGGACTACGACGTATCCAAGCTCCGGTACCACAAAGTCATCATCATGGCGGACGCCGACGTGGACGGGTCCCACATCCGGACCCTCCTTTTGACCTTCTTCTACCGGTACATGACGGAGATGCTGGTGAAGGGCCACGTCTACCTGGCCATGCCGCCCCTGTACAAGATCGCCTTCGACAAGCAGGTCCAGTACGCCTACGATGACACCGAAAAGGACCGTATCCTGGCCTCCATCGGCAAGGATCCCGAGAAGATCAACGTCCAGCGATACAAGGGCTTGGGCGAGATGAACCCCGACCAGCTGTGGGAGACCACCATGGACCCCAACCGCCGCAACATCATGCAGATCCGCATGGAGGACGCGGTGGAGGCCGAGGAGGTCTTCACCACCCTGATGGGCGAGCAGGTCGAGCCTCGGCGGAAATTCATCGAGGAGAACGCCGTGTACGTCCAGAATCTGGACGTCTGATCCCGGAACCCAGGAGCTGTCTTCCATGGCTGAGCTGACCGGCAAGACGATACCCGTCTCCATCGACGACGAGGTCAAGACCGCCTACCTGAACTACGCGATGAGCGTCATCGTGAGCCGCGCCCTGCCGGATGCCCGGGACGGCCTGAAACCCGTGCACCGCCGGCTACTGTACGCCATGGACGAGCTGGGGCTGCGGCCCAACGCCTCGACCAAGAAGAGCGCCCGCATCACCGGCGACGCCATGGGAAAGTACCACCCCCACGGGGACCTTTCCCTCTACGACGCCCTGGTGCGCATGGCCCAGGGTTTCTCCCTCCGCTATCCCCTGGTACAGGGTCAGGGCAACTTCGGCTCCATCGACGGGGATCCCCCCGCGGCCTCCCGGTACACCGAGGCCAAGCTTTCCCGGGTCGGGGAGGAGATGCTCGGGGACCTGGGCAAGGACACCGTGGATTTCGTCCCGAACTACGACGAGTCCCTCAAGGAACCCTCGGTCCTGCCCTCGGCCCTCCCGAACCTCCTGGTGAACGGATCCTCCGGGATCGCCGTGGGCATGGCCACCAACATGCCGCCCCACAATCTGCTCGAGGCCGGGGAGGCCGTGGCGGCCTTCATCGACGACCCGGAGATCTCCGTGGACGGCCTCCTGCGCCACGTCCAGGGCCCGGATTTCCCCACCGGGGGCATCATCTTCGGCCGCCGGGGCATCCGGGAGGCCTACGTCACCGGCAAGGGCAAGATCGTGGTCCGGGGAAAGTTCCAGATCGAGACCCTGAAGGGCGGCCGGGAGCAGATCATCTTCACGGAGATCCCCTACGCGGTGAACAAGGCCACCCTGGTATCCCGGATCGCGGACCTGATCCGGGACAAGGTGATCGAGGGTGTCTCGGACCTCCGGGACGAGTCCGACCGGGAGGGTATCCGGGTCGTGATCGAGCTCAAGAAGGGAGCCGTCCCCAAGCTCATCCTGAACCAGCTCTTCGCCCACACCGCCCTGCAGTCCACCTTCGGGGTCATCAACCTGGCCCTGGTGAACGGCCAGCCCAAGCTCCTGGGGCTCAAGGACATCGTCTCCTGCTTCGTGGCCCACCGCGTGGAGGTCGTGACCCGGAGGTCCCGGTATGACCTGCGGAAGGCCGAGGAGAAGGCTCACCTCCTGCGGGGGATGATGATCGCCCTGCGGAACATCGACGAGGTGGTCCGGATCATCAAGGCCGCCAAGGACGTGGACGCCGCCAAGAAGGGCCTCATGGAGCGCTTCGACCTGGACGACGTCCAGGCCCAGGCCATCGTGGACATGCGCCTGGCCAAGCTCACCTCCCTGGAGACCGAGAAGCTGGAAGCCGAGCTGCGGGAGACCGAGGCGGTCATCGCCTACCTCAAGGACCTCCTCGCCAGCGAGGCCAAGATCCGCGCGGTGGTCCGGGACGAGACCCTGGCCCTGGCCAAGAAGTACGGGGATCCCCGGCGCACCGAGATCGTCCCGGACGAGGTCGAGGCCATCAACATCGAGGACCTGATCAAGAAGGAGGAGATGGTCATCCTCCTTTCCAACAAGGGATTCATCAAGCGGGTATCCACCGCGGCCTACCGCAGCCAGGGGCGGGGAGGGAAGGGCTCCAATTCCACGGCCCTCCTGGAGGACGACTTCCTGGAGCAGATCTTCATCGCCAACACCCACGACTACATCCTGTTCGTCTCCTCCGCGGGAAAGGCCTACTGGCTCAAGGTCCACGAGATCCCGGAGGCGTCCCGGCAGGCCCGGGGCGCCCACATCAAGAGTCTCCTGGCGATCTCCCAGAACGAGGAGATCACGACGGTTGTGGATCTCCGGGATTTCTCGGAGACCGAGTACCTCTTCATGGGAACCCTCCGGGGGGTCGTGAAGAAGGTGGCCACCCGGGATTTCGCCAACGCCAAGACCCGGGGCATCATCGCGATCAATCTGGACGAGGGGGACAAGCTCGTGAGCGCCTGCCGGACCGGCGGTGAGAACGAGGTGGTCCTGATCACCCGGCGCGGCCAGGCCCTGCGGATCACGGAAAAGGACGTCCGGGTCATGGGGCGGGCCTCCCGGGGGGTCTGCGGGATCCGGCTGGAGGACGCGGACGAGCTCTGCGCCATGCTCCCGGTGGATTCCGAGGAGCGGATGCTCATCCTCTCGGAGTACGGGTACGGCAAGCGGGTCCGGTTCGACGAATACAACTCCCACGGCCGGGCGACCCGAGGCCAGCGGATCTACGATCCCGACGAGCGGACCGGGGAATTGGTGGGCGCCGTCGCCGTCCGGTCCGAGGACGAGGTCGTGGTGATCACCTCCCAGGGCAAGACCCTGAAGCTCCCGGCGGATTCCGTCTCCACCCAGGGGCGCCAGGCCCGGGGCGTCCGGATCGTGAACATCGACAAGCCGGACTTCGTGATCGGCCTGGACCGGATCGTCCAGGAGGACGAGGAGGAGCGTCGGGCCGTCGGGGAGGATGTCCAACCCGTCGCCCCGGAACCGGAATCCGGAGCTCCGGAAGGCGTCGAGCCCGGAGACGGGGAGGATCCGGTACCCGATACGGATGCGGGGGAAACCGAAGACTGACGAATTGTTTCACGTGAAACACGGGCCGCCCTTTCCGGGCGGCCCGTTGTTTTAAACGATACCACGGGGAACACGGAGCTCACGGAGGAATAAAGGACGAAGAGAAATAAAAGAGGATGGGTGTATTCAGGTTCTGGGAAAGAAACCTGAAAGGGTACCTCGCAAGGATCCTGGATGTTTCACGTGAAACAAAGGACATCCTTCATCCTTTCCTCTTCTCTGTGCTCTCCGTGACCTCCGTGGTTGAGTCCTGCGGATGCCTAACTCAACGCGAACCGCGCCTCCGGAGTGTTGATCCGGACGATCCGGACCCGGGCCAGGTCCGGGGAGCGCAGGAGTTCGTCCGCGTCCCGGACGAAGGCGGACACGGGCGCCTCGAAGCCCTCCGCCAGGAACCGCGGCCGGAGCCGGAACCGGCCGTCCTCCCAGACGAGGACTTCCAGGGAACGGGCCTTCGATCGAAGCGCCTCGAGGGAGGCCAGGTCCCGGGGGGAGGGAGCCTCGTTCCGGAGGAGCTTCAGGAGCAGTCGGCGCAGTAGGTTCCGGAAGTCCCGGGCCTTTTCCAGGGCCGCCGCCGCGGAATCCAGCTCCCGGGACGCCCGGGCCTGCAGGGCGTCCGCCTCGTCGGAGGGCAGTACGACGGTCCGAACGGCCAGCGCCAGGAGATCCTCGTAGTCGGGCAGCAGGTCCTCGGATTCCTCCCGGCGGGGCGGGTCCGAGGGCACTGACGGGCGCAGGGTGTTGAGGAGGTCCAGGCAGGGCCGACCGCCCTCCAGGCTCATGTTGCGTACGGCTCGGGAAGGGTCATCCCAGGGGAGTATCATGCGGGCACCTCGGGTCGGATCGGATACCGTAACCCTAGCGCGATTCGAGGGAAATAACCAGGGCACGGCCGCCTCGGCCGGCGAAGTGGTATATCCATAATTCACCACGGAGGCACAGTGGGCACAGAGGTAAGAGGGAGGAAGGAAGAAAGGATGAGGGATGAAGGATGAAGGATCGGAGGTATTCAATGTCTTGGCTAACGGGTTTCTTCTTTCCCCCTCTCTCCTTTTCTCTCTGTGCCTCTGTGTCTCTGTGGTTCCTGTCTTTCAGATAATCCTATTTCTCCAGTACCGGGGGCCAGCCGCAGGGTTCGGTAATCCAGGGTCGCCCCGTCCCGGAGCACGGACCGGGCGAAGCCGGACAGGCGGGGGTTGTCGAGGACCCGGTCCAACTCTCCGGTTTCCTGGGCATCCGCGAACCGTTCGGCCGGCCAAGTCCGGGGCAGGGACCGCTTCCTGCGGAAGACCCTGCGAAGTCCGACGAGCCACGCGTCGTACCTATCCGCGCTCCGGCGCAGGGGCCGGGTGTCGACTCCCCGATCCGCATAGAGTTCCGCCATGTCCCGAAGGAGCACCCGGAGCGCGTCGTAGGCCGGGAGGGCCCGGGAGTAGATCCGATGGGGCAGGAGGAAGGGCAGGGGGACGTCCCGGCGCACCGCCGTGAGGATCCGGCGCAGGGACTCTTCCGATTCCGGGAGGGGCCGTCCGGAGGGCCGCTCTTCCCGGTACATTTCCCGGGTGGATTCCGGGAGATCCGGGCGGAACCGCCCCAGGGTTTCCAGGTAGAGGTCCTTCTGCCGGCCCGGCCGCAGGGTCAGGCCCCCGGGCATCACGAAATCCACTCCAAGGGCGGCCAGTTCCTCGTACAGGGCGCGGACTTCCGCCTCGTCGTCCGTGATTCCGGGGAGGAAGGGCATCGCCAGGGCACCGACCGCGCAGCCCGCCTCTTTGAAGGCCCGCATCGCCGCGAGTCGGGCCGGGACCGCGGAGGCACCGGGCTCGAAGACGGCGCGGACGTCCTCCCGGAGGGTCGTGATGGAGACCAGGAGGACGAAGAGGGACTTTTCGTTCACCCGGCGCCAGGCGTCCAGGTCCCGGAGGACGAGGTCCGATTTGGTCATGACCGTGACGGGCATCCCCGCGTCCGCGAGGAGTTCCGCGCAGCGCCCCACGATCCCCGCCTCCGCCTCTACGGGTTGATAGGGGTCCGTGGTGCCCGAACCGATCGCGACCATACCGGGTTCCCGGAGGTTCGGGAGTTCCGCGGCCAGCCGGTCCGGCAGCCAGTCCCGGACCGCGATGTCCCGTTCGAAGTCCCCCTCGACGTAGTATTTTTCCGCCCGGCCGTCGCAGTACCGGCAGCCGTGGGCGCAGCCGCGGTAGGGTGAGAGCCCGTACAGGGAGCGGGTGAAGTTGTCGGGAAGGTCTCCCCGCCGCAGGGCTCGACGGGGGGCGGGACCGCGGGATGCCGCCGGGGACGATTCCGGGCGGCCGTCGGGTTCGCTCGTCACTCCCGGTCCCCGTCCGGGCGGTG
>CALMRC010000024.1 GCA_937873275.1 uncultured Spirochaetota bacterium
GTGGGTGTAGACCGTCAGGCCCCGGTTCTCGAGCTTGGTCCGGAAGGCCCGGGCCGCGGCCTGGCCTTCCCAGCGGGTGATCACCACCGCGGAGACGGAAAGCCCCCACTCCGCCAGGTCGTCGATCAGCCGCAGGGCGTCGGCGTCGTAGGTGATCCCGTAGTCCGCCCGGATCTTTCGGTGCTCGATGGCCCCCGCGTGGATGCACAGGACGATCTCCGCGTCCTCCTGGAGTTCCTTGAGCAGACGGACCTTCACGTTGGGATCGTAGCCCGGCAGGACCCGGGCGGCGTGGAAGTCCGCCAGGAGCTTTCCCCCGAACTCGAGGTAGAGCCGGCCCTCGAAGCGGCGCATCCGCTCCCGGATGAAGGACGCCTGCTCGCGCAGGTACAGTTCGTTGTCGAAACCTTTGGGGACGGACATGCTCACTTCTCCGTGACGGCCCATACACCGGACCACTCCCGGGGAGGATCCGCCAGGAGGCGCTCAACCCGCTCGGAGTAGGCCGCGGCGGGGGGGTCCGAGTCCCGGATGGCCCCGAAGATTTCCAGGGCCCCCCGGAAGTCCCCGGCGTAGTACAGCTTCAGGGCCCGGTCGAACCGTTCCAGGACGCCGGCCCTCTTCTCGTACTCGGCCCGGTACAGGGGCTCGAAGACCCGGACGGGTTCGTTCTTCCCCACCACGGTGACCCGGGAGAGCTCCCGATACGCGACCTCGGGATCCTCCCCGGCGGCGTCCTTGGTGTTCTCGGACACCATGATGAAGGTGCCGAACTGCTTGTTGATCCCTTCCAGCCGGGAGGCCAGGTTGCCCGCGTCCCCCAGGAAGGTGTAGTTGAAGCGCTGGCGGGAGCCCATGTTCCCGATGACCACGTCCCCGGTGTTGATCCCGATCCGGGCGAAGACGTCCCGGCCCGCGGTCTTGGCCAGGCGGGGACGGATCTCCGCGAGCCTCCTCTGGTACTCCAGGGCGGCCTTCACGGAATTGAGGGCGTGGGACGGGAGGTCCAGGGGGGCGTTCCAGAAGGCGATGACCGCGTCCCCCTCGTACTTGTCGATGGTGCCGCCGTACCGGTAGATGATCTCGGTGACCTCGGAGAGGTAGTCGTTCAGCAGGGCGGTCAGGGAGACGGGGTCCAGCCCTTCGGAAATGCTCGTGAAGCCCCGGATGTCGCTGAAGAGGATGGACAGGCGGCGCTTCTCGCCCCCCAGGGTCAGCCGGTCCGGATTCTGGACCAGCCGCTCGATGACCACCGGGGAGAGATACTGGCTGAAGGCCTCCTTGATGAACCGCTTCTGGCGGCCCTCCCCGGCGTAGTTGACCACGAAGCCCCCGATCAGGGCGATCAGGACGGCTCCCTCCGGGACGGCCACGGGAACCCAGACGCCGGCCGCCGCGGCGATCCACCCCGCCCCGAAGGGCAGGACCAGACAGACCCCCAGGACGGCGGCGGACTGGAGGGCGTCCCGGCAGAGCCGGATCGCCGCCCCCGCGGCCGCCCCCAGGGCCAGGACTAGGACCGCCGAGACCCAGCCGGGAGGAACCCGGACGGAATCCCCGGCCAGGAGGTTGTCCAGGAAGGTCGCGTGGACCTCCACCCCCGGGTAGGCCTCCCCCACGGGGGAGGGACGGAGGTCCTTGAGTCCCGGGGCGCTGAACCCGAAGAACACGTACTTGTCCCGGAAGAAGGACGGGTCGATCTCCGGAACCCCGCCCTCCCGGAGGGCGATCTCGGACCGGAGGACCGCGCCCGCGTTGACCGCCTCGTGCGTCTGGCTGGGACCCCGGTAGCGGAGCACCGCCCGGCCGTCCCCGTCCAGGGGCACTCGCAGGGTTCCGGCCCGGACCTCCCCGGGATGGATCTCCAGGTCCCGGACACCCTCCCCCAAGGCGTACGCCGCGAGCCCGAGAACGGGAACCGTCCGGCCGTCGAACCGGGCCAGGGGGGGAAGCCGGCGGTTGATTCCGTCCGGGTCCGGTCGTGCCAGGACGTTTCCCAGGGCCGCCGCGGAGGTCGCAAGTTCCGGGATCGGCAGGATCGCCCGGGGCAGGTCCTCCACGGACGAACCGGGCAGGATCCCCGCCTCCGGGGGTTCTGCGGCCCCGGAGGGCCAGGACTCGGACCCTTCCTGTTCCCGGCTCAACTGGAGGGCCGCCACGACGCGGCCGCTGTCCCGCACCGCCCGGGCGAAGGCCTCGTCGTCCTCCATCCCGTAGAACGAGGATTCGGTATACAGGACGTCGAAGGCCGCGGCCCGGGCTTCGGAGCGCGTCAGGAAGGAGACGACCACTCCGTAGAGCTCCCGGGGCCAGGGCCACTGGACCCCGAGCTGTTGTTCCGCCCAGTCCAGGCTCCCCTGGTCCAGGAGGATGAGGCGGATCCGGTCCGTCTCCGGAGAAGGCCGGGCAAAGGCCCGGACCCGGGCGTCCCAGAGCCGGAACTCGAAGGAATCGAGGACCCGGAGGGCCCCCAGGGCGGAGAAGAAGACGGCGGCGCAGGCCAGCCCCAGCAGGGCTCCTTCCAGGGCCCGGCGCCCGGGTCCCTTGTGGGAGGGCTTCCGTTTCCTTCCGAGGGCCTCCGACGCGGCGCGCACCGCGCTCAGATCCCCGCCAGGGCGCGGGTGCGCCGGGCCTTGGCCTGGGGATTCTCGACCACGGGCGTCAGGGTGCCCAGCTGACGCTGGATCCGGTCGATCCGGAGCTGGGGGTCCGGATGGGTCTTGGCGAAGTCCGGAGCGCCCGGCTTGAGCCGCGTCTTCATGACCGTCAGCATGGACAGAAGGGCCGCGGGATTGTATCCGGCGCTCCGGAGGATCGCCAGGGCTCCCTTGTCCGCCTCGTACTCGGTGTCCCGGGAGTAGCCGGAGTTGACCAGGGTCCGGGTGATGTCGGAGATGGATCCCTCGAACTGGGCCGTCACTTCCTTGAGCTCCGCGGGGCCCAGGGTCTTGGCCGCCTCGGTACCGATGGTGGCAAGGGCCGAGGTCAGCCGGTCCGTCTTGATGGCCTTGAGACCGTGCTGGAACTGGACGTGGGCGATTTCGTGGGCCAGGACCGCGGCGACCTCGTGCTCCGTGGAGCACAGGCGCAGCATGCCCCGGGTCACGAACACGAGGCCCCCGGGGGCGGCGAAGGCGTTTATCGCGTCGCTCTCCAGGACCAGGAAGTGGTACCCCCCGAAGGTCTCCGGGCGGGTCGAGAAGAGGGCCAGGGACTGGCCCAGGAGGTTCACGTACCGGGAAGCGGCGGCGTTGTCGTAGGGCCGGGCGGTGGTCAGCACCTGGGCCCCCACGGAGCGGCCGATGTAGTATTCCTGCTCCGGGGTGATGTCCTCGAAGGTTTTTTCCACCGCCCCCGCCACCTTGGTGATGGAAGCCGCCTGGTCCGTGGTGATCACGCCGGAGGCGGCGGCGATCCCGGAACCGGCCTCGGCGATGCTCACGCAGGAGAGGACCGAGGCCGCGAACGCGGCGGACAGGGCGAGGGCCCGAAGGCTCCGGGCAATCGTGTTCGGTTTCATCACAGGCCTCCCGCGGGGAGGATCCCGCCCTCGGCCAGGAAGGCTTTCAGCTCCTCCGG
>CALMRC010000025.1 GCA_937873275.1 uncultured Spirochaetota bacterium
TAACATTTTCGTCCTGATTCTCATATGCAATTAAGGATACGCTTCCGGAACCATAAAAGCAATCATACCTGTTTGTGCGGAGCCGAAATCGGCAGTACACTAACGGTAGAGGAAAAACGTATATGACCCCAGAACCGAATCCCGGATCCTCTCCGGCTTCCTCCCCTCCGTCGCCGATGCTCGACGAGGAGAGGCAGGATACCCTTCGCGAGATCGAGGAGCTCATCCAGTCCGGCCACCAGCCCATCGGAAGAGGGAAAACAGTCCACGCCGGGTCCAGCGGGGCCGTCCTGCCCGCGGTCGTCATCGCCGGCTCCCTCGTCCTCATGGCCGCCGGCATCCTCCTCCTCCCCGGGCTCTACGACCGGAGCGAGGCCCGCATGGTGGTCCCCGCGGCCGGCACGGCGGGCGGCTCGGAGCTCTTCCGGGCCCTCCGGGAGGAGGCGGGCCAGCAGATCGAGGAGCGGGAAAAGACCATCGGGGAACTCCGGACCCAATACGACCGGGCCCGGTCGGAGAGGGAAACCCTGAAGCGGGAGTTCGACGCCCGACTGGGGGCACGGGCCCGGGAGCTCGAAGCCGGGATCGCGGAGGAACTGGAGGCGGAGCGCCGAAGGCTGTCCGCGGAGGGCCTTACCGAGGCCGCCGTGTCGGCCCGGCTCAAGGAATTCCAGGACCGGCAGGAGCGGGAGCGGAAGGCGGAGCTGGAAGCCTTCCAGGCCCGGCTTGCCGCGGAGTCCGCGGAACGGGACCGCCAGCTGGCCGCCGCGGCGGCCCGATACAACGAGGAACTCCAGCGCAGCACCGATCCCCTCAAGGCGGAAATCGCGCGCCTGACCGCGGAGCGGCGGGGCAGCGAGGAGGCGCAGCGCCAGCTCGAGCGTCGCTACGACGAGGCCATAGCCGAGGCCGCCCGGACGCGGAAGGACTTCGAGGACCGCGTCGCCGCCCTGGAGCGGCGGCTCCGGGACGCGGACGCCCAGGTCTCGCGCTTGACCACGGCGGAATCCCGCCGCGCCGCGGCCCGGGACCGGGTGGACACCCTCCTCCGGACCGCCCGGGGCGAGCCCGCGCGGACGTCCCCCCGGGCCGGGGACCCGGACGTCCTCCTGAACCTGCTCCAGGCCAAATCCGAGGTCCGGGCCCTCCTGGCCGAGGAACCCGCCAAGTCCTCCCGCCCGGGCCTCGCGGAGCGCCTGGACCGCTACTTCGAGACCTTCGAGGGGGAGTACCGGACCCAGGGGCGGAAGCAGGGCCTGGCCGAGGCGTCCGAGGCCGCGGCGAGCGTCTCCGAGGCCCGCCCCGCCCGGGGCCTGCCGTCCGGGGACCCGGACCTGGCGAAATTCCTGGAAGCCCTGAGGGAGTTGCTGAAGTAGGAGCCTCGGGAAAGGATCCGCGCCGCGGCAGGGTTCCGGACCGTCGCGCGGGCCCGGGGCCTCGAACTCTCCGTCTACTTCTTCTTCACCTTGACAGTCGCCGTGGACGTGATCCCCCGGCCGTCCGTGACGATGACGGTCTCCACGCCCTGGCGGTCCGTGGGGGCCGTGTAGAGGCCGGTCGGGGTGACGGTCCCGCCGTAGGACGTCCCCATCGAGAACACGTAGTCCGGAGGCGGAACCTGGCCGCCTTCGGCCTCGAACTGGAAGGTCGCCCCGTAGGAGACGTTGATGGAGCTCGGAATGATGGTCAGGGCCGGTAAAGCCAGTACAACCTCGACAGTTGCACCAACGGTGTCGCCGGTTCCGTTCTGATCGGTGACGGTCACGGCATTCGTGAGGGGACCTGTTGCCGCGCCGGGTGCCGTAAACATGCCCGTACCCGGATCGATCGAGCCGATCGAGGACGCGAATACGTAGGCGAGTATCCCACCCGTTGCCGTGAAGGCATAGGTCTGGTTCACTTCGATGACGAGATCCTCCGGCACGATGGCCAGAGGCGGGGGCGCCGCCCGCACGGTCACGGAAGCCTGGGCCGCCTGGCCGGAATCGTCCTCTACCTGGACCACGGCATCCGTGTCCAAGGCCGGGGCCGTATACACGCCGGTCGCCTCGACGATGGAGCCTGCCCCGGAAACGATGCTGAAGACGTAGCTCCCCTGGCCGCCGGAGGCTTCAAAGTCCAGGGTGCCTCCGTACATCAGCGAGGCGCTGGACGGCAGGATGTATAACTGTGGGATCGCCACC
>CALMRC010000026.1 GCA_937873275.1 uncultured Spirochaetota bacterium
CCCCTCCGCCCCGGGGACCGGATCGGCCCGGCCGCGGCCGCCGCCATCGCCCAGCGGGAGCGGATGCGGTCCGCCGCCCGGGCTCCGGCGCCCGCCGCGCCGCTCGACGGCCCCGCCCGTCCGGATCAGGCGGTCATCGACTTCTTCTCCTTCCAGCCGGACCGCCGCCTCTTTCCCTCCGAGGCCTTCAAGCGGGCCGCCTCGGATGCTCTGCGCTCGGACCCGGGCTCGGCCCTGACCTACGGCAGCCCCGCGGGGCATCCCGCCCTCCGGGAGCGGATCGCCAAGCGGATGCGGGAACACGGGATCGACGCGGGGCCGGAAAACGTCCTGGTGACCGAGGGGGCCCTCCACGCCGTGGACCTGGTTTCCCGCCTCCTGGCCGGTCCGGGGCGGTCGGCCCTATGCGAGGACCCGACCTACCCGGGTGCCCTGGCCGCCTTCGAGGCCTCCGGACTCCGGACCCTCCCGGTGCCGGACGACCCGGAGGGGATGGATCCCGCCGTCCTGCGCTCGACGCTGGATCGGGAGGGACGGAACGCGGCCCTCGTCTACCTGATGCCCTCCTTCCGGAACCCCACGGGCAGGCTCACGGGCCAGCGCCGGCGGGAGGAGATCCTGGCGGCCTGCTCGGAGTCGGGGGTGCCGATCCTGGAGGACGGCTTCGAGGAGGAGCTGGGCTTCCTGGGGAACGCCGTTCGGCCCCTGGCGTCCATGGATCCCGGGAACGCGGTCCTCTACGTGGGTACTCTGTCCAAGTCCCTCTTCCCGGGGATCCGCCTGGGTTGGATCGCCGCCTCGGAGGAATGGATCCGGCCCCTGACCGCCCTGCGTGCGGCGACCAGTCTGGGGGGGAACATGATGGCCCAGGCCGCCGCGGCGGCCTTCTGGGATTCCGGGGCCTACGCCACCCACCTCCGGCGGGTGTCCCGGGCCTTCTCCCGCCGCCTGCGGGCCGCCCGGGAGGCGGCCGCCCGGCACCTCCCGCCCTTCGCGGAACTCGGGGAGGCCCGGGGAGGCTACCTGCTCTGGGTCCGCCTGCCGGGAGGACCCGGACCGGAGGCCGCGAAGGTCGAGTCCGCGGTGATGGAGGCCTGCCGCCGGGAAGGGGTGGCCGCCGCCCCGGGCTCGCCTTTCCACGCGGGAACCTCTCCGGGCCCGGCCCTGCGCCTGTGTATCGCGGGCCTGGAGGAGGCCGAGATCGAGGAGGGCTTCCGCCGCCTTGGCGCCGCGTTGGAAAGGGTTTTCCGGACAGAAAGTAAACAAGATGGACAAGATTTTGGATAGATGAACAAGATGGAGCTATGGGATCAGGAGAGTTCTGATCATTGAAAAGGGTTGTTCCTGCCTATTCCTATTCTCTAATTCTTTTTTATCTTGTTCATCTTGTCTTAATCCTGTCCATCCTGTTGGACCTGTCCGAAAACCTCACGTGGTGGTCAGCTTGCCCGCGTCGATCTCGTTCAGGAAGATCCGATCGTACCGGCCCGAGTGGGTGGCGCCGGGGAGGCCCGGGGCCAGGGTCTCCTGGAAGAAGAAGAGCACGTCCTCCATGTCGGAGTTTGACTCGGACAGGGAGTACCGGAAGTATATCTCGTCCTTGTGGTCCCGGAGGACGGCCAGGCGGATGGGATCCTTCTCCAGGTCGGGGTCGATCCGCTCCCGCATCAGGGACCGCAGGCCCCCGTACCAGGACCGGGCTACGCAGAACTGGTTGAGCTTCCCGCCCTTGTCCCGCCAGTAGAGTTCCGCGATCCCGCCCATGGCGGGCACCCCGGTGTGGATGGCGTACTTCTCCGCCCGGACGAAGGGCGACCACCGCACCGTGAAGTACGCGTCCCTGCCCCGGACGAGCTTGGAAATGACCCATTCCATGGCTGTATGGTACACCAGGGCGGCGGCCCGTGTACACGAGCCGGTGGACAGTGGTCCGTGGTATGTGAACCGAAGTGGTTGCGGTGCGCGTCGGCTGCCTATGCCAGGGCATGGACTGCGGCTGTAGTCAAGGGCGCATTTCCGTCCACCGTCCACCGTCCACTGTTCACTGTCAACCCCTCCGGATATAATGAAGTTCCATGAAGAAGCTTGTTTTCGTGACGGGCGGCGTGTGCTCCAGCCTCGGCAAAGGGGTCACCGCCTCGTCCATCGGCTCCCTCCTGGAGGCGCGCGGCTTCAACGTGCGCATGATGAAGATCGACCCCTACCTGAACGTGGACGCGGGGACGATGAACCCCTACCAGCACGGCGAGGTCTACGTGACCGACGACGGTGCGGAGACGGACCTGGACCTGGGCAACTACGCCCGGTTCACGAACGCCCCCATCGCCCGGGCCAACAGCATCACCACCGGCCAGGTCTACCAGGAGGTGATCGAGAAGGAGCGCCAGGGGCGCTTCCTGGGCCGCACGGTGCAGGTCATCCCCCACATCACGGACGCCATCAAGGCCCGGGTGCACGCGGTCGCGGACAATCCGGACGTGGACGTCACCATCGTGGAGATCGGCGGCACCGTGGGCGACATGGAGTCCATCCCCTTCCTGGAGGCCGCCCGGCAGATGATCCACGAGGAGGGGCACCAGAACGCGGTCTCCGTCCACGTGACCCTGATCCCCCGGGTCTCCGGCGGCGAGCTCAAGACCAAACCCACCCAGCACTCGGTCAAGGAGCTCCAGGAGGTGGGGATCCAGCCGGACGTCCTGGTGGTCCGCTGCGACGAGCCGGTGGAGGAAGGGTTGCGCCGCAAGATCGCCGCCTTCACGAACGTGGACTTCGAGGGGGTGATCTCCGCCCACGACGCGCCCACGACGGTCTACGAGATCCCCCTGGTGTTCCACGACCAGAAGCTCGACGTATTCCTCCTCAAGCGGATGAACATCGAGAGCCGCCACGCGGACCTCCGTGCCTGGAAGGAGATGGTCCGCAAGTTCCGGGAGCCCAAGCGCCGGGTCCGGATCGGAGTGGTCGGAAAGTACATGGAATTGGTGGACGCCTACAAGAGCGTCTGGGAGGCCCTCCATCACGGGGGGATCGCCAACGACGCGGCGGTGGACATCGTCCGGGTGGATTCCGGAGACTTCGAGGGCGAAGGGGCGGATCCCGCCAAGGTCCTGGCGGACGTCCAGGGCATCCTGATTCCCGGCGGATTCGGTCACCGGGGCACCTCGGGGATGGTCGCGGCGGTACGATGGGCCCGGGAGCACAAGATGCCCTGCTTCGGCATCTGCCTGGGCATGCAGATCATGACCATCGAGTGGGCCCGCACGGTCCTGGGCTGGGAGGACGCGGATTCCTCGGAGTTCCAGCCGGATTCCAAGCACCCCGTGGTGAGCCTCCTGGAGGAACAGCTGGAGGTCAAGAACTACGGGGGAACCATGCGCCTGGGTGCGAGCACCTCGGTCCTGAAGGAGGGCACCCGGGTCCGGGAGGCCTACGGGTCCGAGACGATCCAGGAGCGGCACCGGCACCGCTACGAGTTCTCCAACGCCTACCGGGCGGACATGGAGGCCGCCGGACTGCGGATCACGGGGCTGACCCCGGACGGAGCCCTGGTGGAGTGCGTGGAGTGGCCGGACCACCCCTGGGGAGTGGGCGTGCAGTTCCACCCGGAATTCAAGTCCCGGCCCGTCGCCCCCCACCCCCTCTTCCGGGCCTTCGTCAAGGCGTGCCTGGGGTATGCGGGGCGGTAGGGGCGCCCGCCCCGGATCCGCCGCGGCCGCCGTTCTCCGCGCCGCCGTCCTGGCGGCCTGCCTCACGGCGGCCGGGTTCGCCGCGTCCTGCAGCTTCGACTACGGCCAGGCCCTGGCGGAGGACCTGGCGGAGCGCACACCGGACGCGGTCTTCACGAACTTCTCCCATACCGTGGTCCAGGACAACAGCCCGGTGCTCCGGATCGAGGCGGCCTCCGCGGAGTTCTTCGACAAGAAGAACCTCGTGCGGCTTTCCGCTGTCACCTTCACGGAACTCCGGGCCGGTCGGGTCCTGGCCTTCGGCTCCGCGGACGGGGCGGTCCTCCGGACCGACACGGAGGACGCGGAGTTCTTCGGTACCGTGAACCTCCGGTCCGAGGAGGAGGGCGTCTCGATCCGGACCGGCTACCTCTCCTGGAACGCCTCGGACCGGGTCCTCTCGGGGGATCCGGACGGGGAGGCGGAGATCCGCAGGGACGACGGGTCCTTCCTCCGGGGCTCCGGATTCCGGGCCGACGCCCGGCGCAAGGGAATCTCCTTCGGCGGCGGGGTCGAGGGCCTCCTGGTGCGGGAGAAGGACCCGGCCGGAGAGACGGGGGAGACCGGAACGCCCGGGCCCGCGGGCGGGGAGGCCGGGGAATGAGGCTTTCGGGCGTCCCGGTCCTCCGAATCCCGGCCCTCGCCGCCGCGGCCTTCCTCCTGGCCGCCGTCCCGGTCCGCGGGGCGGATACCTTCCGGTTTTCCGCGGACCGTATGGAGAGCGTCGTCGCCGAGGGGCGGGAGCGGGCTCTCCTGTCGGGCAACGCCCGCCTGGCCGCCGACGACCTCACGATCACCGCGGACACCATCGAACTCTCCGGAGAGGACTGGCGCTGGGCCCGCTGCACCGGACGGGTGACCGCCGTCGACGAGTCCCAGGGTATCCGCCTGACCACGGAGGTCCTGGTCTACGACCGCCGGACCCGGATCAGCCGCCTGGAGGGGGACTCGGTCCTGGAGGATTCCAAGAACAAGGTCGTCCTCAAGGCCTACTGGGTCGAGCACGACGAGGAGCGGCGGACCGTCACCGCCCGGGTGGGCGTGCGGGTCTTCAAGGATCGGACATCCGCCCGGGCCGCCGCCTTGACCTACCGCCGGGACGAGCAGAGCCTCGAGCTGTCCGGTTCGGCCCGGGTCCTCCGGGACGGGGACGAGTATCGGGCGGAGCGCATCGTCCTGGACTTCGAGACCGACGAGATCGTCCTCTCCGGGGCGGTATCGGGCACGGTCCTCAAGAAGGAGGAGGGCGCCGGGGACGGGACCGCCGGCGGATCCGGGACGGAGTCCGGGACCCCGGAGGGCGCGCCGTGACCGGCCCGGCCGCGGAGGCCGTGCACCGGGACGGGGGATATGGAAACGGACCGCTTTTTTTCATTCCCAACGCGGGCCAGTTCGATGAGCGCGTGGTCTATGCCCTCCAGGGCAGGGACAAGTCGGTCCTGTTCACGGGGGAGGGGTTGACCTTCCTGTTAACGGAGCCGGTGAAGGTGCTGCCGGGGAGACAGCGGCGTCTGCGGCGGGAACAGGAACCGGCGGCGGCCGGAGGGGAACTCCCGGGCAGGCGCTGGGTGGTCAAGCTCGACTTCGTGGGCGCCCGGCAGGATGCGCGGCCCGAATCCCTCGCGTTGACCGGCACCGTGGTCTCCTACTTCCGGGGGCGGCCGGAAGCGTGGAAGACCGGGCTGCAAACGAGTGCGGGAATCATCTACCGCGACCTCTGGCCGGGGATCGATCTCATCTACTACGGAACGGTGAATCGCCTGAAGTACGAGTTCATCGTCCATCCCGGCGCGGACCCGTCGCGAATCCGGCTTGCGTACCGCGGGGCCGACCGGGTGGCGGTCACCCCGGAGGGGGGGCTGGAGGTCGCCACGCCGCTCGGCATTCTCCGGGACGATATTCCGGTGGCCTGGCAGGAGCGGGAGGGAAAGCGGGAGGGGGTGCCGGTGGCCTACAGCCCCGCAGAGGCGACCGGCCTCCGGGTCGCGGGCCTTTCCCCGCTCGGAAGCGACGCCGCAGCCGCGTCCGCGGGCCGGGAAAAGTTCCCCGGCTTTGTCTACGGGTTCGCCGTCGGTCCCTACGACCGCTCCCGGACCCTGGTGCTGGATCCCGAGATGCTGATCTACTGCGGCTACATCGGCGGCGCCGGGGTGGATTTGGGCCAGGGGATCGCCGTGGACGGTGCGGGAAACGCCTATGTCACGGGCGTGACAACCTCCTCGGAGACCTCTTTCCCGGTCACGGTGGGGCCGGACCTGACCTATCGAGGCCTCATAGCGGTCTTCGTCGCCAAGGTCAAAGCCGACGGCAGCGGCCTGGAGTACTGCGGCTACATCGGCGGCGGCGGAATCGATTTCGGTATCGCGATCGCCGTGGACCATGCGGGAAACGCCTATGTGGGGGGCTATTCCTTCTCCCTGTTCGAAACACTTCCCGTGACGGTGGGACCGGACCTGACCCCGAACGGTTCGATCGACGGCTTTGTGGCCAAGGTCAATGCGGCGGGAACGGGCCTGGTCTACTGCGGC
>CALMRC010000027.1 GCA_937873275.1 uncultured Spirochaetota bacterium
GCCCGTCCTGGGAATCGCCGAAGCCCCGCTTCGGCGCCGTGGGTCCGGCGCAGCCCGTCCTGGGAATCGCCGAAGCCCCGCTTCGGCGCCGTGGGTCCGGCGCAGCCGGACCCACGCTATTCCTCCAAGGCGGCGAGGATGTCCCCCTCCAGGGCCTCCGGGGCCGTGGCCGGGGAGTAGCGGCGCACCCGGATCCCGTCCCGGGACACCAGGAACTTCGTGAAATTCCACTTGACCCGGTCCCCCAGGAGTCCGCGGGTCCTGCCCCGGAGCCAGGCGAACAGGGGGTGGGCTCCCGGCCCGTTCACCTCGAGCTTGGACAGGACGGGGAAGGTGACCCCGAAGTCGCGCCGGCAGAACTGGACGACCTCCTCGTCCGTCCCGGGCTCCTGGTGGGCGAACTGATCGCAGGGCGCGGCGACGACCGCGAGTCCCCGGTCCCGGAATTTCCGATGCAGCGCTTCCAACCCCGCGTACTGGGGGGTGAACCCGCACTTGCTGGCGGTGTTGACGATGAGCACCGGTCGGCCCCGGAGGGCCTCGAACGGGAAGTCCGTGCCGTCCGCGGCTTTGGCCTTGAAGTCGTAGAGCGTCGTTTCCATGGTACGTATCCCCCGGGTGGAAGATACTGATATTCCTCCCCCGGGGCGAAGACCGGCGGGCTCCCGGCTCGCGGCCGGAAACCCGCCGGGGACTCAGCCCTTCCTGAGGGCGGCGGCGTAGATCGCCAACGCCTCCCGGAGGTAGTCCGCCAGCCCCGGGGCGAGGGCCTCATAGCGGTCCCGGAAGGCCCCGGGCTCCGCGTAGAGGCGGCCGAGACCCTCCAGGATGTCCGGGTCGGGCCGGTAGAAGTTCCCGATGTGGGCCTCCCAACCCCGGCAGATCCCCTGGGTGCGCTCGGACCCGGGCGCCTCGCCGGCCCGGAAGGCGTCGGCGAACCCGGCCTCCAGGGCCTCTCCGTTCGCCTTGATCCGGGCGAACTCCTCCTTGCCCAGGGCCGCGACCTTCCGGTGGCTCTCGTCCACCCGGTCCCTCCCCCAGCGCCGCCGGGCTTCCTCCTTCAGGGCCTCGATCCTCTCCTCCGAGAATCCCTCGTACAGTTCCTTGTCCGTCAACATGGGTGTCTCTCCTCGCATCTGCGCGATCGTACGATCCAGCAGGTCCAGAAGGCGGGCGATCCGCTCCCCCTTCTCCCGGAGGATCCCCCGGTGGGCCGCGAGGGCTTCGGCGGGGTCGTACCCGGGTCGCTCCAGGATCCGGCGTATCTCCCGGAGGGGAAAGTCCAGTTCCCGGAACATCAGGATCTGCTGGAGCCTCCTGAGCTCCTCGTCCCCGTAGAGCCGGTAGCCGGACCGGCTCCTCTTCGCCGGGACCAGGAGGCCCATCCGGTCGTAGTGGTGGAGCGCGCGGACGCTCACCCCGGCCAGTTCGGCCAGCTCGCTCACCGTGTACGCCATGGAACCTCCCGTCGCCCCGGTGCCGGGGAACAGGTCGACCATAAACCCTGACGTTGCGTCAGGGTCAAGGGTTTTCGAATAATTCGGCGCAATTTTCGGAAGCCGGAAGGGTTCCGGTCACGGCCGACCCGCGGCCCCTCCGGCCGCCCTTGCGCATCCGGGGCCGCCGTGTCTATCATCCCTCCATGGAGAAGTACTGGTTCACCTACGAGGACATCCACGCGACCATTCGGGACCTGGCGGAGCGGATCCGGCAAAGCGGGTACGAGGCCGACGCGATCGTGGCCATCGGCTCCGGGGGCTTCATACCCGCACGGATCCTGCGCACCTACATCAAGAAGCCCATCTGGGCCGTCGGGATCGCCTACTACGACGACGAGAACAAGCCCACCGACACCCCCCACAAGGTCCAGTGGGTGGACGAGGTGGAGCGCAAGCTCACGGGCAAGCGCATCCTCCTGGTGGACGAGGTGGACGATTCCCGGACGACCCTGGAGTACTGCATCCGGGAACTCCTGGCCCACAAGCCCGCCTCGGTGGCGGTGGCGGTCCTGCACAACAAGAACAAGGAAAAGCGCGGCGTGATTCCGCCGGAGGTCAAGCTCTACCTGGCCGGCCGGGAACTCGAGGACAAGTGGATCTGCTACCCCTGGGACGCCCTGGACATCGAGGAACAGAATCGCCAGGCCCATGGCGCCCGCTGATCCGATACCCCCGGCGGTCTTCCCGGACAAGGCGGAAGCCCGCACCTGGGCCCGGTCCCTCCTGCGGGGGGTGAGCCCCGGGGACCGGATCGTCCTCAGCCTCGCGGCGGCGGACCGGATCCTGAATATGGAGTCCTTTCGGGAAGCCTCCCTGGTCCTCGCCTTCCTCAGCATGCCCTCTGAGATCGACACCTCGGGGGTGATCCGGGCGGCCCTCCGGTCGGGGAAGGCGGTCGCGGCCCCCCGCATCGAGGACGGGGATATCGTCTTCGCGTACCTCGACGGTTCCTGGGAATCCCTTCCCCGGGACGCCCTGGGCATCCCGACTCCCCCGGCCGGCGCGGCGATCTCCCCGGAGGACCTGCGGGGCCGGGAGGTGTTCGCCCTGATTCCGGGCCTCCTCTTCGACCCGGACGGCGGCCGGCTCGGCCGGGGGAAGGGCTACTACGACCGGTTCCTGGCCTCGGTGATCTCGCGCCTGGGATCGGGTTCCGCCGGGGAATCCGGGTTCTTCGTCCCCTGCGGCTTCTGCTACGGGGCGCAGGTCGTTCCGCGGGTGCCCTCCGGGGAGAGCGACGTCCGGGTGCCCCTGGTCGCTACAGAGGAGGGGGTGTTCCGCGCCGGCCGCTGAACCGGAACACCCGTTCCTCGTCCCGCCCGCCTGAGATCTCGTCCGGCGCCTCCCGGATTCCCTTGCGCGACCTTCGGCGCAAGCGCCTGAGCCCTTCCGGGGCGGTATCCGCCGTGTGACGAAACCTCCGGTCTCTCCTCTCCTGGACTGCGCCCTGGTCTTCGCGGCGGGACTCTACCTGGCGCCCACCGACCGGCCCCCCTTCGGGTTCCTGC
>CALMRC010000028.1 GCA_937873275.1 uncultured Spirochaetota bacterium
TGACCGCGGCCCGGGACGCCGCGATCCGGTTCGCGGCGGGGGACCTCCGCCGGTCCGGCGCCGCCGGCGCCGTCCTGTCGGCCCTGGCCCGCCGGGGGGACGAGCTGGGGGAGATGGCCGCCCGGCTGGACGAGGCGGCGGGGGCCGTGGGGTCCGCCACCTCCGGGATCGCCGTCGCCGCGCGGCAGGTCGCCTCGGGCTCCGAGCAGGTCTCCTCGACGGCCCAGGCCATCTCGGCGGGGGCCAGCGAGCAGGCCGCCAGCGGAGAGGAGGTTTCCTCCTCCATGGAGGAGATGGGCGCCTCCATCCGGCAGAACGCCGAATCCGCCCAGACGACGGAGGTCATGGCCCGCAAGACGGCGATCGACGCGGAGGAGGGCGGCCGGGCCGTGGAGGAAGCCGTCGCGGCCATGAAGGACATCGCCGGCCGCATCGGGGTCATCGAGGAGATCGCCCGGCAGACCAACCTCCTGGCCCTGAACGCGGCCATCGAGGCGGCCCGGGCCGGCGAGGCCGGCAAGGGCTTCGCGGTCGTCGCCTCCGAGGTCCGGAAGCTCGCCGAGCGCTCCCAGAAGTCCGCCCGGGAAATAACCGAGCTCTCCACCCGGACGGTCGGCCAGGCGGAGCGGGCGGGCGGGATCATCCGCCGCATCGTGCCGGACATCCGGAAGACCGCGGAACTGGTCCAGGAGATCGCGGCCTCCACCCGGGAGCAATCCGGCGGGGTCGAGCAGGTGAACAAGGCCCTGGGCCAGCTGGACACGGTGATCCAGCAGAACGCCTCGGCGAGCGAGCAGCTCGCCTCCATGGCCGAGGAGCTGTCCTCCCAATCCCGGCTCATGCTGGAGGCGCTGGCCTTCTTCCGGAGCGACGAGGAGACCCGGGAGGATCCGGAAGGCGGGGACGCCTTCCGCCCGGGCCGGCCCTCCGCCGCCACAGGCATCGTTCCCGTCGGCCGGACGGCGGAGGAGGACTGAGGGAGGCGGCGGGCGTGCGTATCGTCTACGAGTACGACAGGAACGGGGCGGCCGCCCGCCGGTCGCTCCCCCCGGGCCCCGGCCGGGAGACCGTCCTGGTCATCTCGGCCCGGAAGGGACCTTCGGGCGGGGAATCCCGGGCATCGCCCGGGTCGGACGCCGCGTACGAGGTGCGCATCTCCGACGAGGCCCGGGCTCGGGACCGGGCGGTGCGGGCCCACGAGGAGGCCCATTTGTCGGTCCTCGGGGGAGCCGCCGCCTCTCCCGTGCTGTACGACATCGTATCGGGGCCCGGCGGCGAGAACGTCGCGACGGGGGGACGGATCGCCGTGGACATGTCGGAGGTCCCCGGGGACCCGGAAGCCACCCTGCGCAAGGCCCGGCGGATCATCGCCGCGGCGTACGCTCCCGGGGACCCCTCCGCGGCGGACGCCCGGACGGCCGCCCGGGCCTACGACATGGCTCGGAAGGCGCGGGAGGAAATCTCCCGGGAGGGCCTGCCGCCGACCTACGCCTAGGATTCCGGCCGCGGTTTCCCGGCTTTTGACCCCCGGCCCCGGAAGTATTATTATTTCAATAATATTTTCCCTGCCGAGGCCCCATGAGACGAGCCGCCTGCCTGGTCCTGATCGCAGCCTCCGTCCTCATCCCCGCCCACGGGGAGTTTTCGGACTTCACCTTCCTTGCCCCCCGGTTCAATTTCCAGATCCTGGAGGGTCCTCCCGTACCCGTGGGGGCGGACGTGGAATTCCGGTTCCCGATCTCCGGCTCAGACCGTCCCCCCCTCGCCCTCTCCGTCCGGCTGGGGGCCGGCTACGAGGACGGCAAGCTGGTCCGGGATCCCCTCGACGGGGATCCGATCCCCGCGCCGGCGACCTTCGACGATCCCGCGAGGTTCGACGCCCCGAACGCCCAGTGGGACCTGGGGATCGTCCGGGGACTGGTCCGGGGCTCCGGAGGTAACCGGCTGGAAGCCTTCCTCCTCTACCGGGGCCGATGGGACGTCTACCGGAACGGCTTCCCGACCGCCGTTTTCCCGGACGCCCGGGGACTCTTCGGAACGGCCCTCCTGGCGGGCCTGGGATACGACCGGGTCCGGGACCGGGGCCGGGGCCTCAAGTCCGGCGCGGCCGCGGAGGTATCCGGCGAATGGGGACCGGGACTCCTGGCGTCCCGGTTCGGTCCCGTGGACTACGGTCGGCTCAACGCTTCGGTGCGCGGATACCTGCCCCTCCTCCCGGAAGGTTCGACCCTCTCCCGGGTCCTCGCACCCCAGCTCGCCCTGCGGGCCGCCGCGGACGCGGCCTTCGGTCCGGACCAGCCCCTCTTCGTGCTCCAGGGCTTCGGGGGGAGGTACGAAGGGCGCGGCCTGGCGGGGGAGGTCCGGGGGTACCCGACCCGGGCCTACGACGCATCCTTCAAGGCCTACGGAAACCTGGAGGTCCGTCTGTTCGGCCCCGCCCTGGGCCCCGCGGCCCCGATGGCCTTCGCCTTCCTCGACGGGGGGGCGTATTCGGGACTGCACAAGTCCCCGACCTACGGGGACGCGACCGGGATCCTGGCCTCCGCCGGGGCGGGGATCGCGATCGGCATCGGCCCGGCCTTCCACGGAGGACTCTACGGCGGGACCCGCCTGCCCGTCGAGGACCCCCTGGTTCCGGTCTACGTGCCCGAGGGGGGCCGGGGCTTCTTCTCGGCGATGTTCACCCTGCATTTCTGAAGGGCGCCCGGGAGGCCGCGTCGAGCCTTCCGGGACGATCCGGGATCCGCCTAGCCGGATTCCGCGATTCCATGTCATCATGGCCGATCCCGAGGTTCGAGGTGCGCGGATGGGCAGGCTGTCGGATTGGCAGGACGGGCGGGACGGCCCCGGAATCCACACGAGGACGATCCGTACCACGACGTATCCCTTCGACGACTCGCACATACTCTCCGTGGGCCGTTTGACCGACGACCGGCACTTCCCCAGCTTCGGTTTCACGGGGCACCCCCATCCGGCCGGCCCCCTGCACGATCTGGAAATACTCCTGCTCCTCCGAATCCCCGATCTGGCGATCGAGGAGGTGGAAGTCCGCATCCGGGCCGTGCCCCGGCCGGACTGCGAGTCCCTGGAACGGTCCCTGGACGCGGCCGCGGGTCTCCGGATCGGGCCGGGCTTCACGGGACGCGTGAAGGCCCTGGCCGGAAAAGGAGCGGGATGCGTCCACCTGGCGCATCTGCTGGCGACCATGGCGCCCGCCATCCTCCAGGGGTGGTGGGCTTTGTCGGACCGGGAAAAGCCCGATCCGGGGACGGCCCGCTGGCGGGCGGCCTCCGGGATACCCTACCTCCGGGACACCTGTTACACCTGGAGAGACGGAGGGGACGCCCTGCGGGAGCTGGAGGACATCGCGGGGAGGGACGAGGGATGAAACGGATCTTCGTGATCACCATGGAGAGCCGGGCGGTCCGGGAATACTCGGAGAACCTCCGCTGGTTTTTCTCCGGCCTGGCGGAGGTCGACGGGATCAGCATCAAGGAAGGCCCTCCGGCCGCGAAGGTAAAGGCGGACGTCGTCCTGATCTCGAATCAGACGATCCTGCCGGAAGCCAAGCCGTACCTGCCGGACGACGCGCCGGTGGAATATGTGGACATTTCGTTCGCGAGGCGGGACGTCCAGCAGCTCGAGTCCCTTCCCCCGGGTTCCCGGGCCCTGCTGGTGGACTACAAGGAATACATGGCCATTTCCCTGGCCGCCCTGTTGAACGAATTCGGGATTCGACATGTCGACCTCATCCCCTACGCCCCGGGAATGAGCCTGGATCGCGCCCGGGGGGTGGAGATCGCCGTGACTCCCGGGCTGCCGGAGTTCGTACCTCCGGGGATCCGGACCGTGATCGACATCGGGTACCGCAAGATCGACATCGGGACGATCAACAGTCTAGCCGCCAAGCTCGAAATCGGGGATGTCCGGTTGAACGAGCGGATGATCAAGTACACGGACGGCCTCTGCCACAGGAGCCAGGGTCTTGCCGGGGTACTCAAGAACCTCAAGGCGGGGAAAATGCGCCTGGAGGCCGTCCTGGAGGGGATCGAGGACGGAGTCCTGGTGGCGGACTCGTCCACCCTCCTGCACTGCAACCGCTACGTCTGCAGGATCCTCGGCCGGGACGACGAATCCGGGACGCTCTGCGCCGGAGGGATGCTGCCCTTCTGCGCCTCCCTGCTCTCGGCCGAACGCGCCGAGAACCGGGTGATGTCGCTGGACACCGGCAGCGGTCGGAAGGATCTGGTCGTCACCAAGAAGACCTTCCGGGTGCACGAGAATTCCGACAGCTCGATCATCATCCTCAAGGACGCCGAGCACATCCAGAGGATGGAAATCGGCATTCGGAAGAGCCTTCTGGGAAAGGGATACTCCGCCAAGTACACCTTCGAGGACATCGTGTTCCGGAGCGCCCGGATGGAGGTCGTCGTGGAGAGGGCCCGGAAAATTGCCCAGCTGGACACGACCACTCTCATCGTCGGGGAGACGGGCACCGGGAAGGAGCTCTTCGCCCAGGCCCTGCATAACCGGTCGAAGCGCAGGCAGGGACCCTTCGTGGCCATCAACTGCGCGGCCATATCCGACGGTCTCCTCGAGAGCGAACTGTTCGGGTACGAGGAAGGGGCTTTCACGGGGGCCCGGAGGGGAGGGAAGAAGGGACTCTTCGAGCTGGCCCACGGCGGCACGATCTTCCTGGACGAGCTCGGCAGCATTTCCCAGGCGATGCAGGTGAAGCTTCTCCGTGTCCTCCAGGAGAAGGAAGTGATGCGGATCGGCGGCGTGCACCTCGTCCCGGTGGACGTCCGGGTCATCGCCGCGACGAACGAGGACCTGGAGCGTCTCGTGGAGCAGGGGGTCTTCCGCCGGGATCTTTACTACAGGATCAACAATTTCACGATCCGTCTACCGCCGCTCCGGGATCGCAAGGAGGATATCCCGGTCCTCGTCCGGTCCATCATGGATGAGCACGGGGCGGAGAACCGGCTCGGCGGAGAGCTTCAGGAGTTCCTCACGTCCTACGGGTGGGGGGGGAACGTCCGGGAGCTTCGGAACTGCGTGGAATACCTCGTCTTCATGGGCGAGAGGGAACTGACGCCGGAGGACCTGCCGGTCTATATGCAGGCCCGGGGTCCGGTTTCGCACGCCCGGGGAGACGACGCCTTCGCCGACCTCTTCGGCGCGGAACGGGAGATCGCCGAGCGTGTCCTGGCGATCCTCGGAAGCCGCGGCCTGGGAAGGCGGGAACTGCACAGGATGATCGGCGAGAAGGGATGCTCGGTATCGGAGTACCGCCTGCGGTGGATCCTCCAGTACCTGCGGGACAAGGGGCTCGTCCGGTTCGGGAAGGGGCGGGAAGGCGTGCGGCTCGTCGAGGGCGGGGTTGCGTGATCGGATCCGGAGGGTTCGGGGACGCCGCTCCCGCAAGGTGGGCGCGTAGCGGGACGGATTGAACGGCAATATCATCCCGGTTTTATGCGGGATGAGTCCCGAAACCCGGGGATCTTCCCGGAATCGGAAGCGGAGTCCCGGATACGACGGTCCGCCGGAATCCGCCAACCCATTGTATGCGCGGGACTTATCCGAAATTCGGCGGATTCATTCCATTTTTTTCGTTCTTGAACGCAGTTAGGCACGGTACCTGCCCTATACCGAACGGTGTCTCGGGGAGCCCCGGGATCCAACATTCTTTTCAGGCGGTACGTATGGGGCAGAGAATCGGACTGGACACCGTCGTACGGGAGCAAGGCGCCCGGACGGATGGCTACCTGGATTTCGCGACCAAGCCGGACGGATCCCGTTTCCGGATCCCGATCATCATCGTGAAGGGGCGTTCGGAAGGACCCGTGCTCCTGGCGGACGCCTGCACCCACGGGGACGAATACGAGGGAGCCGAGGCGATCCTGCGGATCGCCCGTGAGCTGGAGACCCGGGAATTCGCCGGGACCTTCGTCGGGGTGCCGGCCCTCAACTTCGAGGCCTTCGGAGCCATCAGCCGTTCATCCACCACGGACGGCCTCAACCTCAACCGCATCTTTCCCGGTAATCCCGATACGTACATCACCCAGCGTCTGGCGGACGCCTACGTGAAGCGCGTCGTCAAGTACGCGGATTTCGTCATCACCTTCCATGGAGGCGGGGACGTCCTCCACCTGGAGCCCATCGTCGGCTATCTTCCTGCGGAGGACGAGGCGGGGAAGCTTTCCCGGAACATGGCCCGGGCCTTCGGGGCCGGATATACGTGGCGGATGCAGAACCTGCCCTTCGACGGGGTCAGTGTCCAGGCGTACAGGAATCTCTATGGAACCCCGTCGATCCTCCCGGAAGTCGGCTCCCATTGCGACCGGTTACACGGCCGGGACAGGGCCGTCGGAATCTGCCGGAACGGCATCCTGAACGTGATGACCGGCCTGGGCATGCTGTCCGGCGCGGAGCCTCGGCCCGCGGAAGGCCTGCGGGACGTGGAGCTGCACTACCTGCACGCCTCGAACGGAGGCCTTCAGACGCTGCACAAGAAGGAGAACGAGCTCGTCCGGAAGGGCGAGATCCTCGGGACGATCACGGACGTCTTCGGCGGCGAGATCGAGGTGCTCCGCGCGCCGTACGACGGGGTGGTCATCGGATTCTGGAGCGTCCCGGTGATCCGGCCGGGCGACTGGTGGTATCTCTTCGCCAAGGTATTGGATTAGCGGCGCCTCCGGGCGTCCCGGTCCCATAGAGTCCCGATCGCAAAGGAGGAGCTGACGTCATGAAGTATCTCGAGATCGCGAACAGTCCGTTGCTCTGGCTGTCCTGCGGGCTTTGCGTTGCGCTGGTGCTGTTCCAGTCCACGCTGTTCGTCAGGAAATCGCTCTCCACGGCCCGGAAGCTGAACATCACCGACGGACAGATCCGGAGCGCCGTCAAGAGCAGCCTCACGTCCTCCATTGGGCCCTCCCTCGCCATCCTGGCGGGCATGGTCTCCCTGCTGGTGGCCATGGGCGGGCCGGTGTCCTGGTTCCGCCTGGCCTACATCGGTTCGGTTGCCTACGAGCTCATGGCCGCCGGCTTCGGCGCGAAGGCCACGGGCGTAACCCTGGGCGGGGCCGACATGAACGGGATCGCCTTCGCCGCGGGCCTGTGGACCATGACCCTCGGTTCCATCGGCTGGGTGCTCTTCACCGCGCTCGCCACGCCCAAGCTGGACAAGTTCCGCCACATTCTCGCGGGAGGGAAGAAGGCCGCCCTGCCCATCATCTCCGCCGGCGCCATGTGCGGCGCCTTCGCCTACCTGAGTCTGGACCGGGTCTTCCGGATGGACAAGCAGACCACCGCGGCCCTGGCGGGCTTCGCCATCATGGCGGCGTTCACGGCCTTCAACAAGAAGGCCCAGAAGCAATGGATCAAGGAATGGTCGTTCACCATTTCGATGTTCGCCGGAATGTTTATTTCGGTCCTATTCTAGCCCGAGGAGCGAGCGAAATGAGCGAAACCATGGATGCCGCGAACGGCGGCGACCTTTTCGAAAAGGACTACATTCCGTACATCACCCGCTGGGGCCTGATCACCAACCTCCTGGGCGTCTTGTTCTCCTTCTTCCCGGCCCTCATCTGCACCTTCGTGTTCGGGCTCAATCCGGGCATCGGCGCGATCATCGCGGGCTTCATCATGCAGGCCAGCGTGAGCGGCGTATTCTGGTTCGTCGAACCCATCTCCTACTTCCCGGTGCTCGGCGTTCCGGCCACCTACATGGCCTTCCTCTCCGGGAACATCGGAAATCTCCGGCTTCCTGCGTCGGTGGCGGCCCAGAACGCCGCGAGCGTCGAGGCCGGGACGGACCAGGGAACCATCATCGCCACGGTGGGCGTGGCCGTGTCCATCATCGTCAACATCGTGTTCCTGACTCTGGGCGTGGTCCTCGGATCCTCCATCCTGAGCATGCTTCCCAAGACCGTCGTGGCCGCCCTGAACAACATCCTCCCCGCCCTGTTCGGAGCCATGCTGGCCCAGCAGTTCATCCCGAATCCCCAGATCGGGACCGTGGCCGTGGTCCTCGCCGGCGGGATGATCCTGCTGAACAAGTACAAGCTCCTGGCGTTCCTGCCCGGAAATCCGGTGTACGCGGTCATCATCGTGGCCGTCTTCGGGAGCATGCTCATCGGCCGGCTCATGCACGAGAAAGGCATGATAAAGTAGCGTTCGGAAGGAGTGCCCGCCGTGAACAAGAGCGATCTGTTCGGCTTCGTGGACGAGGAGGAGGGGAAGCTCCGTGAGATGGCCCTGTCCATCTGGGAAAACCCCGAGCCGGGATTCAAGGAGGTCCGCTCCTCCAAGCTTCAACGGGACTTTCTGGCGGCCCGGGGATTCCGGGTCCGGGACGTCCCGAACGTCCCCACGGCCTTCGTGGCGGAATACGGATCGGGCCGGCCCGTCCTCGGGGTGCTGGGCGAGTACGACGCGCTTCCGGGGCTCTCCCAGAAGGTGTCGGCGGTGCGGGAGCCCCGGGATGACTCGGGGAGCGGGCACGGCTGCGGGCACAACCTGCTGGGAACCGCGGGCGTGGGGGCCGTCCTGGCCCTGAAGCGCGCCCTGGATTCCGAAGGACGCGCGGGTACGATACGTTACTACGGGTGCCCCGCCGAGGAACTCCTGGCGGGCAAGGTGGCGATGGCCAAGGAGAAGGTGTTCGACGACCTGGACGCCTGCGTCAGCTGGCACCCCGCCAGCATGAACGTCGTCTGGGGGTGCAGCTTCCTGGCGATGAACTCCATGAAGTTCCGCTTCAAGGGGATCCCCGCCCACGCGGCGGCCGCGCCCCAGGCCGGGCGCAGCGCCCTGGACGCCGTAGAGCTCATGAACGTCGGGGCGAACTACCTCCGGGAGCACGTCAGCGAGAAGGCGCGCATCCACTACGTGATCACCAACGGCGGAATGGCTCCCAACATCGTCCCGGAGGACGCCGAGGTCTGGTACTACGTCCGGGCGCCGAAGCGGGCCGAGGTGCGGGACATCTCCGCACGGCTCCTCAAGATCGCTCAAGGCGCGGCGCTGATGACCGAGACGGACATGAAGCGCGAGCTCGTGGCGGGTTGCCACGACGTGGTGGCCAACCAGGTCCTCGGCGCCCGGATGCACGAGAACATGGTCGAGGCGGGCCCACCCCGGTTCACTCCGGAAGACCGCGCCTTCGCCCGCCAGATCGCGGCGCTCACCACCCGGGAGGACAAGGCGAAGGTCATGTCCACCTACTTCGCCCCGGACCGCGTCCTGGACGCGGACCTCTGCGACGAGATCGTCCGGGTGGACGACAAGGACAAGGTGCTGGCGGGATCCACGGACGTGGGGGACGTTAGCTACATCGCGCCCTTTGCCCAGATCACCGCGGCCACTTGGCCGGTCGGCACGGCCGCTCATACCTGGATGGCCACGGCGGCCTCCGGTTCGGGCATCGGACTGGCGGCCATGACTTTCGCGGCAAAGACCATGGCCGGGACGGTCTACGACCTCCTTTCGGATCCGGCCCTGCTGGCCGCGGTGCGCGGGGAGTTCTCCAAGACCCTCTCCGGCTTCCGATACGTCTCGCCCTACGAGGAATGAGGAATGCGGCCGGATCCCGGGGACGGGATCACGGTCCAGGTAAAAAAAGCGCCGCCCGGGGAAACCCGGGCGGTTTTTACACGGAGGATCCTCTTACCTAGGAAACCGCTCCCTCGCCCCGGGGGCCGGGTTGTCGGTACCTTGTATATCATGAGATCCTTTCTCGTCCTTCCCGTCCTGGCGTTCTCGATCCTGGGGGTTGTTCGGCCCGGCGCCCAGGAAGCGCCGTCCAGCCTCGAGTTCCTGAACCGGCTGTTGGCCCGGGGAGAGCCGGGAGCCCCGCCTTCCCCCCCGCGGATCGAGCCCCGGGCCGATCCCGCCTCCGCCGCCCTATACGACGCCCTATACGACGCCCTCCGGGCCCACGCGGAGTACCTGGCCGCTGCGATCCGGAACGGCCGGGACCTGATCTCCTACTACAGGGTCTGGGACGGGTATGTCGAGACCCTCTCCGGTTCCCTGGAGCGGATCCGGGAATTGGCGCTTCGGAACGGGGACGGGCTGTCCGGTCCGGAGGAGCGGGGGATCCTGGAGTTCGAGATCGACCTCCACTACGACGGCGTCCTCCGCACCCTGGAGCGGGCGGAGTTCAACGGTCGACGCCTGTTCGGCCCCTGGATGGGGGACGAGCGGATCCGGGGGATTTTCTCCGATTCGCGCTTTAGGGACGTCGAGGGGGTGGACGCGATGCTGGCGGCCCTGCGGGCGGAACGCGCCCGGATCGGGGCCGCGATTTCCGCGACGGACTCCTTCGTCCGGGGTCGATCCGCGGAGGCGGCGGACGCCGCCGGATCCGCGGGCTCCGGGGCCGCCCCCGACGGACTTTCCTCCCTGCAGGAAGGCTCGATCCGGTTCCTAGCCGATTTTTTCCGGATGGGGTCGGGGGACCGAGGGATTCCCTGAGTCAGCGGTATGGAAGTTCTCCCGCATTCCTCGCAATGACAATTTTTCCGTTTTTCTTGTGAACCTCCACATTATGTGATAGCATTCTCTGTAAACAATCAATCCAAAATGATATGGAGAATGGATGTCAAAAAATCCTTTACATAGCATGCGAATCCTACTTTTATCATTGGTGCTCTTATTCCCCCAGGCGAACGCTTTTTCTC
>CALMRC010000029.1 GCA_937873275.1 uncultured Spirochaetota bacterium
TCTCCGACGAGGTCTTCCGCAGCAAGCACTCCGTGGTCTTCGACGAGGCCGAGAATCGATTGCATACAATTAAAGCAGTCATGGTGGCGACAATAGGAGACCTGTAAAAGGACGGCCTGATCCGGCGGCGGCGCCTCCCGGCGCCGCCGCACCCCATTACTCCCCCTTCCCTCCACGATCGGTCCCGCCTTCGATCCCCCATGAATTGACTGGACACCTCGTCCGCGCGGGTTTACTGTGTCCCAGCTACGGCGCGAGCCGTACCGAAAGGCGGACCGGCAGGATGGACGACCTCGATCTGGATGACCGCGCCTTGGCCTCGATGATCGACCTGAGCTGCGTGCAGGCGAATCACGACGAGCCGGAGATCGCCGCCATGGCGGAAGCCGCCCGGACGTACGGAGTCTACGCGGTCTTCGCCCTGCCCGCCCATACGGGATATCTCAAGGGCCTGATCCGGGGCACGGGCATCAAGCTGGGCGGAACCGTCGGATTCCCATCCGGCTCGGTCACCACGGAGACGAAGGTCGGCGAGGTCGCCCAGCTCCGGCGGATCGGCGTGGACGAGCTGGACATGGTCGTGAACATCACCTGGCTCCGCTCGGGCCGGTACGACCGGGTGCTCGACGACGTGCGGGCGGTCGTGGACGCCGCGGCCGGCCTGCCGGTTAAGCTGATCCTGGAGGTCACCTGCCTCGACGAGGAGCGGATCCGCCGGGGCTGCGAGATCGGTGTCGAGGCGGGGGTAGAATTCGTCAAGAGCGGTACGGGCTGGTCCGGTTCGCCGACCACCCTCGACCACATCCGGATCATGGCCGACGCGGTCGGCGGGCGGTGCAAGCTGAAGGCCGCCGGCGGGGTCCGGGACCGGGAGACCCTGCTGGCGATGCACCGGCTGGGGGTGACCCGCTTCGGGATCGGGACCCGGACCGCGAAGGGCATCTTCTCGGAACGAGCGGGGGGTACCGATGCGTACTGACCGGATCCTCGCCTTCGATCTCGGCACCGGCGGCTGCAAGTCCTCCCTCTACGACTACTCCGGTCGCTGTCTGGGAAGCGACTTTCAGGTCTACTCCACCCGGTATCCGCGCCCGGGGTACCACGAACAGAGGCCCGAGGATTGGTGGGACGCTGTGGTCCGGGGCTCCCGAGCCCTCGTGGGATCGGGTCTCTGCGAACCGGATTCCGTGAAGGGGATCGGGCTGTCGGGATTCAGCCTGGGCATGGTGCCGATCGGGGAGGATGGACGGCCGCTCCTGGATTGGGTGCCGATCTGGTCGGATTCCCGCCCCGGGCCGGAAGACATGGAGTCCTTCTTCCGCGAGGTTCCGGAGGAGAAATGGTATTCGACCACCGGCAACGGCTTCCCCCCGGCCCTCTACACGGTGTTCAAGATTCTCTGGCTCCGACGGGAGCGGCCGGAGGTTTTCTCCCGAGCCCGCGCGATCCTGGGATCCAAGGACTACATCAACCTGCGGCTCACGGGCACGGCGGCTACGGACCACTCCTACGCTTCCGGCACGGGAATCTACGACCTGGCGGCCCGGGCCTACTCGGACCGGCTCCTCCGGGCCTCCGGCCTTCCGCGCTCCCTCTTTCCCGAGATTGTTCCTTCCACTCGAGTCCTGGGGACCCTCCTTCCCGAGGCCGCCGCCGCCCTGGGGGTGGATCGGAACGCCGTGGTCGTAGCCGGCGGGGTGGACAACTCCTGCATGGCCCTGGGAGCCCGGAACCTGGAGGAAGGATCGGTCTACAACTCCCTCGGCTCCTCCAGCTGGATAGCTGTCACCTCCCGTCGCCCCCTGCTGGACCCGACGTACCGGCCCTACGTGTTCGAACACGTGGTTCCGGGGATGTACAACTCCGCCACCGCCATATTCTCCGCGGGGACCAGCCATTCCTGGGTCCTCCGGGAACTCTGCCGGGACCTTGCGGATCCCGCCGATCCCGGAGCCGTCTACGAGCGCACCGAAGCCTTGGCCCGGGAAGTTCCTCCGGGCTCCCGGGGCCTGATGTTCAATCCATCCCTGGCCGGAGGCAGCAGCCTGGATCCCGGTCCGAACATCCGAGGGGCTTTCCTGGGCCTGACCCTGGAACACACCCGCTCCGACCTGATCCGGGCGACCCTGGAGGGAGTCTGCATGGGATTGCGGATAGCCCTGGACGTCCTGTCCTCGCTTACGGAGGTTCAGGACGAGATGATCCTGGCCGGAGGCGGCGCCAAGAGCCCCCTCTGGCGACAGATGCTCGCGGACGTACTGGGCAAGAAGGTGCTCAAGACCTCGGTCGACCAGCAGGCCGCGGCCCTGGGAGCGGCCGCGGTAACGGCGGTGGGCATCGGGGCCTGGAAGGATTTTTCCCGCATCCGGGAACTCCACGAGATCCAGGCCCGCCACGAGCCGGATCCCGCGGCTGCCAGGATCTACGCCGGCATCCTGCCGACCTTCCGGAAAGCCTCCCGGTTCCTGAGCGAGTACGGCGAATCCCTCCGAGCCCAGTCCTAAGTCCGGTCGCGCCTCCCTCCTCCATCGGTTCCGCCGTTCTGAACCGCCGTCGGCCGTTCCCGGAAACCGGGGTTCAACGGCACCGGTGTACATCACATTTCTGATTGACAACTGTCAATTCATACCCTACAATCCAAACAGATGTAATTGTTGTAGCAATGTATCAAAATCCGCCGGATGAAGATTACATATGTAACCTGAATCGCGGATAACCATTCGCCGGACGCGTTCCGGGGCCCGGAGCGCCCTGTTCGGTACCGGAGGATCGACCCTGGCGAGCGAACATTCCGGCGGGAGAGCCGGTAAACAAGTGGAAGCGGGAGGAGTTTTCGATGAAGAAGCTCACGAGTCTTTTGTTGATCGCGTGTCTTGCGGCGATGGCGTTGTCCGCCCAGCCGATTAAGACGAACTACACGGTTGGGCACGTGGTGTACACCCTGCAGCATCAGTACCACCAGGCCGTGGCCAAGGAAATCGTGGACTACGGAAAGAAGATGTACGGTGCCAAGGTGATCGTCCTGGACGGCAAGGCGGACTCCGGGGAGATTCTCAAGGCCGTGGAAACCTTGATCGCCCAGAAGGTGAAGGCCATCTCCGTTCACAGCCCCGACCAGGCCATGACCCTGGCGGCGATCAAGATGGCCCGCGCCAAGGGCATTCCCGTGGTCACCACCCTGGTTTGGCCCGCCGAGAAGATCGCCCCGCACGTCCAGCCTATGGAGACCTCTAGCTCCTTCCTGATGGGGCAGCGTGCCGCCCAGGCGTGGCTGGCCGCGAATCCCGGAAAACCCTCCCGCGTCGCCATCCTCGACTTCGGCAAGTTCCCCCCCGTCGAGGTCCTCCGCACGACTCCCTTCTGGGAGGGCGTCAAGGCCGTGGATCCGAACGCCGTCCTGGTGACCCAGCTGAACGGCCAGGGCGACACCACCAAGTCCATGGAAATCACCCTGGACATCCTCCAGGCCCATCCCGAGGTGAACATCATCTTCGGGGCCAACGACGAGATGGCCCTGGGCGCCCTGGCCGCCTGCGAGCAGGTCGGCCGCGGCAAGATGGACAACGGAAAGCCCCTTACCGAGGTCATCGCGGGCCTGGACGGCAACGCCTCCGCCATGATCAAGATCTTCGACCCGAATTGCTCCTTCAAGCTGACCCACGGAGCCGTACGGGACGTGGCCCGAGCCGAGATGGACACCATGATCGGCATGATCAACGGCAAGATCGACCCCAACAAGTGGTTCGAGATCCAGGTCCTCAGCAAGGTCACCGATTACTGGCATAACACCGTCGACGAAGCCCAGGTCTTCCTGCAGGAGAACTTCCTGTACAAGGGCAACCTCAAGGACGATATCGCGAAAGCCAAGAAGAAATAATCCGGAACCGGAAAATCGAAGGCGAGAAAAGACACGTCTTTTTTCGCCTTTTTTTTCGGGTCCAGCCGCCATCCTCCCGACGGGGCGGATCGGCGGCTTCGGATTAGCTTGACTTCAGAGGACAGTGCAAATGGATGTATCTTCCAGGTCTCTCCAGATCGACCGGCAGAAGGTCGTACTGATCTCGATCCTCGCGGTGATCGTCGCGGCGATGTCGTTCCTCTCCCCCAAATTCCTTCAAATAAGCAACTTCCAGAACATCCTTCTCCAATTGGCCCCCCTGATCATCATCGCATCCGCGGCGAACCTTCTCATGATCACGGGCAATTTCGACCTTTCCATCGGGAGCGTACTGGCATTCTGCGCCATCCTGCACGCGTTCCTCACAAAACAGGGAGTCCCCATCGGATTGTCGATAGCTCTCTGCTGCGTAATGGCCGCCCTATGGGGGATTTCCAACGGGATCATGGTCGGGATCCTGAACGTCAATCCCGTCATAGCCACGATGGGAACCATGTACGCCGCACGGGGATTCGCCTACCTGATAGCCCGCTGGGACGGCGGGGCGAACATCTCCGCGGGCTTGCCGGGCAACTTCAGCGACTTCGGCCGGACCAACCTCTTCGGAGTCCTTCCGATCATCCTGGTCTTCATGGTGATCGCGGTGGGGGTGTTCACGTTCATCGAGAGAAAAACGGTGCTGGGCCGATACGGCTTCGCGATCGGGGGGAACCGACGGGCTTCCGTGCTCTCGGGAATCAACGTAGCCGGCGTATTGATCGTCCTGTACGCCCTCGTCGGCCTCCTGGCGGGATTTTGCGGAGTGATCCAGGTCTCGCGGGTGGGATCCGGATTCCCCAACATCGGGGAGGGCATGGAGTTCGACGTCGTCGTGGCGATCGTGCTGGGAGGTACGAGCATGCTCGGAGGATCCGGATCCACCGTGGGAATGATCCTAGGAGCCCTCATCGTCGGGACGGCGGCCAACGGCCTCAATCTGCTCAACGTGCCGTATTTCTACCAGACGATCACGAAGGGTCTACTCCTTATCGTCTCGGTATTCGCCGACCAGACGATCCGGCGGCGGGGATGAACGGGGAGGAAGGGATGAACGGCGACAATGACGTATTGATGTCCGTCCGAGGATTGAGCAAGCAATTCCCGGGGACCCTGGCCCTGGACGATGTTTCCTTCGACATACGCCGAAACACGGTCCACTGCATAATCGGCGAAAACGGATCGGGAAAATCCACGATGATCAAGATCCTGACGGGCGCCCTGGAACGCAGCAAGGGTGAACTGCGGTTCGAAGGCCGCGTCTTCGAGCCCCGCAGCATCCGGGAGGCGATGTCCCGGGGAGTGACGGCCCTCTACCAGGAACTGAACGTGGTGGACGATCTCACGGTCGAGGAAAACCTCACCCTCGGACGGGAGACCCATCGCTTCGGCATGATCCGTCCGAGCAAGGCGTTGCCCGAGATGGTCGAGAATCTCCGGGAGCTGGACAAGACGATTTCCCTTTCCGACCGGGTCGGGGATCTGAGCGTGGCGCAGCGGCAGGTGATCGAGATCGCCCGGACCATATCCACCGACTGCCGGATGCTGATCATGGACGAGCCCACCGCATCTTTGACCGAGGAGGAGACCCGAAGAATGTTCGGGGTGATCCGGAAGCTGATCGCCCGAGGCATCACCATCGTTTACATCTCCCACAAGCTGAGCGAGGTGTTCGAGATCGGGGACGTCGTGACGGTGCTGCGGGACGGCCATATCGTGGATACCCGGACCGTGGACTCGATACGGAGCAAACCGGGATGCGACTCCGAGTCCGACGCCTGTCTCGAGCTGATCCGGATGATGCTGGGGAAGGTCGTCCTCGAGGAATACGTCCCGAGCGAAAACATCCGCGAGGAACGGCTCCTGGAGGTCCGGGGACTTCGGACACGGAAACTGCGGGATGTCAGCTTCCACCTGAGGAGGGGAGAGATCCTTGGATTCTACGGTCTGGTCGGGGCCGGAAAGACGGAGATCGCCCAGGTCCTATTCGGCATAGATCCCTACCGCGGCGAGATCCTCGTGGAAGGACGGCCCGTGCGCCTGCAAAGCGTTTCCCGCGCCCTGAAGGCCGGGATCACCCTTATACCGGAGGAGAGGCGGCTCGACGGGATTTTCGGCCTGTTATCCATCCGCGAGAACATTCCCATGATGAGGATGCAGAAGGTCCTTCGGGGCGGATTCGTCAACCGAGCCCTGGAGAATCGGCTGGCGGACGACTATATCCGGAGCATGTCGCTGGCCACGAGCGGCCGCGAAAAGAAGGTGGCCCAGCTGAGCGGAGGAAACCAGCAGAAGGTGGTTATCTCCAAGTGCCTGAACAGGGAAAGTCCGATCCTGCTCATGGACGAGCCGACCCGAGG
>CALMRC010000030.1 GCA_937873275.1 uncultured Spirochaetota bacterium
CGAATGTCTCGCACCCGCGCTGGTCACAGGCGACTGAACGCCGTATCGGTGAACGGTGAACAGCGGGCGGTGGACCGAAGGCCACCGCAGGACTGCCACCCTCACTTCCAAACCGTACCGGCGCGGCCTTTTCGGCCCGCGCCTTAGGCAAACTCGCCGAGCCGCAGGCTCGGTGCCTCAAGGCTGACCTCGTCACAATCGACGAGGCGCAGCCTCGTTGCGCCCAGGGCTTTAGCCCTGGGCGGCCTTCTTTTCCTCGACGGCCTTCAGCGTGCGCACCAGCTTGCTGGGCACGGCGTTGAGGACGTAGACCAGGTTCTGGACCGGCCCGTTCATGGCGGACATGAGCATGGAAATGAGCTGGCTCTTGCCCGGCAGCCGGGAGAAGGCCTCGATCATGGTCTTGTCGTAGAAGGCCTTGTCCACCAGTCCGCCCTTGAGCTTGACCGGCGCCTCCTTGGAGAAATCCACCAGGATCTTGGCGATCTCGTTGGAATCCGCCTTGGCGAAGGCGACGGCCGTGGGGCCCGTGAGCAGGGTGCTGACGTCCGGATATCCGCCCTCCTCGAAGGCGATCCGGGCGAAGTTGTTCTTTACGACGTGGAAATAGGAGTTCTTGGCCCGCAGCTGCTTCCGGAGACCCGTGATCTGCTCGACCGTGAGCCCCCGGTAGTCGGCGAACAGGAAGTCCTTGCTCTCGGCGATCTTCTTCTTGAGGTCGCCGATGGCCTCCGTCTTGGAAGGCTGCAGTTTCGTAGCTCGCATTGCCATGGCTTACCTCTCGCTCTTTCCGGCGGCGACCCGCACGCCGGGCCCCATGGTGGAGGCGACGTACACGGACTGGATGAAGTCGCCCTTGGTGTCGCTGGGACGCTTTCGGGCGATCTCGGCCAGGAGGATCTCCAGGTTCTCCCCGATCTTGGCGGGGTCCATGGAGACCTTGCCCACCGCGATGTGGACGATGTTGGACTTGTCGCTGCGGAACTCGGTACGTCCCTTGCGAAGCTCGGCGATGGCGGCGGCCACGTCGTGGGTCACCGTGCCGGTCTTGGGGTTCGGCATGAGGCCACGGCGTCCCAGGACCATACCCAGCTTGCCGACGTCCTTCATCATGTCCGGAGTTGCCACGGCCACGTCGAAGTCGAGCCAGCCGCCCTTCACCTTCTCGATGAGGGCGTCGTCCCCGGCCTCCAGGGCGCCGGCGTCCATGGCTTCCTTGGCCTTGTCGGGTTTGCAGAACACCACGATCCGCTTCTCGGCGCGGAACTGGTTGGGGAACAGGACCGTGTCCCGGACCGTCTGGCTCTTCTTGAGGTTGACCCGGACGTGGGCTTCCACGGTCTCGTCGAACTTGGCGTACTTCATTTCCTTGACCAGGGCGCAGGCCTCGGCGACCCCGTATTCCTTGGAGCGGTCCACTTTCTTGACCGCCGCGTCGTAGTTCTTTCCGCGCTTCATCGGTCTACCACTCCACTTCCACGCCCATGCTGCGGGCCGTTCCGGCGATGATCTTGGAGGCCGCCGCCAGGTCGTTGGCGGACAGGTCCGCCATCTTCATCTTGGCGATCTCCTCGATCTTGGCCTTGGAAATCTTCCCCACCTTCTGCTTGTGGGACACCGGGGAACCCTTGTCCAGGCCGATCGACTTCTTGATCAGCACCGACGCCGGGGGCGTCTTGGTGATGAAGGTGAAGGTCTTGTCGCCGTAGACCGTGATGATGACCGGGATCGTGAGACCGGCCTCCATCCCCTTGGTCCTGTCGTTGAACTGCTGACAGAACTGGGGAGCGGAGACCCCGTGGGGACCGAGCGCCGGTCCTACGGGGGGAGCCGGCGTCGCCTTGCCGGCCGGGCACTGCAACTTGATGATCGCAGTTACCTTCTTTTTCGCCATTTCCTGCTCCTTTCGTGGTGTACTCGGCCGGTCCAAGCCGGCCGAGATAGCGTCCGCCGCCCATGCGGCGGACTCCCATCTGTCGGAGATTAACCCGCGCTATGAGAAGCGACGTCGCAGACCGGACCTGCCGGAACGCGTCGCCGCCGCCTTGCAAAGAACGTTCCGCCCCTCGATCCGCGTCGGGGGCCGGGAAACTAGACCTTCTCCACCTGCAGCATGTCGACCTCGACGGGGGTGGAGCGCCCGAAAATGCCGACCATGACCTTGAGCTTGTTCTTGTCCGCGATGACCTCTTCGATCGTGCCCGTGAAGGACTCGAAGGGTCCCTCGATGATCTTCACCTGCTCCCCGGCCTGGAAGGACTGCTTGGTCTTGGCGGTCCGTTCCCCCTTGATCTCGCCGGAACGCTGGAGGATGTGCCGGGCCTCCTCCTGGGAGATCGGGGCGGGCTTGTGGTGCTGGGTGGCGCCCACGAAGCCGGTCACCCCGGTGATCTTCCGGATGGTGGAACAGGCGCCCTTCCAGTCGGTCTCGGGCAGGTCCATCTCCACGAGGATATAGCCCGGAAGGATCTTCCGGGAAGAGGTCCGCTTCTTGCCGTCCTTGACGTCCACGACTTCCTCGCTGGGAACCCGGACGTCCGTGACGACCGCGGGATCCAGCTCCCCCCCGGCCAAGAGCACGCGTATGGTCTTCTCGATCTTGTTCTCGTATCCCGAATAGACGTGGAGAACGTACCAGGCCTTGGCCATCCCGCCGCGCCTTACCGGAAGAGGAGGTCGATACCTCGGACCAGGAGGAAATCCAACAGGCCGAGGCAGAAGGCGACGATCACCGTGGAGACGATCACGACCTTGGTGGAGGCGACGACGTCCTCCCGGCTAGGCCATACGACCTTCCGAAGCTCCGCGTAGCTATCTTTGAAAAACTGGACGATCTTGCTCATGCCGGCTCCTTGAGCGGAAACGCCCCGGGGGACGGAACCGCACGGAATGAAAGACAGGCCAGGTAGGACTCGAACCCACAACATCCGGTTTTGGAGACCGGCGCTCTACCATTAGAGCTACTGGCCTTCGTCCGCGTCCGGAACTCCCGCAGGAATACCGTCCGCGGACGACGCGATCCCGGGCGGACCCGGAATCGCGGAACGACTACTTGACCTTGGTTTCCTTGTGCAGGGTGTGCTTCCGGTCCCAGCGGCAGTACTTCATGAGCTCGAGCTTTTCCTGGGTGGTCTTCCGGTTCTTCTTCGTGGTGTAATTTTTCCGCTTGCACTCGCTGCAGGCGAGGGCGATGATCTCTACGACCTGTTTCTTGGCGGCCATGGCACTATCCTTCGATCCAGAATTCTCCGCCGGCCGACGCCCCGAAGGACACCGCGCGGCCCGAAACGCGTCCCCGAACCGGTTTTCACCGGATAACAGCCCCCGATCGGATCGTCCGAAGGACGAACCGACTTGAAGCTTGGTTCAACCTACAGGTTGAACGCATAGCCCCCGATCGGAATCGAACCGATGACCTCATCCTTACCATGGATGTGCTCTGCCGACTGAGCTACAAGGGCATAGGTAGTGGGCGAATGATAATGACGGCTCCACCCTTTGTCAATACATCCGGAAGGCAAGTTAGACTTGGAACGGAACTTGCTACCGACCTCGCTTCCGCCTCAGGGCCCGGACCAGGGAGGCCGCCGGAGCATCCTTCGTGAGGACCAACAGGCCCACTCCGACGGCCCCGAAGGCCAAGGTACAGGCCAACAAGGGCAATCCGGCGACCAGGAGCCGCCCCTCGGCCCCGGCCAGGGGCTCGATCAGGACCCTACGGCAGAGGAACGCGGCGGCTCCCGCGGGAACCGAGAAGGCCAGGATCCGGAGGGAGTACCGGGCGACCGAGGCCATCGCGTCCCGCATCCCCGGGATCCGCCGGCGAAGGAGCAGGACCACCAGGATTGCGGTGTTCAGGGCGCTCCCCAGGGAGAGGGCCAGGGCGATCCCCCCGCCTCCCATGGGGCCGGCCAGGATCACCGCCAGGGCGATGTTCACGGCGAAGGCGGCCAGGCCCGCCCGGACCGGGCTTCCCGTATCCTCTCGGGCGTAGAAGGCGGGGGCCAGGATACGGTTCGCGGCGATGAAGGCCAGCCCGGTCATATGGAAGAAAAAGGCCCGTACGGTGAGGTTCACGGACTCGGGCCCGAATTCCCGGGCCTGGAAGAGCAGGACGATGATGTCCCGCCCCTCGATCATCGAGAACACGGCCACCGGTATGGTGACCAGTACGATGGCCTTCAGGGCGCCGTCCAGGCGGTCGGAAAAGGCTTCCCATTCCTCCCGCTTGGCCCGCTCCGAGAGGTCCGGCAGCATGACCGTTCCGATGGAGACCGCGAAGATCCCCAATACGAGTTCCTGGAGGCGGAGCGAGAAGGTCAGACTGGTCGCGACCCCCACCCCCGCTCCGGAGGCCACGGCGGTGCAGACGAGCTCGTTCACCTGGTAGGCGGCCATGCCCAGGATCGTCGGGGCGATCAGGGCCAGGACCTTTCGAACCCCCGGGTTCCGGAAGGCCCGGGCGGGGGCCCGAAACCGGAACCGGTAGCCCCGGCGCAGGACCGCGGGGAGCTGGCAGAGGGCCTGGGCCAAGCCGCCCACCAGGACCCCCACCGCCAGGGCCCGGGCGGGATTGGGGAGGAAGGGGGCGATCGCGTAGGGCACGGCGATGAAACCGAGGTTGAAGAGGATGGGCGCCACCCCCGCGGGGACGAAGACATGTACCGAATTCAGGATCCCCTGGAGGAAGGCCGCGAAGGATACCAGGGCCAGGTAGGGAAACATCATCCGGGTCAAGACGGCGGTTTCCGCAGGGTCCGACCGGAACATCCGGATGATGAGAGGGGTCAGGCCGATCCCCAACACCACCGTCAGGCCTACCAGGAGGGAGAGGACCGTGTACATGGAGGAAAGGAACTCCTCGCTCTCCTCCCGGTTCCCCTCCAGGAGGTAACCCTTGAAGGTGGGGATGAAGGCGACGGCGATCGAACCCTCGGCGAAGAGGCGCCGCAGGAAGTTGGGGATGAGGAAGGACACGGTGAAGGCGTCCGCGAGCATGCCGGTGCCCATGAAGGCGGCCCGGGTCATCTCCCGCACCAAGCCCAGGACCCGGGAAGCCAGGGTCAAGAGGGAGAGGCGGCCGCTCTCCCGAACGAAGGACCCCGAATCCGGGGCGGCGGCGTCGGACATGGGGTTGAGGATACCGGATGGGGGGCGTAGGGCACAAGACGGCGTTCATAGTGTTACAAAGCTTGTACCGACTCTGACGGCAGAATCGCACCCGGATCAAGCATACGCGTATCCCGGGACATAGTCCGGCACAGCCTTGAGGGGGGT
>CALMRC010000031.1 GCA_937873275.1 uncultured Spirochaetota bacterium
AGGGATGCGAGCCCGGAATACACCGGAGCGGCGCTCCGGCGCGTCAGGGACGACGAGCCCGCGAATTGCTTCACGGACGAGGTTTTAGCGTTCGCGGAGAAATACGGGATGTGAAATCGCGGGCGGTTTGCGGAACGGACCGGGGCCAGTTATAGTTTAACTGCGATAAAAAATCGACCGAACGTCCCGGCTCGGAAGAAGCCAGGACGTCCCGGTTCCGGGGGCCGGTACATGAAAAATGGCGCGGGCAAGACGATACTCCTGGTCGAGGACGAGGCCCTCATCGCGGCGGCGACGTCCCGGACCCTGCAGAGGTTCGGGTTCGCCGTCCGGACGGCGCCGACCGGGGAACGGGCCGTCGAGGAAGTAGAAGCCGATCCCGGCATCGACCTGGTGCTCATGGACATCGATCTGGGTCCGGGGATCGACGGCGCCGAGGCGGCCCGGCGCATCCTCCGGATCCGGGACATCCCCCTGGTCTTCCACTCCGCCCACACCGAGCCCGAAGTCGTGGAAAAGACCGAGGACATCACCTCCTACGGCTATATCGTCAAGAATTCCGGGGACACGGTCCTGGAAGCCTCCATCCGCATGGCCTTCCGACTCTGGGAGAGCGAGGCCAAATTCCGCACCGCCTTCGAGAGCGTGGCGGTCGGCATGGTCCTCACCTCCCCGGAGGGGAAGCTCCTCCGGGTGAACCAGGAATTCTGCGCCATGCTGGGGTACGGCCGGGAGGAGCTCACGTCCGCGGACTTCGCCGCCCTGACCCATCCCGACGACGTGGAGCCGAGCCGGGCCCAGATGGCGGCCCTGCGGAACGGGGACTCGGACCGGGCGCGGTTCCGGAAGCGGTATCTTCACAAGGACGGCCGGGCGATCTGGACGGATCTCAGCGTCGTGCTCCTGCGCGATTCCTCCGGCAAGCCGCTGCACTTCGTCACCCACGTGCAGGACATCACGGAGGAGCTCCGGATCCGGTCGGACCTGGAACGCAGCCGGTCCCAGTTCGACCTCCTGCTCCGCTCCGCGCCGGTGTCGATCCTGGTCGTGCGGGACGGCCGGTACGCGTTCGCGAATCCCTACGGGGCCCGCCTCCTGGGCTACGGCAGTCCGGAGGAGCTGGTCGGTACGCCGGCGATCGACACCATCGCCCCGGAGAGCCGGGATGCCGTCCGGCTCCGGATGTCCCGGGTGGACTCCGGGGTATTCAACGCACCTATGGAGCTGGTCATCCTGAAGAAGGACGGTTCCCGGATTCTCACGGAATCCGTTTCCATCCCCGTCGAATATGACGGCGGCCCCGCGGCCCTGATCCTGGGCCGGGACAAGACGGAGCAGAAGCGGATGGAGGAGCGGCTTAGGGCCGCGGAGACCATCGCCCACATCGGGCATTACGACATCGACCTGGCGACGGGTGCCGCGATCTGGTCCGAGGAGACCTACCGGATTTTCGGACTCGACCCCGGGACCTTCACCCCGACCATGGAGAACTACGCGGACCTGATCCACGAGGCGGACAAGGCCGCCGTCTACGCGGAGGTCGACCGGTGCGTCCGGACCGGGGAGGTGTTCGACAAGGTATACCGGATCCGGTCGGCCTCCGGGGAATATCGCTTCGTGCGAAGCATCGGTCGGATCCGGACGGACGGCGACGGAGCCCCGTCGGCCATGATCGGCACCTTCCAGGACGTCACGGAGATCAAGAGGATCGAGCAGGCCCTCCTGGACAGCAAGGACCGGCTGGCCAGCATCCTGAAGGCCGTGCCGACCGGGATCGGGGTGGTCCAGGGACAGGACCGGATCATCCGGGAGGTCAACGACAAGCTCTGCGGCCTGACGGGGTATTCCCGGGAGGAACTCGAGGGACGGAGCATCGGGATACTCTACGCGGATCCGGAGGAGTTCGAGCGGGTGGGCCGCGAGAAGTACCTACAGATGGAGGAGCGGGGATACGGGACCGCGGAGGTGGCTTGGCGGACCAAGGACGGACGGGTACTGGACGTCTTCCTGGCCTCCGCCCCCCTGTACGGAGGGGACCTGTCCCGGGGCGTGACCTTCGCGGCCCTGGACATCACCGAGCGGAAGCGCGCGGAGGAAAAAGTCCGGGCTCTCCTGGATGAAAAGGAGCTGCTCCTCCGGGAGACCCATCACAGGGTCAAGAACAACCTGGGGCTGATCCACGGCCTTTTATCCCTGCAGGCTGGGCGGCAGTCGGATCCGGCCGTCCGGGGCATCCTGGGGGACGCCGCGACCCGTGTCCTGGCCATGTCCCAACTCTACGACCGCCTGTACCGGTCCGAGAATTTCCGGGAGATGAGCCTCCGGACCTTCCTGCCCGGAATCGTGGACCAGGTGCGGACCCTCTTCAAGACCGAGGCGGACGTCCGGGCTGACCTGCGGGTCGAGGACATTTCCCTGCCCGCCCGGACCCTGACGCCCCTGGGCATCCTCCTCAACGAACTGGCCACGAATTCGATGAAGTACGCATTCCGGGGACGGACGGAGGGTCGGATCACCCTGACGGCCCGGCGGGACGGACCGATCCTGCGGATCACCTACGGGGACGACGGGCCGGGGCTGCCGGAATCCTTCGCCCCCGGAGCCGCCGGGGGATTCGGACTGTATCTTTGCGATATCCTGGCCGGGCAGCTGAGAGGCACCCTGCGCGTCGAGCGGGGATCGGGAACCCGCTGGATCCTGGAGTTGCCGGTAGACGGAGGCGCCGCTTCCTAACCCGCCGCCGGGAACTCGATCTCGCAGACCGTGCCGCGCCCCGGCGCCGACTCGACCCGGAAGCTTCCCCCGATCTGCTCCGACATCATCCGCAGGAGGGCCAGCCCGAAGCTCTTCGCCTCCCCGACCTGAAGGTCCCCGGGGATCCCCCGGCCGTCGTCCGCAAGGCGCAGGATTCCCCGGCCGCCGGGCGCGCGACGGAGGGAGACGCGGATCCGTCCCGGGCTTCCCGGGGGGAACGCGTGCTTGAAGCTGTTGGTCAGGATCTCCGCGGTCATGGATCCCAGGGGGAAGGCCACGTCGGAATCGGCCTCGAGATCCTCCAGGTCGAACTCCAAGGATACCGCCGTCCCGGCGGCGTAGGCGGAACGGATGCTCGTTCCCAGGTTTTCCATGTAGGGTCGGAGGGACACCCGGCGATACTGGTTTGCCTCCAGGATCCTCTGGTACAGGACCCGCAGGGCGGCGATCCGTGCCTGGGCCCCCTTGAGCATCTCCACCGCCTCGGGGTTGGTCGTCCGGGAGACCTGGAGGCCCAGCAGGGATTCCGCGGCCAGGAAGCTGTTCTTGATGCGGTGATGGGTTTCCCGGAGCAGGAGGATCTTGTCCTCCAGTTGCCGGCGAAGCTCCTCCTGGTTCCGCTTGCGTTCGGTGATGTCCCGGCAGAAACAGACCATTCGGGTCCCGGCGGGATCGTCGTACCGGGAGGCCGAAATCTCGACGTCGAAGACGCTGCCGTCCTTCCGGCGGTGCCGGGTTTCAAAGAGGTCCGCCCCGGTGCGGAGGATCCGCTCCATGCGGGCCGCGGTTTCCGAAGGATCCTCCACGGTGTCGAGGTCGTTGATCCGCAGATCCTGCAGCTCCTCCCGGGTGTAGCCGGACATCCGGCAGTAGGCCCGATTGGCCTCGGTGATGCGCCGGTCCGGATCCACCACCCAGAAACCGTCGGCGGTCGTATCCAGGACGGTCCGGAGGTAGTCCGAAGAGGCCCGAAGTTCCTCCTCCCGGCTCCGGAGCGCCTCCATGGTCTCGTACCGCTCGGTGAGGTCCCGGCCGATGCCGACGATGCCCTCCACCTCTCCGGCCTCGTTCCGGATAGGGGATAGGGAGGTCTGGTAGTGGAGGGTCCGTCCCCCCGCGGGCACGGACCAGTCGTAGACGACGAAGTCCCCGGTCAGGGCCCGGGCGGTCGCTTCCTCGTGGACCTGGGCGGCTTCGGGGCCCAGGATCTCCCGGGAGGTCCGGCCCAGGAAATGCTCCGGGGTCAGGCCCATCCGGGCCACCCAGGAGCCGTAGACCCCGGTGTGCCGGCCCCGGGCGTCCAGGGAGAAGACGATGTCCTGCATGGAATCCATGATGGACTGGAATCGGCGCTCCCGATTGTCCGGATCCGACTCGCGGTGCATGTCCTTCGCCCTCCTCCTTCCTGATTCTAAAAATAGGGAACAACCGGGGGATCCGCAAGGTTTCACGGGGTCATTCTGTTCCCGATCGCGCCTCCTTGCCGGGACCGAGGATCAGGCCCAGGAAGACCAGGAGGGCGGCGCCCTGGGCCGCCACGGAGAAGACCACCAGGGGAACCGGGCCGAAGCGGTCGTAGAGCAGGCCGATGACCGCGCTCCCCGCGAACCAGGCCAGTCCGAACAGGGTGTTGAAGAGTCCGAAGGCCCGGGCCCGTCGGTCCTCGGGTACCCGGTCCCCGATGGCGGCCTTCAGGATGGACTCCTGGGTCCCGACGCTGATCCCCCAGAGGGCCATGCCGGCCAGGATGGATACGGGGCCTCCCAGGAAGACCAGGGGGGCGGTGAAGAGTTCCGCCGCGAAGAGGACCGCCAGGACCTTGAGCCCCGCCTTGTCGTAGAGCCGCCCGAACACCAGGGCCGCCGCGGCGTCCACGGCCATGGCCCCGGCGTACAGCAGGGGGATGGCCTCCTCGGAGAACCCGGCGGTGCGCTTGAGGTGCAGGCCGATCAGGGGGAAGTCCGTGATCCCCATGGCCAGGAGGCCCGCGGCCAGCACGATGATCCAGTAGCTCCGGGAGTACCCCGAGGTCCCGACGGGGACGGCGGTCTTCTTGAGCTCGAATCTCTCGGGATGGGGGAAGAGGAAGCGGTTGTAGACCGTGAAGCCCACGGCCAGGGCCGCGGGGATGAAGAGGAGCAAGAGTCCCGTCCGGTAACCCGCCAGGGTCTTGGCGTCGGGCCCCAGAAAGAGGAGGGCCGAGAAGAGGGCGGGCCCCAGGAAGGCCCCGATCTGGTCCATCGCCTCGTGGAGGCCGAAGCCGAAGCCGCTCCCGGTTTGCTTGGCCGCGAAGGACACGACCGCGTCGTGGGCGGGTTTCCGGATCGCCTTGCCCACCCGCTCCAGGAAGAGGAAGGCCACCGCGAGCTCCCAGCCCCGCACGAAGGCCATCAGGGGAAAGGAGGAGAGCTGGACCACGTAGCCCAGGATGATGAGGGTCCAGTATCTCCGGGTCCGGTCGGCGACGCTCCCGGACAGGAGCCGGAGGGCGTACCCGACGAATTCCCCGAGTCCCGCGGACAGGCCCAGGGCGAAGGCGCTGGTGCCCAGGAGCTTCAGGTACTGGCCCACGACGCTCCGGCCGCCTTCGTAGTTCATGTCCGCGAAGAGGCTCACGATCCCGAACAGGACGATCAGGACCACCGCGGCCTTCCGGCTCAGTTCGACGGGCTTCGATTCCATCGGAACTCCTTGTGGGCGATTTCCCGGGAGCATATACCGCGGTTCCCGGGGACGCAAGCGCCCGGCCGGACTCGACATCCGGCTAGGGATTTGTCAAGATCCCCCTTGCCGATTGACCGATTCGGTGAGAAAATCCCCTGTCCGCACCGGTTGCGCGCGGGCGCTTTTTATTGGATTATGGAGGGACGCGAGCCGCGGTCCCCCGAAGGACCCTGCCAGGAGGTATTTCATGAAGATGATCGACCTGACCATTCCCCTGGGCATCGGCACTCCGCCCTGGCCCACCTACGAGCCCCTCGAGGTAAAATACTTCAAGCGCCTTGCGCCCAACGGGGCGAACGGACAGTTGGTCACCCACTCCAACCACATCGGCACCCACCTGGACGGGGAGATCCACTTCTACACCCCCGGCAAGGATATCGCCAGCCTCTCCATGGACTTTCTCGTCCACGAGGCGGCCATCGTAGATCTTTCGGACTGCGCCCAGGACTACGACATCTACACGTCCAAGCAGGTCGAGGAGCGCGTGGAGGTCAAGGAGGGCGACATCCTGATCATCCACACGGGCTTCCACCATTACGGTTGGGACCAGCCCACGGGGGACGAAATCCGGTACATGATCAAGCACCCCGGGCCGGACCGGGAGTTCGCGGAATGGGCCAAGCGCAAGAAGCTCCGCTGGATCGGGGTCGACTGCGGGAGCGCGGACCACCCCATGAACACGAAGATCCGGGACTGGATGCCCCGGCAGGCCGCGGAGTGCGACAAGCACTTCAAGCAGAAGTACGGCAAGGGCCTGGACCAGGTCTTCTCGGACGACAAGTACCAGCTCATGCACATCGAGATGTTCAACGAGCACGTGATCCACGCGGAGTGCGTGGGCGGCGACATCGATCTCCTCCTGAACCAACGCTGCACGGTAGGATGTTTCCCCTGGCGCTTCGTGGACGGGGAGTCCAGCATCTCCCGCATCGTCGCCATGGTCGAGGACGACCGGTACGAGAAGCTGATGGCCAAGAAGGCCAAGTGCGAGCTGACCCGGTTCGGGGACATCGCCGGGGCCAAGGCCGCCTGGCTCCACGAGGAAGCCCGCAAGCGCTGATTCCCGGCCCGCGCCGCCCGGAAGCCTATCGGCCCCGGGCGGACGGCGCCTCAAATTCCCGCAAGGAGGCACTATGCCCGGACCGTTGGAGGGCGTGCGCGTCCTCGACCTTACCCGCGTGCTGGCGGGTCCCTTCTGCACGATGATGATGGCCGACCTGGGGGCCGAGGTCGTCAAGGTGGAAGTTCCCGGGACCGGGGACGACTCCCGGGGCTTCGGGCCCTTCAAGGACGGAAAGAGCCTGTACTACATCACCATCAACCGGGGCAAGAAGAGCGTCGCCCTGGACCTGAAGAAGGAGGAGGGCCGGGCCCTCCTCCTCAAGCTGGCTCGGAAGTCGGACATCCTGGTGGAGAACTTCCGCCCGGGGACCATGGAAAAGCTCGGACTGGGCTGGGACGTGCTGAAGAAGGAGAACCCCCGGCTGATCTACGCCGCCGTCTCGGGGTTCGGCCATTCCGGCCCGGATTCCCGCAAGCCCGCCTACGACATCCTGGTCCAGGCCCGGGGAGGGATGATGAGCATCACGGGCTGGCCCTCGTCCCCGCCCACCCGGGTCGGGATGTCCACCGGGGACATCACCGCGGCCCTCTTCGGGGCATCCGGTATCCTGGCGGCCCTGTACGAGCGGGAAAAGACAGGAACGGGACAGAAGGTGGACGTGGCCATGCTGGACTGCCAGCTGGCCATCCTGGAGAACGCCCTGGTCCGATACCAGGTGGAGGGCAAGGCTCCCGCCCCCCTGGGCACCCGGCACCCGACCATCACGCCCTTCCAGGCTTTCCGGGCCTCGGACGCCTGGTTCGTCGTCGCGGTGGGCAACGATTCCCTATGGAAGACCTTCTGCGATGCCCTGGACCGGCCGGACCTCCTGGCGGACCCCCGGTTTGCCACGAACGGGGACCGGACCAAGAACATCGCCGACCTCAGCCCGGAGCTCGAGAGAGTCTTCGCCCGACGGAAGGCCGCGGAATGGATCGCCCTGCTCGAGGGGGCCGGAGTTCCGAGCGCCCCGGTAAATTCCGTGGACAAGGTGATGCAGGATCCCCAGCTCCTCGCCCGGAACATGCTGGTCACCGTGGAGGATCGCGACGTCGGGACCGTGACCATACCGGGTAACCCGATCAAGATGGAACGTCTCCCGGAATCCGGCAGCCGGCCTCCCGCACCCGACATCGGCCAGGACACCGTGGAAGTCCTGGAGGGGGTCCTGGGTCTCGGCGCGGCGGAGATCGAGGCCCTGAAGGCCGCGGGAGCCCTGGGTTGAGTTTCTTCCGGCCCCTGGACGCGGAGGGGGACGCCCGGGCCTTCCGTTCGGGCGCCGCGGACCCCGCGGATCGGATCCGGGAGGTCTGCGACCGCATCGACCGGGGGGAACCCGAGATCCGGGCCCTCCTGCCCGAGCCGGACCGACGGGATCGCCTCCTGGCCGAGGCCCGGGCCCTGGCGGTGCGGTACCCGGATCCCTCGGACCGCCCCGCCCTGTACGGCCTCCTTTTGGGAGTCAAGGACATCTTCAACGCCGAGGGTTTCGAGACCCGTGCGGGCTCCCGGCTTCCTCCGGCGGAGCTCGGCGGCCGGGAGTCGGAAGCCCTTTCGGCCCTCAAGGCCGCGGGTGCCCTGGTGCTGGGAAAGACGGTGACCACGGAGTTCGCCTTCTTCGCGCCCGGCCCCACCCGGAATCCCCGGGATCTCCGGAGGACCCCCGGGGGATCCAGTTCCGGGAGCGCCGCGGGGGCGGCGGCGGGATTCTTCCACCTGGCCCTGGGAACCCAGACCATCGGTTCCATCTCCCGGCCCGCCGCGTACTGCGGCGTCGCGGGGTGGAAGCCCTCCTACGGCCGGGTGAGCGCGGAGGGGGTCTTTCCCTTCTCCCCCTCGGTGGACCACATCGGTCTGATCGCGCCGGACGCTCGGGCCCTGGCCCTGGGGGCCGGAGTCCTCTGCGGGGGCTGGCGGGGGATTCCGGCCCCGGCGCGCAAGCCCGTCCTGGCCGTCCCCGAAGGACCCTACCTGGACCAGGCCTCCCCGGAAGCCCGGGAACGGTTCGAGCGGACCGTCGCGGCCCTGGCCGCCGGGGGCTGGACGGTCCTGCGGATTCCCGCCCTTCGGAACATCGAGGAGATCAACGCCCGGCACCGCCGCGTCGCCGCCGCCGAGATGGACCGGACCCACGCCCGGCTCTTCCCGAAGTACGAGAATCTGTACGCTCCCGCCACCCGGGACCTGATCCTGGAGGGCCGGAAGGTGCCGGAGGACCGGCTGGCCGCGGACCGGGAGGGGCGCTTCTCCCTGCGGAGGGAGTTGGAGGACGCCTTGAAGTCCGCAGGCGCGGACCTCTGGATCTCGCCCTCCGCCCCCGGGCCCGCCCCGTTAGGACTGGAGTCCACGGGGAACCCTTCCATGAACCTGCCCTGGACCCACGCGGGGCTTCCCACCCTGTCCCTGCCCGCGGGAGTCTTCCCGGACGGGCTTCCCGCGGGATTGCAGGTCGCGGCGCCCTTCGGCCGGGACGAGGAACTGTTCGGATTCGGGATCGCCCTAGAAAAAAACCTGGAAAACGGAACCTGACGATCCGGCGCGAGAGCCCGACCGGATCCCCCGAGACAGGACGAAGATGGAAAGGGAGGCAGCATGAATTTTTCGTGGAAGATCGTCATCGACGCGGGAGCCATATCCGTAGCCCTGCTCGTGGCCACCATCATCCGTTCCAGGGTCCGTTTTTTCCAGCGCTTCATGATCCCGAACGCCTTGACCGCGGGATTCCTGCTCCTGCCCCTGTACAACTACGTCTTCCCGGGCATGGGGCACCAGGTGAACCGGTTGGGGGAACTGGTCTATCACTTGCTGAACATCTCGTTCGTGGCGATGACCCTCCGGAACGCTCCCCCCAAGATCCACAAGAAATCCGGCGGCGTGGTGGGCACCACGACGGGCATCCTGTCCCAGTATGCCATCCAAGCCCTGACGGGTCTCCTCTTGGCCTACGTTCTGATCGTGACCGTCTCCCCGAAGCTGAATCCCGCCATCGGCCTCTTCCTTCCCCTGGGCTTCGCCCTGGGGCCGGGGCAGGCCTTCGCCATCGGCCGGGGCTGGGAGGCCATCGGTTTCGAGGGGGCGGGGTCCCTGGGTCTCACCTTCGCCGCCCTGGGGTACCTCTGGGCCTGCTTCGCGGGGGTCTGGCTGATCAACTACGGCGTCAAGAAGGGCTGGCTCCACCAGGAGAGCCTGCAGGCCTTCCAGGACAAGGGGATCATGACCGGCGTCGTCCCGAAGGATCGGGAACGGCCCGTGGGGGCCCGGCTCACCACGGATTCCGAGGCCATCGATTCCTTCAGCTTCCACGCGGGGATGGTGGCGGGCACCTACTTTCTGTCCTTCCTGCTGCTGAAAGCCCTGACCTGGGCGCTGTCCTTCGCGGGGAACGCGGGCCGGGAACTGGCCGTGAACCTCTGGGGCATCAACTTCATCTTCTCCGCCCTTACCGCCCAGCTGGTCCGGTTCGTGATGGTCCGGCTCAAGCTCACCCACGTCCTGGACGATTCCACCCTGTCCCGCATGTCCGGGTTCGCCGTGGACTACATGGTCGCCGGGGCCATCGCCGCGATCTCCCTGGTCTTCGTCGGGCAGTACTGGATGGAGATCCTCTTCCTGTCCACGGTCTGCGGCATCCTCACGACGATCACGGTGCCCTGGATGGCGTCCCGCATGTTCAAGGACTACCGGTTCGAGCGGATGATGATGATCTACGGCTGTTCCACCGGCACCCTGTCCACGGGGCTGGCCCTGCTCCGGGTCCTGGATCCGGAGTACCGGACCCCCGTGGCTTCGGATTACATGGTGTCCGCGGGGCTCACCTTCCTGCTGGCCATCCCCTTCATCCTGTCCATCAACCTGCCCGCCAAGGCGGGGCAGACCGGGGACATGGCCCCCTTCTGGCTGATGGTGATCATCAGCGGGGCCTACCTGGCGGTCACCTTGGGAATGTACGTCTACCTAGCCCGCCGCAGAACCCTGGCCCAGGCCGGAAAGGTCTGGCATCCGTAGGATCGAGACGGCCATCATCCACATCCGGGCGGAAGACCGGCGGGTGGGGAATCGGACCTGGTACACGGACCGGCCCCGGTAGAATTCCAGCAGGTTGCGCTTGAGCACTCCCTCGCCCTCCACCTCCGAGAGGGGGAAGGCGAGGGGCCGCCCGGCGAGGGGCGAAAGCTCGATCCGGTCCCGGTACATCGAGAGGGTCCCGACCCGGATCCTCCGCAGGGGGGAGAGTCTCCAGCCCTTCAGGACCAGGACCCCGGGGTCCGAGAAGATCGGTCGATCCCCGACGGCGGAAATCCTCCGCCTCAGGTATTCCCGAAACGCCTCCTCCTGCCAGAGGCTCCATTCCCGGATCGTGGAGAACCGGGGAGGCCGGCCGTCCTCGGGCCGGAACCGGTAGAAGGGGTCCAGGCGGCTTCCCTGTCCGCAGGCCTCGCACCGGAAGCGGTCCTCGGAACTCCGCATCCGGCCCACCTCCCCGCAGGAGGGGCACTGGAACAGGACGGTCTCCAGGTGCTCCGCCCGCGTCCTCCGTCCCGTGAACGGCACCCGCCGGGCCGCCAGCCATTCCGCCTCGTCGTGCTCCAGGGAGGCCTCCACCCGGGACAGGATCTCCTCGGGGGTCAGGCGCTTCAGGTCCTCCGCCGTCAGGGCCACCTTGAACTCGATCTCCAGGGCTCCCCGGCGCCGGGTCCAGCTCCACCGGGGGAGGGAGTAGAACGCCCCCCGGAGGACCGGGGTGACCACGGGCACCTTGAGGAGCTTCAGGAGCTTGCCGGTGGCGGGGACCAGGGCCTGGGTATGGCCGTCGAAGCTCGCCGTGCCCTCCGGAAAGATCCCGACGACGCCCTTGCGCTTGCGGACCACCTCCACGATACCGTTGATGGTCTGCAGGTCCGGAATGTGCTTGGATTTCGGTATGGTGCCCACCAGGCGCAGGATGGCGCGCATGATTCGGGTGCGCATGTTGCCGTCGCTGGCGATCCAGTGGACCGGCACCGGGACGTTGGACCCGATCATGAAGGGGTCCACCAAGCAGGCGTGGTTCGGCACGATCACGTAGGGAGGGCGGAGGGTCTGGAATATCTCCGCGTTGATCACCCGGATTCGGTACATGCGGCGCAGGTAGACCCCGTAGGTCCAGTGGAGGAGGCGGTTGAACCAGCGGGGATTCCCGGGCGTGTAGGTGCTGTTGACGGCGGCGGGCATGGGCGGCCCCTCGGGATGTGCAGTATAGGCCGTATCCACGGCGCGGTATAACGATACTCCAGGATCCTCGTCCGCGCAAGGAGGGAAATCAGGGCTTCAGGAGCCATTCCTAGAAATACCACGGAGGACACGGAGGCAAAGGATAACCCGGAAGATTGAACCACAGAGTCACAGAGAGCACAGAGCGCGAGGCTGACTTCAGGTCAGCCTCGCGGCAACGAAGACCGGAGGTCTTCGTCGAGGTTGTCGGAGTCAGGATCGCCGAAGCTTGCTTCGGCGCCGACCGGCCGGCGTCGCCGGCCGGTCGCTCTCTGTGTCTCTGTGGTTCTTTTGGTAAGGAGATCGCTTCATTTCTTTAAAGATTCCCGTCGGTCTTCCGGCCGAACAGGGGGCAGGCGATCCGGACCCGGACTAGGGATGCCAGGATGACCAGGGCGGCCAGGCCCGCGGCGATCCAGACCGGGGCGGAGTACTCCGGATCGGTCTGGAGGCGTTTCAACACGATGCCCGCATAGGCCCACACGACGACCAGGGGGGCCGCTATCTGGCGCTTCCATACCGAAAAGCCCAGGGCGACGGCCAGGCCCGCCAGGATGACCGCCACGGTCCAGATCCGGGGATCGAGCCCGAAGCCGTCCCAGCGGGTCCGAACCAGGAGGGCCGTGACGTTCGCTATGGTGGCCACGCAGATCCAGCCCAGGTAGACCCGGAGGGGCGCCGTTAGCAGGAAGCGCCGCAGCCGGACCGAACCGGGCTCGGAGCCGGAAACAGGTTCCAGGACGCCCCCGGGCCCCAGTTTCCGCTCGGTGTCCCGCTCCAGGGCCAGGAGGGTTGCCAGGATGACCAGCATGATCACCAGGGAAGTCCCCACGAGCCGCCAATGCCAGGCCAGGATCCAGGCGGAGTTGGCCGCGGCGTTCAGGATGAAGAGGGCTCCGTCCCGGCCCGTCCACCCCCTCGGGCCCGGGGAAGTCGCCCCGAATGCCTCCCGGACCGCGGACGCCGCGTACCCCGCCAGGAGCAGGTAGATGAGGCCCCAGACCGAGAAGGTGATCCCCGCGGGGACGAAGAGGTTGGGCAGTTCGTCGGAAAGCTGGCCCGTATTGACGCCGTTTAGGGGGAGGGCGGAGGCCAGGCCGTTGACGGCTACCATGCCGGTGAAGGCGAGGACGGTCAGGACCGCGGCCGTCCGTACGACCGCGCCGGTTTTCGATGGTTCCATACCTGGAATGGTAATCCCCGGACGGGGATTTGGCCAGGGCGTTCCGGATTGTCCGATCCGGAATTCCTCCCTTGCCCATATCGCCGTCCTGCGGCTAGGATGGGGTCCAGAGGAGGCTCCATGAACCTCGACGCTACCGCGTCCCGGGACGCCGTCGCCCGCGCCCAGGGACTCCTGGCCCGGGCCCGGGAAGGGATGGCCCGCCGGGTGGTCGGCAAGACGGAACTGGTGGACGGTATCCTGACCGCCGTCGCCGCGGACGGGCACGTTTTGCTGGAAGGCGTGCCGGGACTCGCCAAGACCCTGGCGGTCAAGACCTTCGCGGAACTGGCGGGCCTGACCTTCCGCCGGGTCCAATTCACCCCGGACCTCCTGCCCGGGGACATCACGGGCAGCCTCTTTTACGACGCCCCCACGGGCCGCTTCGTTCCCCGGGAGGGGCCGGTGTTCACGAACGTCCTGCTGGCGGACGAGGTGAACCGGGCACCCGCCAAGGTCCAGTCCGCCCTCCTGGAGGCCATGGAGGAGCGGCAGGTGACCATCGGGGACCGGAGCATCCCCCTGCCCAAACCCTTCTTCGTGCTGGCCACCCAGAACCCCATCGAGCACGAGGGCACCTTCCGCCTCCCGGAAGCCCAGGTGGACCGGTTCCTGCTCAAGGTTCTGGCGGACTATCCGGACATGGAGGAGGAAACCGAGATCGTTCGCCGGGTCGCGGACGGCGTCCCCGCCCCCCTCAAGCCCCTCCTCTCCGGCGAGGACATCGAGTTCCTGCGGTCCTCGGCCCGGTCCGTCCGGGTGGAGCCGGACGTACTGGACTACGCGGTCCGCCTGGTGCGGGCTTCCCGACCCTCCGGGGACGAAGGCGTCCCCCAATCCCTGCGGGAACTCCGGAGGTACGTGGAATACGGGGCGTCCCCGAGGGCCTCGATCTACCTGTACCGGTGCGCCCGGGTGGGCGCCTTGTTCGCCGGCCGGGACTACGCCCTCCCCGAGGACGTCAAGTCCGCGGCCCTCCCGGTCCTGCGGCACCGGATCCTCCCCTCCTACGAGGCCGAGGCGGAGGGAATCTCCTCGGACGCCATCATTCGGCGCCTCCTCTCCATCGTTCCGGTTCCCTGATCCATGCCCGAGGAAACGGCCCGCAGGACCCTTCGCAGGCTGCTCTTCACGGCGCCGGTGCTCTCCCGGGCCCTCGTCTCGGGAGGATTCCGGTCGGTGTTCCGGGGCCGGGGAATCGAGTTCGACGCCCTCCGGGACTACGACGCGGAGGACGACGCCCGGCTGATCGACAGCCGCGCCACGGCCCGGTTCGGGCGGGCCTTCGTCCGGACATACCGGGAGGACCGGAACCTCACGGTGCTTCTGATCCTGGACGAGAGCCGGTCCATGCTCTACGGCACCGGCCGGACCCGCCGCCGGGCCGCCGGGACCGCGGCCGCCCTCCTGGCCTACGCGGCGGCCCTGAACGGGACCTCCGTCGGGGCGATCTTCTTCGACACCGAGGGCATCTCCTACGTACCTCCCCGGGCGGGGCGGCGGTCCGCCTTGACCCTGACCGGCCGGCTTTCCTCGGAGGATCCCGCCGGCCCGACGCCCCGGGATACCGGCGCCCGTACCGGCCGGGGAGCCGGCCTGGCGGGGGCCCTGGAGGCGGCCCGGGCCCTGCTCAAGCGCCGATCCCTGATCTTCGTCCTGTCGGACTTCCGATCCGCCGCGGGGGGCCCCTCCGGATACTCGGCCCCCCTGGGACGTCTCGCGGCCCGGCACGACCTGGTGGTTGTCCGGGTGACGGACCCCTCGGACGCGGAGCCCCCCGGCGGCGGAGCCTCCGCGGAGGTCTTCGACGCCGAGACCGCCCGGCCCGTCTTCCTGTCCCTGGGTTCCAAGGGCCTCCGGGAAGCCTGGTCCGCCTTCCAGGGGGAATCGAGGCTGGATTGCCTCCGGGCCCTGCGGTCCTCGGCGGCCTCCTTCCTCGAATTGGACACCCGGGACGACCCGGGGAAGGCCCTGGTGGCCTTCTTCGAGCGGCGGAGGCGGGGTCGATGAGGGGTCTTGCCGCGGCCGTCTGCGCCGTCCTGGCCCTCTCCGCGGCGGCCCAGACCCGGGTCCGGGTCCTCGGTACGACCGTGACCCCCGCCCGTCCCTACGTCGGGGACGTGGTGGAGTGCTCGGTGACCTTCGACCCCGGGGATGCCCGGATCGAGGAGGGAACCCTGGAAATCCCGCCCCCGCCCCCGTCGGGGTCGGAGACGGAACTCGCCGGGGCCGTCGTCCGCAGGAAATCCGGCACCTGGGTGTATACGGCCCGGTTCATCGCCTGGACGCCCGGCCCGGCCCGGGTGCCGATCCCCCCTTCCGCGGGGATCCTCCTTCCGGAAGTGCGGGTGGAGATCGCCTCGGCCCTGGACGACTTCGGACGGTCCCCCCCGGCGTACACGGATCCCCTGGAACTCCCGGGAACGAGGCTCCTCGTCTGGGGCGGCGCCGGAGGCCTGCTCGCCGCGGCCGTCCTGGCCTGGTCCGCGGTATTCGGCCTCCTGCCCTGGATTCGGCGGCTCCGGAGGGCCTGGAAGGAGGGTCGGGCGGGCCGGGATTTCGCGCGGGTTCTGGATTACCTGGAGTCCTCCGCGGGGGAGTTCCGGGCCGAGGAGACCTGGGCCCTCCTGGCCAAGTCCCTGCGGGAGTACCTGGCGGCCCGGACCCGGATCCCCTACACCGCCATGACCGCCCGGGAGGCCCGCGCGACGTCCCCGGAGGAGCTTCCCGCCGGGGTGGCCGAGGAGGCCGCCGCCCTGCTGGCCGAGGGGGATTCCGTGCGGTTCGCCCGGAGCGGTTCCGGGTCCGGCGTTTCCCGGGCCATCGAACGTTCCCGGGACATCCTGCGATCCGTCGAGGAGGCGACTCGTGACCTCCTTCGATAATCCCCTGGCCTTCCTCCTGGTCCTGGCCCTTCCCGGGTGGTTCCTCCTGCGGGCCCGGGCGATGCGCCGCGGGGGAGGTCTCCGCTTTCCCCTGGACGAGGCGGAGGGCCGCCGTTTCGACGCCGCCCCGGGACTCCGAAGGGTCGCGGCCCGGGCGGCCCGGGGACTCGGGATTCTCGCCTGGATCGGGCTGGTCACCGCCGCCGCGGGGCCCCAGGAGGTGGAGCGCCGGACGGTGTTCCCGATCCGCGGGGACGACGTGATCTTCGCCCTGGACCTTTCCCCGTCCATGGGGGCCCGGGACGTGGATCCCGACCGGCTTACGGCGGCCAAGTCCCTCCTGGAGCTCTTCCTCCGGGAGGACCGGGCCGACGCGGTGGGGGTGGTCGGATTCGGCCGGGAGGCCGCCCTGGTATGCCCGCCAACGACGGATTACGGGGCCCTCCGGGACCGGCTGGCCGGGGCGAGACCCGGGACGCTGGGGGACGGCACCGCCCTGGGCCTCGGTCTGGCCCAGGCCGTCCGCCACGCCGTGCGAGCCGGGGGGGCCGTGGACCGGGTCATCCTGGTCACCGACGGGGAGAACAACGCGGGTTCCGTGTCCCCCGAGGATGCCTGCGATCTGGCGGCCCGGCTGGGAGTCCGTCTGACCGTCATCGGTGTCGGTAGCCGGGGCGAGGTACCCCTGAGCTACGAGGATCCCCGGACCGGGGAACGCCTGGAGGGGACCTACGCCAGCGGCTTCGACGAGGCGGCCCTCCGCGCCCTCGCCGCGCGGGCGGGGGGGGAGTACCTGTCCGCCCGGGACGGTCCGGCCCTGGAGCGGGCCTTCCGGGCCGTCTCCGGACGGATGTCCGGCGCGGAGGGCGCCCGGTCCGTGACGGTGCGGAAGTCCCGGGCAGCCTCGGTCCTCGCGGCTTCCGCGGTCGCCCTGGCCCTCTCGTGGCTTCTGGGATGGATCGGCCGGGGGTGGCTGTCGTGACCTTCGCCCGGCCCGAGGTCTTATGGGGACTGCTCCTCCTGGCTCCCTACGCCCTCCTGGAAACCCTGTGCGTTGTCCGGGGGAGGGGCCTGGCGGGGAGCCTGGCCCCCGGCGCCGAGGCGGAAGCGTGCCGGCGCGCCTGGGTCCGCCGGCGAGCGGCCCGAGCGGGGGCGGGAGCCTGGGCCTGGGCCTTCACGGTCGCCGCCCTGGCGGGACCGTCCTGGGGACTGCTCCCCGCCCCGGGCGCCCCGACCGGGGTCGAGGCGGCCCTGGTGCTGGACGTCTCCCATTCCATGCTCTCCTCGGACATCCCGCCCTCCCGGCTGGCCGCGGCCCGGGACCTGGCCCGAGCCGTGGTGCGCGCCCGGCCGGAGGTATCCTTCTCGGTGACGGCGTTCAAGGGGGCTGCGGTTCGCCTGAGCCCCCGTACGGACAGCCCGGACGCCGTCGACCTGGGTCTGGAATGGACCGTCCCCTCCGCCGTGACCGCCCGGGGGACTTCCTCCGCGGAGGGACTTCGGGACGCCCTGGAGGGGTTCTCGCCGGACCCGGGGCGGTCGCGATGGATCGTCCTGTTCAGCGACGGGAACGATCTGTCCGGCGGGATCTCCCCCCGGATCCGGGAAGCCCGGGAACGGGGAGTGAGGATCCTGGCCGTCGGCTGCGGGGGGACGGTCCCGTCCCCGGCCGCGGACGAGTCGGGAAACCCCGTCGCGTCGGCGGACGGCGAGCCCGCGCGCACCGCCCTGCGGGCGGAGACGCTCCGATCCTGGGCGAGGGAGAGCGACGGCCTGTACGTGGACCTCTCGGATCCCGCCGCCCTCCGGACGATCTCGGAAGCCCTGGATTCCCGGCCGGGCTCCCCGGGTGCCCGGCCCGCCCGGAGGCCCGCGGACCGGACCGCGACGGCCGCCTTCCTGGCCCTCCTGGGAGCCGCGATCCGGTCGATCCTGGCTCTGCCCTACCTTCCGCGATCCCGCGGGTCGTCCCGGGCCGCCGCCGCTCTTCTGGTCCTCGCCGTGCTTTCGGGATGCTCCGGATCCCGTCTCCGGGTACTGGACGGCAACCGCCTGGCCCAACGGGGACGCTACGACGAGGCCATCGCGGCCTACCTGGCCGCCCGGGAGGGGGACGAGGACGGAATCGTCGCCCTGAACCTGGCTACGGTGTACTCCCGCATCGGGGAGGGGGCGGCCGCGGACCCCCTGTTCGCCCGAGCCCAGGAATCCCCGCTTCCCGCCGTGGCGGCGGCGGCCTTCCACAACCAGGGGGTGCGGCTGTTCGAGGCTTCCCGGTTCGAGGAGGCCGCGGAAGCCTTCACCCGGGCGCTCCGCCTGGCGCCCCAGAATATCGAGTCCAAGCGGGGTCTCGAGCTCGCCCGCGCGTCCGCCGCGTCCTCCCGCATCTCCCGGACCGCGCGCCGCCAGGCGTCGTCCCTGGGGACCGACGGCCGGGACGAAGCCCTGCTGTCCCTGCTCCGGAAGGCGGAGTCCGACTGGTTCCGTCCCCCCGCGGCGGACGCCTCGGAGTCCGGAGGGCCGGACCATTGAGCGCGAACCGTGGAGATCCGGTCCGGCGGCGGCCCGGACGGGCGGGGCCGATCCGGGCGCTCCTGACGGCCTTCCTCGCCGCGGCGGGTGCGGCGGCCGCCCAGACCGCCCCTGTCCCGAGCTATTCCCTGTCCATCGAACCGGACCCCCCGACGGCCGGCGAGGTCCTCTACCTGACCATCCTGATTCCCGACGTCGCGGCGTCGGACGTGGCGGCCCGGGAACCCGATGCCCCGGGAAATTCACTCTTCGTGTCCCTGTCCGTTTCGTCCGCCCGGATCGGCGATTCCGAGGGGGGGCGGCCCGGAGCCCGGGTGGTCTACGCGTTCCGACCCGAAGGTCCCGGGGAGCTTCGGATCCCCCGACTCGAGGTGTCCGCCGCGGGATCGCCCCTCCCGATCGGTCCGATCATCCTGGAAGTCCGGTCCTCCGGCGGGGCGCCGGTCCCGGCGGCCTTCGTGTGGAGGGCGCCGTCCGTCGTCACCCGCTGGCAGTGCTTTCCGGTCGCCCTGGAACCCGTCCGG
>CALMRC010000032.1 GCA_937873275.1 uncultured Spirochaetota bacterium
CCGGCATGATGTGGCTGATGGGCGGCAACCTGGACATCCTACCCCTGCGCATGACCTCGGCGCTGCTGGGCACGGCGACTGTGCTCGTCACTTACCTGCTCGGGCGCACGCTGTTCGACCGCCGCGTCGGGCTGATCGGCGCTGGCCTGCTGGCGACCTCGCTCTGGCAGGTTATGTTCAGCAGAGAGGGCTACCGGGTCATCAGCGAGCCCCTACTGCAAGGGCTGGCCGTGCTGCTCGTCTGGCAGGCGGCACGCCGGCAATCGCTCTGGCTCTATGTGGCGGCGGGGGTGGCCCTGGGCACGGTGGCCGCCATCGCCTCCGGCCCGGTCTTCGCCGGGATCCTGGGGGCCGCGGCGTTCGGGGAGAAGCCCGCCCCGGCCTGGTGGGTCTCCACGGGCCTGGCCGTCGTAGGCTGCGCCCTGGTCTCCCTGGGGAAATCCTCCGCCCCCGCCCCCGCCGCGGGAATCGCCCTCGCCCTGGGGGCGGGCCTCTCCTACGCCCTCCTGGGACTCGGGATCCGGAAGGCCGGAGCCCGGCTCTCCTCCCTGGGAGCGGTGACCCTGGGCCTCCTGGCCGGAAGCCTCCTCCTGGTCCCGCCCTTCCTGGCATCCCGGGCCGGACTCGGCTGGGTCTTCTCCCCCCGGGGCGTCCTAACGGCGGCCCACCTGGGACTCGCGACCACGGCCCTCCCCTACTTCCTCTTCGCCCGGGCCCTGGGTCTCCTGCCCATGGGCTGGGTCTATACCCTGGGCCTCTCGGAGCCCCTGGTGGCCGCCCTCCTGGGCATCCTCTACCTCCGGGAATCCCCGAGCCCCGAGGCCCTGGCGGGCATGGCCCTGATGACGGTCGGGCTGGCCGTGTCCGGGACCGCGGCGTCGGGAAAACCGTCGGCCGCGCGGGAAGAGGGATCTGCTGGAAACACCACGGAGCACACGGAGGGCCCGTAGGCTTATGAAGCTGGGCTTTAAACCATAGGTCCAACAAGATCTACAAGATGGATCAAGATTGACAAGATGGGAGGAAAGGGATTGCATTGTCCCTCATTATCCATCTTGTTCATCTTATCTTTATCTTGTTCATCATGTTGGAATTATGGTTCTATGACCCCTCTTCTCTGTGCCCTCTGTGTCTCTGTGGTGAACTCTTTTATATACCCTCTTTTCTCTCCCTCCATTGCCTCAAACCTCTCCCTGGAGTACAGTATTCCTACGAGGACGACCGTGGATCCTATTTTTGATCGCTTGGAAACGCTGCTCAAATCCCTCTGGAACCAGGACCGGGACCCCTTCACGGACGACCGGTCCGGGGAGGGCCGGGTGCGCCCCTCCTCGGGGGACTCGGACTACACCGACGCCATGGACGAGCTGGACGCTTACCTGAAGGACGACCGGGAGGCCCAGGAGCGGCTGGAGGCGGAACGCCGCCGCAGGGCCGAGGAGGAGGAGCGCAGGGCCCGCAGCCGGTACTCCTCCGGCTCCGCCGGGCGTCCCGGAGGCCCCGATCCCTCCTCCCGCCTGGCCGCGGACTACCGCGTCCTGGGCCTGTCCGTCGGCGCCCCGATGGCCGAGGTGAAGGCCGCCTACAAGCGCCTGCTCAAGCAGCATCACCCGGACCGGCACGGCGCCTCCCCGGAGGCCCAGAAGAAGGCGACCGAGTTCTCCGCCCGCCTGAACGAGGCCTACTCCCGGATCGAGACCTGGACCGCCACGGGGAAAATACCCGAATGACCGAAACCCGCGCTCTTTGCAGTCAAGCCCGTCCGATATACGCCGAGAATCGTAGAGAGACCGTATGGGAGGGAGAGACTAGATGACCCAGAATCCGCTGACGGCGTATCGGGAAACCCGCGTGAAGACGGCCAGCCCCGGCCAGCTCATCGTCATGCTCTACGACGAGGCGGTCAAGCAGTGCGACATCGCCCTGGAGATCTTCGCCAAGGACCTGAAGAAGCATCCCCAGTACATCGAGGGGGCGCACAAGGCCCTCTCCAAGGTTCAGGACATCATCACGGAGCTCACCGCGGCCCTGGACTTCGAGTCCGGCGGGGACATCGCCCAGAACCTCTTCGCCCTGTACCTCTTCTTCAACCGGGAACTCCTGGCGGCCAACATCTCCAAGGACGGCTCCAAGCTCCGATCCATCCGCGACATGCTGGTGGAACTGCGGGGAGCCTGGGCGTCCGCGGCGGCCCAGACGTCCGGAAGCGGCAGCGAAGCCCGGGCGGGCGTCAACATAGCCGGCTAGGGAGCGCAGGCGTGGCCGCCGCCCTGACGGAAGCCGCTCTGGAGGAGCGCAAGGACCTGCTCCGACGGTTCCGGGACCTCCTGCAGAAGCAGCGGGAGAAATTCCGCCGCTACCTCGAGGTCCTGGACCACCAGAAGACCGACATCGAGTCCGGGGACGTGGACTCCCTGGTGGCCCACGTGGAGCTGGAGCAGGGGGTCGTCGGCGAGATCTTCGCCTTCCAGAAGGTCATCGACCCCCTGGAAGACCTGTATCGGGCGGCCTACCCCTCCGCGGCGGAGGACGACATACCCGCCCTCAAGGCCACCCTGGAGGACCTCAAGACCGAGGTGGTCCAGAGGAACACGGAGAACCGGAAGCTCCTGAAACAGCGGATGGAGATGCTCCGGCACGAGATCATGAGCGTCAACAATCCCTACGCCAAGAAGCGGAGCGTCTACGCCGACGCCGGCGACGCGGGCCTGGTCGACCTGAAAGGCTGAGCGATAACGGTTTTCAGGAAAATTCGACAGGATGAACATGATCAAGAAGGATTAACAGGATTCTCCAAATTTAGATTATATTTTTTATCGTATTGATCCTGGTTCATCCTGTTCATCCTGTCCAAATTATGAGAAAATGCGGACCATGCTGCACCCTGTCACCAAGAAGCAGAACAACTCCCGCATGTGCTTCGTCTGCGGGCTCTCGAACGAGCACAGCCTGAAGGCCTCCTTCTACGAAACCGAGACCGGGGAACTCGTCGCGAAGATCAAGCCGACGGACCTGCACCAGAGCTATCCCGGACGCATGCACGGCGGGATCGCGGCGGCCATCCTGGACGAGACCATCGGCCGGGCCATCGCCATCGGGAAGGACGACCAGGTCTGGGGCGTCACCGTGGAACTGACCACCAAGTACCGCAAGCCCATACCCCTGGACCAGGATCTCTGGATCGTCGGGCGGGTCACCAAGGACGGAACCCGCTTCTTCGAGGGTTCCGGGGAGATCATCCTGGAAAGCGGGGACGTGGCGGTTTCCGCGGTCGGACGCTACCTCAAGGTGCCCATCGACCGGATCACGGATTCCTCGATGGACGAGCGGGACTGGTTCCTGCACCGACACCACGGGGACCCGGAGGTCATCGAGATCCCCGGACGCTAAGGCCGACCGGACCGGCGGCCTTGAAAACCGGACCGTGTCCGCCTATAGTTGCCTGCGACGGGGGATCATCGGATGAAGTCGGCTCCCTTCTGGTTGCTTCGCGCCGCGGCGCTGTCCCTCGCCCTGGTCGCGCTTCCCCTCCAGGCCCAGAAGGCCCCCCTTGTCTGGGGGCTCGTGCCCAACGCCCCGCCCACCACCTACGTGGACGCCGCCGGCAAGCCCACCGGCTTCTTCGTGGAGCTCTATTCCCGGATCATGGACGACCTGGGCATCTCCTACGAATTCCGTGTCGCATCCTTCCCGGAACTGTATCCCCGCATGGTCTCCGGGGAGATAGATTTCTTCACGACCCTCCAGCGGACTCCGGATCGGGAGGCCCTCTTCGTCTTCCCGGACCAGGGGGTCGCCGCGGGATGGAGCCAGCTCTTCGTCGCGAACGGCACGGTGCTCCAATCGGTCCTGGACCTGCAGCATAAGAAAATCGGGGTCGTGACGGACGACCGGAACGGCGCCAACTTCCGCACCTACATCGATTCCCTGGCCATACCCTGCGAAATCGTGGAGTACCCGGACTTCGACCGGCTCGTCCGGGCGGTGGAGACCGGGGAAGTGTTCGGAGGAGTCCAGAGCAACTGGTTCGTTTCCGCGGAGACGCGCGTCCAGCCCACCACCATCGTGTTCGCCCCCTTCCGCTCCTATCCGGTCCTGTCCCGGAAGAGTCCCCGACGGGCGGAGTTCGACGCCCTGATCGAACGGTACTCCCGGCTCGTCGCGGATCCGGATTCGTACTATTACGAACTCCAGCGGAAATGGCTCGGCCACGAGCGCACCGAAACCGTGGTGATCCCGGCCTGGCTCCTGGGGGCCCTGGCCGCCCTCCTGGCCGCGTCCGTGGTCTCGGCCTTCGTCATCCGCGCCCTGACCTCCCGACTTCGCCGGGTCAACGCGGACCTGGAGCGGAAGGTGGAGGAGCGGTCCGCCCAGCTCGCCAAGGCCGAGCGCCTGGCGAGCCTGGGCACCCTGGCGGCCGGCCTGGCCCACGAGCTCAATTCCCCCCTCCAGACCCTCCGGCTCGCCGCGGAGGGCCTCTCGGAGGAGGCGTTACCGGCCGAACCGTCCGGACCGGGATCCGCGGACCCGGAACGGATACGGGCGGTCCGGGAGGACTACCGGATCGCCCTGAGGGATTCCCTGGACCGCGTCACCTCCGTCGTGCAAGCCCTGCGGATCTACACCCACCGGGACCACCGCGGCATCCCGACGGTCGCGGACCTGGGAACCCAGATCGACGCGGTGCTCGCTCTGTCGGCGAACCGCCGGGAAACCGGGATCCGGCTCGTCCGGGATTATTCCGGACTTCCCCCCTACCGCTGCTACGCGGACAGGCTCCAGCAGGTTTGGATGGCCCTGATCGACAACGCCCTGGACGCGATGGGCGAGGAGGGGACCCTGACCGTCCGCGGGCGGGCGGATCCGGAGGGCCTCACGGTTTCCGTGGAGGACACGGGACCCGGCATACCCGCGAACCTGGCGGAGAAGGTCTTCGAACCCTTCTTCAGCACCAAACCCGCGGGCGAGGGCTCCGGACTCGGCCTGGCCACGGCCTCGGAGATCGTCCAGTCCCACCGGGGCCGCCTAACCTTCGAGTCCCGGCCGGGCCGCACGGTGTTCACCGTGACCCTCCCCGAGGCGGGCATCGCCGGGAACGAACCCCGGCGGAAGGATTCCGATGCCTGACCGCCTGGTGCTCTGCGTGGACGACGAGGCCCTCCTCCTCCTTGCCCTTCGGCACCGGCTGGAATCGATCCTGGGCCCGGGCTACCGGTGCGAGACCGCCCCGTCCGGGGAATCCGCCCTGGCCGGCCTGGACGGACTCTCCGCCGCCGGGCAGGAGCCCGCGGCGGTGGTCTGCGACTGGCGCATGCCCGGTATGAAGGGGGACGCGGTCCTCCGGGAGGTGCGCGCCCGGTTTCCCCGGACCCGGCTGGTCCTCCTGACCGGTTACGCGGACCGGGAGGAACTTCTGGCCCTGGATTCCGAGCTCGGCCTGGCCGGCATCCTCCAGAAACCCTGCGACGTCCGGGATCTGGCGGATTTGATTCGTGGACAGTGAACCGTGGCCGGTGGCCGGAACGTAGATCCGGAAAAAGACCTTGATGGGCGATACTGTCCACTGTCCACTGTCCACTGTCCACTGTCCACTGTCCACCGGCCACCGTCATTGCCAGCCGGCCGCCCTCCGGCTACACTCTGTGCATGGACTCCCGAAAACCCGCCCTTTACCTGCTGGACAGCTACGCCATCATCTACCGCTCGTACTACGCCTTCATCAACCGCCCCCTGAAGAACCCCAAGGGGGCCAACGTGTCCGCGGTGTACGGATTCTTCCGCTTCCTCTTCGCCCTCTTCGAAGAGCGCAACCCCGGGGCCTTCGCGGCGGTCTTCGACAGCCGGGTCCCCACCTTCCGGCACGAGATGTACGAGGCCTACAAGGCGAACCGGCAGAAGACCCCGGAGGACCTCCATGCCCAGGTGCCCCTGGTCGAGGAGATCCTCCGTGTCCTGGGGCTTCCCGTCCTCCGGGCCGACCGCTACGAGGCGGACGACCTGATCGCCGCCCTGGCGGAGCGGTGCCGGGCGGAGGACCGGGAATGCTGGATCGTCTCCGGGGACAAGGACCTACTCCAGCTGGTCGGCGGAAGCGTCCGGGCCCTCCGGCCCGAGAAGGACACCGCCTGCCGGAGCCTGGGCCCCGAGGAGGTGGAGTCGGAATGGGGGGTCCCGCCCCCCCGGATCCTGGACTACCTCTCCCTGACCGGGGATTCCTCGGACAACGTGCCCGGGGTCCCGGGGATCGGCGACAAGACGGCCCAGAAGCTCCTGGCCGAGTACGGCACCCTGGACGGGCTCTACGAGCGCCTGGAATCCGTGAAGCCCGAGGGGGTCCGCAACAAGCTGGCCGCGGGAAGGGAAAGCGCCTACCTTTCCCGGACGCTCATCACCCTGGCCACGGACGCTCCCCTCCCGATCGCAGGCACGGACGAACTCGAGGTCGGTCCCCTGAACCGGGCCGCCGCCAGTCCCCTCTTCCTCCGGGAGGGCATGCGCTCCCTGGCGGTCCGTACCCCGGGGGCGCCGGGCGCGGCCGCCGGCTCGGACCTCTTCGAGGCGGCCGCCGGCGATACACCGGCCGCCCCGGCCGCGGCAAGGCCGGAACATTCGGACGCCGACGGGGGGGCCTCGGCCTCCTCCTTCCCGCCCGCCGTGGATCCCGCCGTGCCCCCGGAGCTGGCCGGCCCGGGGAGTACGAGGCCGTGACGGACGAGGCCGCCCTGGACCGGTGGCTCGCGGCGGCGGCCCGGGCGGGGACCTTCGCCTTCGACTGCGAGACCGACGCCCTGGACGACCTTTCCGCCCTGCCCGTGGGCTTCTCCCTGGCGGTGGAACCCCGGAAGGCCTGCTACATCCCCGTCCGCTGTCCCGAGGGCACCGCCGTGCCCGAGGACGTCCTCAAGACGAAGCTGGGAGCCCTCCTGGCCCGGGAGGACCTGGTCATGGCGGGGCAGAACCTCAAGTTCGACCGCCACGTCCTGGAGAACTGGGGGACCCCGGCGCGATGCCGCCCCTGGGACACCATGATCGCCGCCTGGCTCCTGGACGCGGAGCGGGCCGGCTTCAACCTGGAAGTCCTTTCGGAAGCCTACCTGGGCTACCGGGGCATCGAGTACGACGAGGTGGTTCCCAAGGGATCCACCTTCGACAAGGTGCCCCTGTCCCAGGCGGTCCGCTACGCCGCCGAGGACGCGGACCTGACCCTGCGCCTTAAGCTCCGGTTCGAGCCCGAGCTGGCCCGGGCGGGCCTTTCGGACCTCTTCCGGGACGTGGAGATGCCCCTCCTGCCCGTGCTGGGGGACATGGAACGCGCGGGGATCCGGGTGGATCCCGACGAGCTCCGGCGCTACGGCCGGGAGCTGGACGTGGCCCTTCGGGACATCGAGGCGGAGATCTACCGCCTGGTGGGGCACGAGTTCAACATCGCCAGCACCAAGCAGCTCCAGGAGGTCCTCTTCACGGAGCGCAAGCTCCGGACCGGGAAGAAGACCAAGACCGGGTACTCCACGGACATCTCCGTCCTGGAGGAGCTGGCCCGGGAAGACCCGGTGCCGGAGCGCATCCTGCGGCATCGGACCTTGGCCAAGCTCAAGAGCACCTACGTGGACTCCCTGGCGGAGTTGGCGGGTCCGGACGGCCGTATCCACACCCACTTCGTCCAGACCGGGGCCGCCACGGGACGACTGTCCAGCCGGGACCCCAACCTCCAGAATATACCCATCCGGGAGGAGGAGGGCCGCCGGATCCGGCACGCCTTCTCCGCGGATCCCGGGAACGTCCTGGTCTCCGCGGACTACTCCCAGATCGAGCTCGTGGTCTTCGCCCACCTCTCCGGGGACCCCGAGCTCCGGCGGGCCTTCGCGGAGGGGGCGGACATCCACCGCCGCACGGCCAGCCTCATCTTCGGGATCCCCGAGGCGGAGGTCGGCCCGGACCAGCGGCGCATCGCCAAGACCATCAACTTCGGGGTGGTCTACGGGATGAGCGCCTTCCGCCTGTCCAACGAGCTGGGCATAGGCCGGGGGGACGCCCAGAAGTTCATCGACGCCTACTTCGAGCGCTACGCCGGGGTCCGCCGCTTCATGGAGACAACGGTGGCCGCGGCGGAGAAGGACGGATTCGTCCGCACCCTCCTGGGAAGGCGGCGACCGGTGCCCGCCGTGGCGTCCCGGAACAAGACCGAAAAGCAGGCCGCCGAACGGGTGGCGGTGAACACCCCCATCCAGGGGAGCGCGGCGGACATCGTGAAGCTAGCCATGCTGCGGGTCCGGCGGGCCCTCTCCGAACTCGTGCCGGTAGCCCGGCTCCTCCTGCAGGTCCACGACGAACTGATCGTGGAGGTACCGGAGGGCCGGGCCGGAGAGACGGCTGCTATCATGAAGCGGGAGATGGAGGGAGCCGTCCGTCTGTCCGTGCCCCTCCGGGTCGACGTGGAGACCGCGGTCCGCTGGGGGGAGATGCACTGATGCTCCTGGGCCTCACCGGGGGCTACTGCGCGGGCAAGAACACCGCGGCCCGGCTCCTGGCCGACCGGGGCTGGTCCTGCTGCGACGTGGACGTCCTGGGCCACGCGGCCCTGGAGCGGTCCCTCCCGGAGGTGGAGGAACTCCTGGGTCCCGGCGTCCGGAAGCCCGACGGGAGCCCGGACCGGCGGGAGATCGGCCGCCTCGTATTCTCCGACCCCGCCCTCCTGGCCCGGTACGAGGCGATCGTCCATCCCGCCCTCTTCGACCTGGTGGACGGGGCCGTCCGGGACGCCGGGGACCGGAACCTCTGTCTGAACGCGGCCATCCTCTACAAGCTGCCCCAGGCCGCCCGGTGCGCGGCGATCCTGGAGGTCCGGGCTCCCCTCCTGGTCCGGATACGCCGGGGACGGGCTCGGGACGGGCTTTCGCCGGGGGCGATCCTGGACCGCATCCGCCGCCAGAAGCCCCTTTGGGAACGAAGGGGGGAGTATCCGGGTCCCGTCCTGGTCCTGCGGAATCCGGGGTCCGAGGCGGCCCTGGCCCGGCGGCTGGACGCCGCCCTGGTTCGCCTCGGACTCGGCCGCCCGTCCCCGGAACAGGCTTCCGGCCGGTTCCCCGGGACGCGCTTCGCGCCGCCGGGTAGGGCTAAGCCGGACCGGGATTCCCGCCGATAAAGGAGAAAGGAACCGACGTCCGCGCCCCCCGGGGACGGACCCGGCTCCCCAAGGTTCGGGAGGGGATTGCGATGCCTGTAGAGACGAAGAAGGTCCTGTGGACCGTGATATCCGTCGGTTTGTTCCTGGTCGTGTTCTTCGGGACGGCGCTCCTGTTGTTCGCCCCCCGCCGGGGAGCCCCCCAGGCGCCCGCGGCGGTCGGAAACGAGGCGCCCCCCCGGGCGGTCGAGCCCGACGAGTACCTGCTCAATCCGGCCCCGGCTCCTTCTCCCGCGGCACCCGTCCCGGCGTCCCCGGGCGAGGTCGTCATCGTGTACGGTGACAATCCCCCGGCCTCGGCCCTGCCCGGCGGCTCCGCCCCGGCCGTTCCCGCGGGCGCGGTCCCGACCCCGCAGGCTCCCCCGGGCGGCACCGCCCTGCCCGCCCCGGCCAAGAGCGGAACGTACACCCCCGCGGCCTCGACTCCGGCCGCCAAGGCTCCCGCCGCCAAACCCGCCGCACCCGCGCCCAAGCCCAAGACGGTGACCGTCACGGAATGGTGGATCCAGGCTTCCAGCCCCACCAGCCGATCCCGGGCGGAGAGCCTCCAGGCGGAATTGGCGCAGAAGGGACTGTCCTCGGTCATCACGTTGAAGGAGATCGACGGAACGACCCATTACCGGGTGCGGATCGGCCCGTACACCTCGGAAAAGGAAGCGATCGGCTGGCGGGACCGGGTCCGGGCCTTGCCGGACTGCGCGGAGGCCTACGTCTCCAAGACCACGGTCCAGCGGACTTTATAACGCCGGCCGTGACCCTGATAACGCCGCCTTTCCGGGCGGCGTTTTTATTGGAAGGCGAGACAGGATGGACAAGATGAAAAAGGATGTACAGGATGGGAAGTCTGGAAGAAGGGAATCGATGCTCACCCTCTCTTCATCTTCAAATCCTGTCCATCCTTACCCAATCCGGCAATCCTGTTTCGTCTTTTCCTAAAGCCCTATTTTTTTGACGGCAGGGAACGGGCCAGGCGGAAGCCCAGGTAATCGAACTTGTGGGCGGGATCCACGAACCAGCGCTTGGCGGGCCGGAGGTTGGAGACCACGTTGAAATAGGCTCCGCCCCGGACGACCCTCAGGGCCGCCCCGTCGGGCCCCCGGGGATCCGAGACCTTGCCCGCCGGATACCCGGCGTACCAGTCCCAGCACCATTCCCACACGTTGCCGGCCATGTCGTACAGGCCGAGTTCGTTCGCGGACTTTCCGCCCACGGGATGCGTACGGTTTCCGGAGTTGAGGCCGTACCAGGCCGAGTCTTCCGGATCGGGTCCCCCGGAATACGGGTAGCCCCGGGTCTTGCGCCCTCCCCGGGCGGCGTACTCCCACTCCGCCTCCGTGGGCAGACGATATCCTTCGGCGGTCCAGTCGCAGGTCACCTCGTCGCCGTTCAGGGAATAGGCGGCCGTCAGGCCTTCCTTCTTGGATCTCCAGTTGCAGTACTCCACGGCGTCCCGCCAGGTCACGTTGATCGCGGGACGGGACCACCGGCCCCAGCCCTTGTCGTCCGGCCGGGTCCGGCCGGAGGCGGAGCAGAACTCGTCGTACTCGTCGAAGCTCACTTCCCGCTTGCCCAGGAGGAAGGCCGACACGGAGACCTCCCGGGCCGGTCCTTCGTCGAAGGACCGGCCGGCTTCGGAGTCCGGGGAGCCCTGGGTGAAGGTACCGCCCTCCACGAAGGCCATCCAGTCCGGAACCCGGACGTCGGTCTGGGCACCCAGGGGGGGGAGGACCAGGACCGCCAGGGCGGCCAGGACCAGGGGTGCGCGGGGTAGCCAGGGCTGCGGTCGAAGCATGTCGCCTCCGCGGGCGGTGCCCGGAGAGCGCGGTCCCGGACGGGCGTCCGGAACCGCGCCCGGAAATCAGAGCACGTGCTTGAGGATGAAGAAGAATCCTACGACCCAGGTGACCACGGGGATCTCCTTGGCCTTGCCGGTGCAGAGCTTCAGGAGAATGTAGGCCAGGATGCCGAACACGAGGCCCTCGGCGATGCTGTAGGTCAGGGGCATGAAGAGCATGGTCACGAAGGCCGGAATGGCCTCGGAGAAGTCCTTCAGCTCGATGTCCTTGACCGGGGACAGCATGAACAGGCCCACGAGGATCAGGGCCGGGGCCGTGGCGGCACCGGGCACCAGGAGGAAGAGGGGGGACAGGAACAGGGCCACGCCGAAGAGGACGGCCGTGGTCAGGGAGGTGAGGCCCGTCCGGCCGCCCTCTGCGACGCCCGCGGCGCTCTCGATGTAGGACGTGACCGTGGAGGTGCCGAGACAGGCTCCCGCGACGGTTCCGACGGCGTCGGACAGAAGGGCTTCCTTGACCCGGGGGATCTCGCCCTTCTTGCTGATGAGCCCCGCCTGGGTGGTCACGCCCACCAGGGTGCCGATGGTGTCGAAGATGTCCACGAACAGGAATGTGAACAGGACGATCCAGAAGTCCAGGGTGAAGAACTTGTCGAACTGGAACTGGAACAGCAGGGGCGCCGCCGGGGCCGAGACCGGGTTCCAGCCCTTGGGGATCACCGTCACGCCCATGGGAATGCCGATGATGGTCGTGGCCAGGATGCCCAGGAGAAGGGCGCCCTTCACCTTGAAGACGAGGAGCACGCCCATGATCACCAGGCCGATGAGGGCCAGGAGGGGGGCTCCCTTGGTGACGTCCCCGAGCCCCACGAGGGTGGCGTCGTTGTTCACCACGATCTTGGCGTTCTGCAGGCCGATGAAGGCGATGAACAATCCGATGCCCACGGAGACGGCGTTCTTGATGTTGGCCGGGATGGACCGGACGATGGCCTCCCGGATGTTGAACAGGGACATCAGGATGAAGATCACGCCCTCCACGAACACCGCGGTCAGGGCCAGCTGCCAGGAATAGCCCATCCCGAGGACCACGGCGAAGGCGAAGAAGGCGTTGAGGCCCATGCCCGGGGCCAGGGCGATGGGCAGGTTCGCCAGCAGGGCCATGCAGAGGGTGGCGATCAGGGAGGCCAGGGCCGTAGCCGTGAAGACTCCGCCCGCGGGCATGCCCGCCGCGGAAAGGATGCCGGGATTCACGGCCAGGATGTACGCCATGGTCATGAAGGTCGTGATGCCCGCCATCACTTCCGTGCGCACGGTGGTTCCGTGCTCCTTGAGCTTGAAGAATTTTTCCACTTCTTCCTCCTGTTTTTCGTCGTCGGGCCGGAGCCCGGCGTTCTCGACGGCACAGTTTACGACGTAGACGACGGGCGCGCAACCCGAATTCCGATATCGGGCCCGAACGGGACGGTTCCGAATCTCCGGCGCGGTTCCGGCCGCCTTCAAGCGGCGCCCGCCTCCGGGCGTTCCCCGGTTTGCGCGGAACGGCCGGTCGGTATAGAATGACCGGTACCATCTACTCGACGGAGGTACGCCATGGTATCCAAGGAACAGATCGACGCGGCCCGGGGCCTTGTCCCCTGCGACGTCAACTTCGTCAACTGTTCCGTGGCCGACCTGTTCCGGGGAGAGGTCCGCCGGGACCTCACGGTCTCCGTCCACAAGGGCTACGTCGTGGGGGTCGGGGACGGACTGGCCGCCCGGACCGAGGTGGACCTGGACGGCCGCATCCTGGTGCCCGGGCTCGTGGACTCCCACGTCCACATCGAGTCCTCCCTCCTGGCTCCCTCGGAGTACGCGCGCCTGGTGGTGCCCCGGGGGACCACGGCGGTGGTCGCGGATCCCCACGAGATCGCCAACGTCCTGGGCTACGACGGCATGACCTACATGCTCCGGGCCAGCGAGGGCCTGCCCCTGGACGTCTATCTCATGGCCCCTTCCTGCGTGCCCGCCACGGACTTCGACTCCTCCGGGGCCGCCCTCTTCGCCTCGGACATGTACCC
>CALMRC010000033.1 GCA_937873275.1 uncultured Spirochaetota bacterium
CGAACATCGTCACGACGGCCCTGCTGTACGTAATCCTGGGCCTGGGCCTGAACATCGTCATCGGCCTCGGGGGCCTCTTGCAGCTGGGCTACGCGGCCTTCTACGCCGTCGGTGCCTACACGTACGGCATCCTGAACACCCGGTTCGGACTCAGTTTCTGGATCGCCCTTCCCCTGGGCGCCGTGCTCGCCACGCTCTTCGGGATCATCCTAGGATTCCCGGTCCTCCGGCTCAAGGGGGACTACCTGGCCATCGTGACCCTGGGGTTTGCCGAGATCTGCCGCATCGTGCTGGAAAACTGGAACGACTTCTCCTCCGGCCCCTCGGGGATTTCCCAGATCGACCGCCCTCCCCTGTTCGGGATCAAGCTCACGGTTCCCCAGTCCGTCATCTATCTCTACCTGATCACCCTGGTATTGGTCGTGATCACGGTCTTCTTCGTGCGCCGCCTGGAGAACTCCCGGCTGGGCCGGGCCTGGGAAGCCATGCGGGAGGACGCGGTCGCCTCCGAGGCCATGGGGGTGAACCTCACGGTGGCCAAGCTCTCGGCCTTCGCATTGGGCGCCTTCTGGGCGGGCCTGGTGGGTGTCCTCTTCGCCGCCAAGACCACCTTCATCAACCCGGCAAGCTTCACCCTGATGGAATCCGTCCTGATCCTCTGCATCATCGTCCTGGGCGGCATGGGTTCCACCGCGGGTGTGATCGTGGGCGCCCTGATCATCGTCCTTCTGCCGGAATACCTCCGGGCATTCACCCAGTACCGGATGCTCCTGTACGGATCGATCCTGGTCCTCATGATGGTCTTCCGGCCGGGCGGAATCATCCGCAAGGTCCGCAAGAGCTACGTGTTCAAAGCCGACGGAGAGATCGAGGGAGCCGGCCATGAGTGATACGATCCTGGACGCCAAGAACGTCACCATGAACTTCGGGGGACTGCGGGCCCTCAACAACGTGTCCATGACCATCCGCAAGGGTGAGATCGTCGCCCTCATCGGCCCGAACGGAGCCGGAAAGACCACGCTCTTCAACTGCGTGACCGGAGTGTACCTCCCCTCCTCGGGCACCATCTCCATCACTCCCCCGGGAAAGACCCCGGAAGTCATCAACGGCCTGCCCCCCCACCGGGTCACGGAAAAGGGCCTGGCCCGGACCTTCCAGAACATCCGTCTCTTCCAGAACATGACGGTCCTGGAGAACGTCATGATCGGCCGGCATCCTCGCCTGAAGGCGGGGATCCTGGGCGCCGTCCTCCGGGACGGATCGACCCGGGAGGAGGAGCAGAAGGTCATCCACGACTCCTACGAGATCCTGAAGAAGATCGAGCTGGAGAAGTACGTGAACGAGCTGGCCAAGAATCTTCCCTACGGAGCCCAGCGCCTTCTGGAGATCGCCCGTGCCCTGGCCACGGAGCCCTTCCTGCTCCTCCTGGACGAGCCCGCGGCGGGAATGAATCCCAAGGAGACCGGCCACCTGGACGACCTGATCGTCCGGATCCGGGACACCGAGAAGGTCACCATCTTCCTGATCGAGCACGACATGAGCCTGGTGATGCGGGTTTCCGAACGCATCTACGTGGTCGACTACGGCCAGCTCATCGCCGAGGGGACTCCGGACGAGATCAAGCGGAACCCCGCCGTGATCAAGGCCTACCTGGGAGAAGAGGTCCATGCTTAGACTAGAATCCGTTTCCACCTACTACGGGAACATCCAGGCCCTCAAGGGCATCTCCCTGGAAATCAAGCAGGGCGAAATCGTCACCCTCATCGGCGCGAACGGCGCCGGCAAGTCGACCACCCTGATGTCCGTCTGCGGGGTGGTCCCGCCCCGGGCGGGCCGGATCGTCTTCGAGGACCGGGACATCACGGGTCTTTCGAGCGACCGGATCGTGGAGCTCGGCATCGTGCAGGTGCCCGAGGGACGGCGGATCTTCCCGGGGCTTACGGTCAAGGAAAACCTGGACATGGGAGCCTATCTCCGGAAGGATAAACAGGGGATCGCGAAGGACTTCGAATACGTCTTCGAACTCTTTCCCCGATTGGCGGAACGGAAGAACCAGGCGGGGGGCACCCTGTCCGGCGGCGAACAGCAGATGCTGGCCATCTCCCGGGCCCTCATGGGCCGGCCCAAGCTCCTGCTTCTGGACGAGCCTTCCCTGGGCCTGGCGCCCATCCTCGTCCAGCAGATCTTCCGGATCATCGAGCAGGTGAACCGGGACCAGAAGACCACGATCTTCCTGGTGGAGCAGAACGCCAACCTGGCCCTGAAGACCGCCCACAAGGGCTATGTCATGGAGACCGGGCGGATCACCCTCTCGGACACCGCCGCGAACCTCCTGGCCAACGCCGAGGTCAAGCGGGCCTACCTGGGAGGTCACTGATTCCGGGACGGACCGGCTCCGGAAGGTCCGAGGGGATTCGGGCCCCCAGGTCCTTCAGGAGCTGGTCCTTCTTCCTGCGTTCGTTGTGCTTGAACTCAAGGTAATCCGTGCGCGTGACGATCCCCACCACCTTCCGGTCCACGACGATCGGCAGGTGGCCTATGTTGTGCCGGAACAACAGGTCGTCGATCTCGCGCACCGTGGAGTCCGGGGCCGCGGTCACAACGTTCCGGGACATGTAGGCCCGGACCGGGGACTTCATCTGCCCGGCCTTCCGTCCCTTCAGGATGTCCCGTAGGGTGATGATCCCCGCCAGTTTCCCCTCCCCGTCCACCACGGGGGCGCCGGTGTGCAGGGTCCGCTCGAAGAAGAGGGACGCGTCCAGGAGGCTGTCCTCCTGGCCCAGGACCTCGACCTCCTCGGTCATGATGTCCCAGGCCGTCGCGGCCGGCCTCAGAGCCCGCTCCAGGTACCCCAGGAACCGATCGTAAAGCTCCCGTCCGTCCTCGGTGCGCACCGTCGCGGAGGCGGCCTGCGCGTGGCCTCCGCCGCCGAAGTCGGCCAGGATCTCGTTCAGCCGCACGTCGCTCGTCGCGTTCCGGCCGATGATCAAGGCCTTCTTCTTGGGCTTGAAGAAGAACACCCCGAGTAGGATCTCCCCGTTCTCCACCTCGAAGACCCGCTCCACCACCGCGCCCAGGCCCTGGGAGTCCTCCTCGAGTTCCATGTAGCAGGTCTGTACGGCGTGCCCGCGGATCGTCCGGTTTTCCAGGGCCGCCAGGACCTCGTGGAACAGCACCACCTGGCCGTGATCCTTCAAGGGCACCAGGAAGTCCTTCACCAGCTTCAGGGAGGCTCCCTGTTCCAGCAGGAAGGCCGCCGCGTCGAAATCCTGGCGGCAGACGTTGGAGTGCGTGAAGTTCCCCGTGTCGGCGTAGATGCCCGTCAGGGCGATGGTGGCGTCCTCGGGATCCAGGCCGATGCCGTTCCCCGCGAGGATCCTGCAGAGCTGGGAGGCGTTGGCGCCGTAGGAGCATTCGTGGAGGGTGCCGCTCGTCAGGTCCCGTCCGCCCGGAGGGTGGTGGTCGAACACTTCGATCTCCGCGCTCCCCAGGTCCACGAAGGGCAGGATCTCGGAGATGCGGTCCTCCGAGCGGGTGTCCACCACGACGACCCGCTCGACGGTCCGGCCCTTGAGATCCCCGGTGCCCAGAAAATCCAGGCGATCCGCGTACAGGTTCATGAGGTTCCGCGCGGCGGGCTGGACCAGGTGGCTTCGCACCGGGACGTGGTCCGGGAACAGGTAGTGCGCCAGCACCATGGATCCGATGCAGTCCAGATCCATGTTCGAATGCCCTACGATGATCTTCATGTATCCGATATACTAATGCCCGGAACCGCCGTTGGAAAGACCGGAAGGGAGAATGCCATGAACCAGGCGATCATCGGGGGCACCGGGGTCTACAAGCTCTTCGACGACAAGGAGAGCGTTACGCTGAAGACGAAGTACGGCCCCGCGGAGGTGGACCTGGTCACGATCGACGGATTCCGATTCGCCTTTCTCCCCCGGCACGGCCGGGGTCATTCGGTCCCTCCCCACCGGATCAACTATCGGGCGAACATCCGAGCCCTCAGGGACCTGGGCATCGAATTCATCCTCGCGACCGCGGCCGTCGGGTCCTGCTCGGAGCGCTTCGTCCCGGGGGACGTCGTCGTGCTCCGGGACTTCCTGGATTTCACGAAGAACCGGCCGTCCACGTTCTTCGAGGACGGATCCGAGGTGGCGCACGTGCCCATGGGCGAACCGTACTGCCCCCGGCTCACGGATGCGTTCCTGGAGACCGCCCGGGACAACCGCCTCTGGGTGAAGGGGTCCGCGGTGTACGTCTGCACCGAAGGCCCCCGCTTCGAGACCGCCGCGGAGATCCGCATGTTCGCGCGCATGGGCGGGGAGGTGGTCGGAATGACCAGCGTGCCGGAGGTCGTCCTGGCGAAGGAGGCCGGAATCTGCTACGCCTCCGTCGGCATCGTGACGAACCTCTGCACGGGCATGTCCGAGGAGGAGGCGACCCTGCGGCAGGTCCAGGAGGTCATGGCGGAGAACCGGGCCGCCATCCTGCGCTGCTGCGTGGACACGTTCAAACGACCCATGTCCAAGACCGGCCGCGACGAACCCGCGGATCCGCGGGGCTGAAGGAGGCGACGTGAACGACATCCTCTTCGACACCGTGACCGCCGTGACGATGGACGGAACCGATCCGGTCCGTACGGACTGCTTTGTCCGGATTTCCGGAGGGAAGATCGTCTCCGTTTCGGCCTCCCCGCCCGCGAACTTTTCCGGGGAGAGGATCGACGGCCGGGGCAAGGTCCTCCTGCCGGGCCTCGTCAACTGCCATACCCACATTCCCATGACGGTCCTGCGGGGCTACGCGGACGATTACGACCTTCAGACCTGGCTCACAAAATACATATTCCCCGTGGAGGCCAAGCTGGACGGGCGCTGCGTCCGGGCCGGCGCCCTTCTGGGAATCGCGGAGGCCCTGGCCTCGGGCACCACGTCCTTCACGGACATGTACTACTTCTGCGACGACATCCTGGCCGCGGTGGAGGAATCCGGGATCAAGGCCAACGTCTCCCGGGGAACCTCCCTCTTCTCCGAGGATTTTTCCTTCGATTCCCACGCGGGATGCGTGGAGATGCGTCGGCTGCATCGGGCATGGGACGGCCGGGACTCGGGGCGGATCCGGATCGAGGCCAGCATCCACGCGGAGTACACCTCCACCCCGAAACTCTGGGCCGCCGTCGCGGAGTACGCCGCCGACAACGGCCTGGGCATGCACGTCCATCTATCGGAGACCCGGAAGGAGCACGAGGACTGCGTCGCCAAGTACGGGGCGACCCCCGCGGCGGTCCTGGACCGGTACGGCGTCTGGGGCGGCCGTGCCGTGGCGGCCCACTGCGTCTGGGTCACCGAGGCGGACATGGACCTCCTGGCCGCCCGGGGCGTGAACGTCTCCCACAATCCCGTGAGCAACCTGAAACTTGCCAGCGGGATCGCCCCCGTGCCGGCCCTCCTGGCCAAGGGGATCAACGTCGCCCTCGGCACGGACAGCGTGGCCTCCAACAACAGCCACGACCTCTTCGAGGAGATCAAGACGGCGGCCCTGATCCACAAAGGGGCGAGCGGGAACCCCGGGGCCGTGACCGCGCTGGAGGCCCTCCGGCTCGCCACGGTGAACGCCGCCAAGGCCCAGGGGCGGCAGGACGAGTGCGGCCGCATCGTCCCCGGCCTGGACGCGGACCTCATCCTCCTGGATTTCGACCGCCCCCACCTCGTCCCCTGCCACAATGTCGCGTCCAACCTGGTGTACTCCGCCCGGGGCGGCGACGTTGTCCTCACCATGGTCCGGGGCCGGATCCTCTACCGGGACGGGGAGTTCCGGACGATCGACCTCGGAAAGGTCCGCCGGGAACTGGACGAGTATGTCCTTCCCAGGCTGTTCGGATAGGATCATCATCATTTGAGTAGCGGCCTGTATCTCGGATTCGACCTGTTTCTACGCGAAAATACGAGAAAAATAGGGCGTATTTACGTCTTCTCCTTGATGCGCCTTCCGCCGCCATGCTAGGTTCCGAATACCGATGGAGGAGCGGTCCCCATCAGTAACCCGGCCCAGGGCGCGGAGCCCGCAGAATCCGGAGCGAACGGGGAGGACCGCCGAAGGGCACGGGACGCCGCAATCCCGCGCCTTGGACGTTCGGGCTAATACCCGACGGCTGTCGCGGGCAAAATCCCAAAGGCCCGCGGAGTGCCAACGGCTCGGCGTTCCGGCAACCGAATTTCGACCGGGATTCCGTCCGGGCTCTCCTTCGGATTGGAGGATCCATGCTATTCCTTCGATCCGCGGGGCGAGTGGCGAACCTCGTATCGCTCTTGCTTCGCGCTTTTCAAGGCCGCTGGTTGACGCGTTCCAACCTCTGATCGTCCGGAACCCCACAGTCCATCCACTCACACCAATCGATCGACGGAGGTATACCCATGGAACGCATCGGAGTCGCCGTGCTCGGCGCGACCGGCATCGTCGGGCAGAGATTCGTGGCCCGGCTCGCCGCCCACCCGCAATTCGAGATCGTTTCCCTGTCCGCGTCCGGCCGGAGCGCCGGCATGAAATACAAGGAAGCCTGCACCTGGCGGGCCGGCGGCCGCCCCTACGCGGGCTGCGAGAATTTTATCGTGGAGGAGACTTCACCCGAGCGGGCCTGGGCTCCCGTCGTGTTCAGCGCCCTGGACGCTCCGGTGGCGGCGGAGATCGAGCCCCTCTACGCGGCCTCGGGGGCCCTGGTCTTCTCCAACGCCTCCGCGTACCGCATGCAGGAGGACGTGCCCCTGCTCGTCCCGGAGGCGAACCCGGACCACCTGGCCCTCCTGGACGAGCAGCGTCGGCGCCGGCGGTGGCGGGGCGGGATCGCCTGCAATCCGAACTGCACCACCGCCATCCTCACCACCGCGCTGGCTCCCCTGCACCGGACCTTCGGGGTCGAGGCGGTCCTGGCCACCAGCCTCCAGGCGATCAGCGGCGCCGGGTATCCCGGCGTCTCGGCCCTGGACATATCGGGCAACGTAATTCCCTTCATCCGGGGGGAGGAGGAGAAGCTCGAGACCGAGACCGCCAAGATCCTGGGCACCTTGCTCGGAGGACGTGTTGAACCCGCGCCCTTCCCCGTTTCGGCCACCTGCACGAGGGTTTCCGTCCGGGACGGACACAGCGTCTCCGTATCCCTCCGCCTGCGGGGGGATCCCCCCGTCGAGGAGGTCTTGGGCTGTCTTAGGGCCTACCGATCCCCCCTGGCGGATCGGGGGCTTCCCACCGCCCCCGAGTATCCCGTGCGGGTCCTGGAGGAGGCCGACCGGCCCCAGCCGCTCCTGGACGCGGAGGCCGGGGACGGCATGACCGTGTCCGTCGGGCGGTTCCGGTCCTGCGGTATCCTGGGCCTGAAATTCCTGGCCCTGGGGCACAACCTGGAACGGGGCGCCGCGGGAGCCGCGGTCCTGAACGCGGAGCTCTACGTATCCGCGGGAGTCCCGGCCTAGAACGGGAAATCCCGCATCCGGCGGACCGGCGGTCCGCCGGATACGATCCGCCTTAAAAGGCCCGCAGGTACTGGGGGGGGATCCGCCTACGATCCGCCGGAAGGTTCCGGGCGGGCCACCAGGGATCCCGGAGGAGGAGCCGGCCCAGGGATACCGCGTCGGCGCTCCCGGACAGGAGGATCTGGTCCGCCTGCTCCGCCGTGGTGATGAGCCCCACCGCTCCGGTGGGCATCCCCGTCCGCTCCCGGATGCGGGAGGCCAGCCCAACCTGGTACCCGGGGCCGACGGGGGTCTTCGCCCCCGGCGCCAGTCCGCCCGAAGAGACGTCCACGAAATCCAGGCCGTCCTCCCGGACCTCGGCCAGTACCCGGGCGCACTCCTCCACGTCCCAGCCGCCGGGGATCCAGTCGGTGGCGGAAACCCGTATCAGGACGGGGGTCGCATCCGGCACGGAGGCCCGCACCGACCGGACCACCTCCCGCAGGAACCGGGATCGGCCGGCCGCGTCCCCGCCGTACGAATCGGTCCGGTGGTTGGACAGGGGAGACAGGAACTGGTGGATCAGGTAGCCGTGGGCGGCGTGGATCTCCACCGCGTCGAACCCCGCCTCCACGGCGCGACGGGCCGCGTCCCCGAAGGCCCGGGCGAGAGCCTCGAGTTCCCGGGGCGCAAGTTCCCGGGGCACGGAGTGTCCCTCGTCGAACGCCTTCGCCGACGGGCCTACGGGTTCCCAGCCTCCCTCGGCGGGCGGAACCCCGCCCTTCCCCATCCAGGGCGGGTAGGTGGAGGCCTTCCGTCCCGCGTGGGCCAGCTGTACGGCGATCTTGCAGCCGGCGGCCCGGACGGCCCGTACGACGGGCTCGAAGGCCCGGGCGTGTCCGTCGCTCCAGAGCCCCAGATCCGCGGGGCTGATCCGGCCCTCCGGGGATACCGCGGTCGCCTCCACGACGACCAGTCCGACACCTCCGAGGGCGCGCTCGGAATAATGGCGCAGGTGCCAATCGCTCGGATATCCGTCCCGGGCCGAGTACTGGCACATGGGTGCCATGAACAGCCGGTTCGGGATGGTGACGGATCGAAGAGTTAGGGGTTCTGCGAACAAGGCGGGCATGATACCTCCTGGAACTTGGTTCACTATAGCGTCCGGACCGCGGACCCGCAACGGCCGGGCTTTCCGTACGAGGACCGGGACGGCTTCGGCTTGAGAAGATCCCGGAAACGATATATAGTCACGCATCCTGTCCTTCGGAGCGCGCCATGACCTTCCAGGAAGCCCGAGAAGCCGCGAAAAAAACGATCGGCCCCCACTGCCGGGTCTGTCCGGAATGCAACGGAGTCGCCTGCCGGGGGGAGATCCCCGGGCCCGGCGGCAAGGGCACGGGAGCCGGTTTCATCCGGAACTACCAGGAACTCCGCAAGGTCCGCCTGGCCATGGACACGATCTACGAACCCCGGGGCGTTTCCACCGAGGCCCGCCTGTTCGGACGGACCTTCCGGCTCCCCGTCTTCGCGGCACCCATCGGAGCCGTCGCCCTGCACTACAACGACCGGTATTCCGACGGCACGTATTCCGCCGCCGTCGTGTCCGGGTGCGCCGCCGAGGGTTCCGCGGCCTTCACGGGGGACGGTCCCAAGGATCCCGCCTTCCTGGAGCCCCTGGAGGCGATCCGGACGGCCGGGGGGATCGGCATACCCACCATAAAACCCTGGGGCGTCCGGGAGGTCCTGGAGCGGGCTCGGCTCGCCCAGGAAGCCGGCGCCTTCGCCCTGGCCATGGACATCGACGCCGCGGGCCTGACCGTGCTGGCGGCCATGGGGAAGCCAGTTAATCCGATGCCCGTGGAGGCCGTCGCGGAGATCGTCGGGGCCGTGAAGGTTCCCTTCATCCTGAAGGGAATCATGACCCCCGAGGGCGCCCGGAAGGCCGCGGCGGCCGGTGTGAGCGGCATCGTCGTGTCGAACCACGGAGGAAGGGTCCTGGACGAGACTCCGGCCACCATTGAAGTCCTGCCGGAGATCGTGCGGGCCGTGGGCGGGAAGACCGCCATCCTGATCGACGGAGGATTCCGAACCGGACTGGACGTTTTCAAGGCCCTGGCCTTGGGCGCGGACGGGGTCTTGATCGGGCGTCCCTTCGCTTATTCCGTCTACGGAGGCGGGGCGGAGGGTGTGGCCGCCTACGTGCGCAAGCTCCGATCGGAACTGGAGGAGGCCATGATCATGACGGGGGCTTCGAGCCTGTCGGAGATCGATGAGACCAAGATCCGGGCGGCGACCGCCTAGGGGCCGGGGGAGGATCCGACGGTCCCGGACCGGGGTTCCGTCCGGGGGCTCGACGGCTACCCATCGGGCCCGCCCCCGGAGGATCGCGGACGACTACCGGACGTCCTTGTCCTGAACCGTCTTCCTCTTGTCCGCCTTGGCGTTCTTTACGGCTTCATCGCAGAGCGCCCGGACCTTGTCCGACAAGGCGTCGATGACGGTGGCGGAACACTTCATGTCCCCGGCTTCCTTGATGTACGCCTTGACCTTGGACGCGATAACGAGGGTCTCTTTCTCTGCCATACCAGCTCCTATGAATTTTTCCGCGATCGGAGAAGTGCACGGGAGACGTCTCCGAACCGCGGTATACCGACATAGTACGCCATCCGGACCTTCCTGTCGAGGCTAAAGCGCGGCCATTCCCGCCTTTCCCTAGTGTGCCGACAGTTCCGCCAGGGCGAATTCCACCAAGACGCCGCCCAGCAGGGACAATTCGGATTCCGAAAGAAACTCGGGCAGGTCGCCCTTCGTGTGGTAGCGGGCGGTGTCGAATTCGCAGATGCTGACCGCCCGGGCTCCCGCCCGGGGAAGATGCCCGTGGTCCAGGTTGTACACCGGGGACCGTTCGTAGGCCTCGAATCCGGCTTTCGCCAGGGCATCCACGACCTTCGCCGCGAGGCCGCGGCTGTCGGAATCCCCGTTGTAGAATATCGAGAGGGCCGTGTCGGATCGGGATCCCACCATGTCCAGATTGACGACCGAGACGCCGTAGAGGGGAAAGGGCTGTCCCCGGGCCAGGGCCCAGGCTCCGCCCAGGTTCACCTCCTCCCCGTCCGTCAGCACCAGGGCGAAGTCCGCCGCGGGATTCCTCCGGGCCAGAGCCTCCGCGACCCGGACGGCCAGGGCCGTTCCGGACGCGTTGTCCAAGGCCCCCGGGAAATACGTCCCGTCCGCGTCCCGGCCCACGTGGTCGTAGTGTGCCGTGTACGCGAAGGCGGGACGGAACTCTCCGCCGTCCCCGTTCCAGGCCGCGATGATGTTGCGGCCCCGGACCTCCTCGATCCTTACCGGGCTTGCCATCCGCACCCGGGCCCCCGTACGGGCGGCCGAGACGAGGCGCCGATAGGCTTCGGAGGACACGGCCAGCACGATCATGCCCCGCTTCGTCTCCAGCAGCGCCCCGGGAGCCGCGCCGGAATAGGTGGACCGCAGGGCGGGCGTGGTCTCCGAAAGCTCCACCAGGGCACCCGCGGCGCCCCGGGCGGCGTAGGAATCCAGGGCGGCCGGATCGTACACCTGGGCGGGAATGAGAAGGACGGATCGGTCGGGAAACTCCAGCCCCCGGGCTTCAAGCTCGAACAGGGGGCCCTCCACGGACCCGCCCGTCCACCCGCCGCGGGTGGATTCCCGGAAATCCCGGCGGTACTCGAAGGTCTCCGCGCCGCGCCCCGGCAGGATCGTCTCCAGCCGGGCTTCCCCGAGATTGTAGCCGGGCCGCTCGGGAAACTCCTGGAACGAGACCTGGAATCCCGCCTTCTCCAAGATTTCCGCCAGCCGATCCGCCGCGCGGCGGCCTCCGGCCGATCCGATCATGCGGCCCTCGTATTCGGGCCCCGCCAGTTCCGCAGCCAGGGCCATAACCTCCCCTCCGTCGATGAACGCCCTTCGCAGGGGGACCTGCTCCGGGACCCCGGAACAGGCCGCGCCCAAGACCAGGACCAGGCATATCGCCCGTCGAATCCGCACTCGTTCCACGGTTGCCTCCTCGCTCAGTCGGAATGATGCGCCAGGAACCGTTCCATGTAGTGAAGAAACACTTGGGAGTAAGGATTCCAGAAATTAAGGTCGCTGCCGTGTCCCGCGGAGGGAAACTCCACCAGCACCGCCGCTCCGCCGCCGCCGGCGTTGTATTTCCCCACGCAGTCCCGTATCCGCCC
>CALMRC010000034.1 GCA_937873275.1 uncultured Spirochaetota bacterium
GGCGATGGAGGCTGCGGGTTCCGGAAACACGACCAGGGACAGGAGGGCTCCCAGGCCCAGGGTCACCGGGCCCAGGACGAAGCGGCCGGAATCCCTCCGTCGGGCGGCCAGGGCCGTCACCCGGGAGACCACGGCCACCTCGTAGCCCCGAAGCCGAAGAAGTTCGCAGTAGGTATAGAACAGGATGCCGAACCCCAGGAGGGCCGAGGTCACCGGGAGGTTGAGCGCGGCCAGGGACGGCACGATGCCCACGAGGACGTGGATGCTCTTCCGCACGATCTCCGTCTCGATCTTCCCGGAAATCCGTGCGAGGCCGCTTCTTCCCGCGGCTACGCTCAGGGATGGTTCCATCAGCGGGATCCTTTCGCGACCATCCATCATCCTGATTCCGTGCCAGGTTCCCGTCTGTTTCATGGTGAAGTTTCCGCCTTGTTTGGAAATGAATTATTCATATCCGGGTCCCCCCCGGGTACGGATCGTCAAAAAAACCATACAGCGGGAATTCATTTTTCGCTTCACCCGCGTACCTCTCCCCCGTTCTTGACAGCCTTTCCTCCCCCGTATATCATGCCCTTCGTCGGCTAAGAATCCGCGTTGGACGATTAACTCAGCGGGAGAGTGCCACCTTCACACGGTGGAAGTCGTTGGTTCAAATCCAACATCGTCCAACGCGGATTTTTTATTCCCTCCCGCCCGGACCCGCCTCCCTACGGCTCAATCTCTCGGAAACTTCATCCTCTTCGGCAGGTCGGGATAGATCGACAGGTCGATCCCCCGCTGGGGATGGAGGATGAAGTCCAGGTTCAGGTATCCCAGGTTCTGGGTCTCCGGCCGGATCATGGTCGCCGGATCCCGTTCCAGGGCATCGTAGTACCGGGAGGACTCCATGAGCTGGGCCATGGCCGCGGCCCGGCGGCGCGGGTCCCCCATGCGGTTCCCGATCCTGTACAGGGCGACCCCGAGGTTGTTCGTGGCCCGCATCAACAGGTCCACGATCTCCCCGTGGGAGGGACGCACCTGGGGCTCCACCAGGGGAAGCTGGTCCAGTTCGAAGGTGAGCCGATCCACCAGGCGGGAGTAATACCCCTGGGCCGCGAAGAAATCCTCCCGCTGGTAGAGGGCGTTCCCTGTGGAATAGAGCAGGTAGGGGCTTTCCTCCGAATCCAGGCCCGCCCGGTAGAAGTTCTCCAGGGCGTCCTCCCAGCGTTCCCGCCGGTACTGGATGTAGCCGAGCTTGTAGAGGGTGTCCGGGGTGACGTAGCCGTGGTCGTGGGACTTCCCGTACAGAACCGCGGCGCCGTCCAGGTCGTCCCGCTGGAACAGCAGGATGTCCGCCAGGTTCGCGTAGGCCTTTCCGTAGACCGGACTCCTCCGGAGCTGGCCCAGGCTCAGGGCGCGCTCGTAGCGGGCCACCGCCCGGCTGAAGAAGTCCTCGGCGGTGACGTATTCCCGGAGCTCCGCGTACCCCTCCCCCGCCCGGTTCAGGGCTTCCACCAGCATGCCCACCCGGCGGTTGGTCAGGCTGGGTGCCGTCTCCAGGAGGCGGATCGAGTTTTCCAGGGCGGTCCGTTCCTCCGGCGCGTTCCCGATGCTCCGGAAATACCGCGACAGCTCGTAATGGGCCTCCGGAACGGTGGGATCCTGGTCGACCGCGCGCAGGAGGATGCGGGAGACGTCCTCCACCTCCCCCCGGTCCAGGAGGTACCCGCCCAGGTCCGCGAGGGTTTCCGAGGAGATCCTGGATTTGGGGTCCCCCAGGAACCGGTCCTTGAGCCGCCGGATCTCCTCGTAGTTGTCCTTGCCCAGGACGCGCTCCGTGCGGAGGAACCATCGGAGCATCCGCTCCATGTAGGGATCCTCGGCCCCATAGCGCTCCACCAGGGTCGAGTACTGGAGACGGGCGTCCTCGAAGAGCCTCTCCCCCTTGACCCCCTCGCTCTCCGCCCATTCCAGGTAGACGTCCCCCAGCAGGAGGAGGGCGTCCTTGTCGAAGTAGTTCCGGGCCTCGATGTAGCCCTTGAGGAGGCGGGCCGCCGTGGAGTAGTCCAGGCGGGACCGGAATTCCAGGGCCGCCCAATCGAGGACCCCCTTCCGGTCGTTGGGCCAGCGACGGAGCAGGGCCTCGTATTTCCGGGCCGCGGAGACGAACTGGTCCTTCGCGGCGAAGGCCTCGGCGTACCGGTAGTACCACCGTTTGTGGACCCAGATCCTGTCCGCCCTCTGGAACACGGTTTCCGCCTCGGGAAACCGGTCCTGCCGGATCTCCTCGTACCCTTCCCGGTAGAGCAGCTCGGCCCGGATCGGACGGTACACGAAGCGGTATCCCAGGAAGCCCAGGACCCCCAGGCCCAGGACGACCGCCAGGACCATGGCGGCGATGGGAGCCACCGTGTGGATCAGGATGTACCGGAGGCTCCCCTTCTCCGCCTCCAGCTCGGCCCCGGTCCGCTTCTCGAAATCCTTGGGCACCGAGACGGGGCGCTTCAGGATGCGGCTGGCCAGGGCGGCGGCCTCTCCGGGGGTAGCCCCCTTGGCCAGGAGCAGGACCATCCGGGAACGCTGCGCTTCCGTCCCCCGTTCCTCCGCCAGGGCCTCCTCGATGGCCAACCGCAGGTTCAGGGGGTAGGAAAGCAGGGTGTCCTGCAGGCGGTCGACCTGGTCTTCCGTCAGGGCCACCTCGGGAACCGACTCGTCCTCGGACTCCCGGGCGGATTCCGGGAAGGCTTCCCCTCCCCGGTCCGGACGTCCCGGCGCCTCCCTCGGCGCGGGAGCGGGTTTCTTGGCGGCGGGAGGCGGGGTCTCGTACCCCGGTATGGAGAAGTCCGAGGCGCCCCAGGCGCTCTCGAGGTTGAAGTTCTCGGAGGGGGTGAGGTCGTTCTCCAGGGAGGCCAGTTCCTCGTCCAGGCTGATGCCCGATCCACCCGGGGTCGGCGGGGCCGAGGGGCGCGGGGATTCGTCCAGGCGGAAGGTGTCGAAAGAATCCTCGGATCCCTCGGGAGCCGCCCCGAGTTCCGGGGTCAGCTCCCCGAAGTCCGCGGCCGCCTCTTCCCCGGACGGCGGGGAGGTCGGGGCGGGACCCGGCTCCCCGCCGGAGTCCCCCAGCTCGGGGATGGAGACGTCGAATCCCTCGAACTCCTCCGCCAAAGCCTCGGACGGCCCGGCTTCCCCCAGGTCCGGGAGGGCTTCCTCGGGGATCCCGAATCCCGGCTCTCCGCCCTCCGGTTCCGGAGTCCCGGAGGATTCCTCCTCCCCGAACAGGGAGAACTCCTCCGGGGCCAGGGGAACTTCCTCGAAGGCGCCCGGCTCCTCCTGTCCCCCGGCCTCTTCCGCAGGGGCTTCGAGTCCCTCCGCCGCCTCCGGTTCCGTAGATTCCGCGTAGGGTTCCGGTTCCGGGATCTCGAAGGCCGCTAGCTCGTCCACGATCCCCGGGGCTTCCCCGGGAACCTCCGGAATTTCCGGAACCGATCCGAAATCCGCCTCCGGAACGTCCGGCACCTGGGCCGCGAGTTCGTCGGTCAGGCCGCTCAGGAGCCCCTCGGGGATCCCCCCCTCCTCGGGACCCGGGACCTCGGGTTCCTCCCGGGGAAGATCCGCGAGGCCTTCGGACCCGGAACCCTCCTCGAGCCCCCCGAACTCCGGCAGGGGCCTGCCCAGGGCTTCCACGGAGCCGCCTCCGGAATCGGGCCCGGAGCCTTCCTCCCCGAAGATGTCCGGGGCTTCCAGATCGCCCGCCAGGGACGACTCGGGGCCCTCCGGGACGGGCTCCTCCGGCTCGGGCCCGGGCTCCAGGGAAAGGGCGTCCAGGAAGGAAGCCAGGTCCCCTTCCGGGGCGGACTCGGCGGCCGGCCCCTCCGGGACGGGTTCCATGAGCTCCGACAGGTCGGCGGGTAGGCCCTGCTCCGGGGGAGGGACGTCCTCGTACTTCTCCCCCCAAAGCTCCAGGAGTTCCGATTCCCGTCCCAGGGCGCGTATATCCTGTTTGAAGCGGTCGATGTCCTCGAGGTTAGGCATGGCTTCCCATCCCTATATTAACGGAAGGTTGATCGGGCTGTATAGGGAAATCGCTAAAGGAAGACGTAAATCCCCGCCGATACAGTACTTGAACACCATGAAGCACGGAACACCGATCGCCGTCCTCCTCCTGACCCTGGCCGTTCAGACCGCCGGGGCGTTCCAGGTGGAGTCCCTGACCCTGCACCTCCACCTCGCGGGCCTCCGGAAGGCCGCTCCCCCGGAAGTCCTGGAGGGCTACCTCGTCCTGACCGCGGAGGGTTCCTTCCGGTACGTCGGAGCCTCCTTCGCCCACGAGAATTACCGGAGCGTGCATTCCTTCGAGAAGAACGCCTACGGGCTCTTCGTCCTGGCCGTGCCGGTGCCCTACGAGATCCGGGAGCCCCTGAAATACCGCCTGGTAGTGGACGGGATCTGGTGCCGGGATACCGCCAACCCCGAGTTCGAGCGGGATCCCCGGACGGGGGCCGTCTTCTCCCTGGCCAAGGTGCCCTTCCTGTCCTCCGCCCGCCCCGGGGTCTGGAGAATGCTGGCGGAGGACGGCCGTACGGCCCGGTTCCGCTACGAGTCCGATCCCGGCCTCTCGGTCTCCCTGGTCGGGGACTTCAACGCCTGGGATCCCTTCGTCCACGAACTGACGGAAACCCTTCCCGGGGTGTACGAGCTGGAGCTTCCCCTGCCGTCCGGGGAGCACCGGTACGCCTTCCTGGTACGGGGAGACCGGGTGCCGGATCCCCTGAATCCCGACCGCCTCTACGATTCCGCCGGCCGCACCGTCTCGGTACTCCGGATCCGGTAGCCGGACGCCGGGCCGAGATCCGCGGCCCCCGGGATTCCCCCTAATCCTCGGCCTTGGAGAGCAGGGAGTCCAGGTACTGGTAGCTGGACTGGAGGGCGCCGAAGACGGCGTGGGTGTCCTTGGCGGACTGGGAAATCCTCTCCAGGGACTCAAGGCCGTCCGTAAGGGCGAGGTTCTCTTCCTTCAGGGCCGCGGATATCTCCGAGAGGAATTCCCCCGCCTGGTTGACGGACCGGGCGTTCTCCCGGAACGCCTCCAGGATGCCCGTGAAGGACGTGTGGAATTTGCCCAGCAACTCCAGGAACCCGTCCATCCGCTCGGACACGGCGTCCACGGCCTTCCGGAAATCCCCGACGTTCGCGTCGATCTGCTTGGCGAAGTCCCCGGTCTGCTGGGCCAGGGTGCGGACCTCGTTGGCGATGATCCGGAATCCCCGGCCCACGGTCCCGGCGCGGGCCGCCTCGATGGAGGCGTTGATGGCCAGGATCCCGGTCCGGTCCGAGACGTCCTGGATGGCTCCGGTTATACCCGCCACCGCGGAGGTCTTGTCCTTGATGTCCTGGAAGAGGCCCGCCAGGGTTCCCGCGTCCCGGGATGCCCGGACGATCTCCCCGACACGGGCCTCGATGTCCCCGTTCATCCCCTCGTTCTTCCGGAGGATGTCGGCCATCATCGCGTCGATCCGGGCCGAGTTGCCGGCGGTGCTGCCGCTGGTGGCCCGGATCTCCTCGAAGGCCGAAACGATGGAGGACAGGGCCGCGCCGATCCGGCCCATCGAATCGTCCAGGATCTCCAGGGAGTTGGCCGTCACGGAGGTCAGCACCACGCTCTTGTGGTACCCCACCACGAAGGCCTCGATGGCGGCCCGGTAATTCCCGGCGGGATCCGGGGCCGCGGCCGGGGGCGTCAATCTAGGCTCCATAGAACCGGTCCAAGAGGTCCGTGCCGCACTTGAGGCCCGAAAGCCAGGAGAGGAAGGCCCGGACCGAGGTTCCCCGGTAGATCGCGCCGTGCTGGGGTACGATCATCCCGGGATCCAGCCGGGATACCAGGTCGCACCAGCGCCGGGCCACGGAGTTGGAGGCGATGAGCCGCTCGTGGAAGCCCTGGATCACGGGAAGGTGGCGGGGGAAGTCGTCCACGAAGGCGGTCTCGCCGCCCTCCGGGAAGAAGCCGCCCCCGACGTCCCCGGAGAACAGGATCCTCGCCCGGGCGTCGTAGAGGCTGAAGGCCCCGGGGGAATGCATATAATGGGTCGGTACGAAGGTCAGTTCCGCCCCGGATCCCAGGCGGATGCCCTTTCCCGCCTCCTCGATGGGCTGGATGCGCCCGGGATCCACGATCCCGAAGTGCGGGAGGAAGCGGGTCCACAGGCCGGAGATGTAGATCCGGGCCGGGGTCACCCCGAGCCACAGGGCGATGCCGCTGGACACGTCCGGATCCTGGTGGGAGAAGAAGATCCCGTCGATCCGGTCCAGGGAGACGTGACGGCTGACCGCGGCCACCACCCGGGCGAAGAGGTGCACTCCCCCCGGATCCAGGAGCCAGCCCCGGCCCTTGTCCAGGATCAGGTACTGCATGGTCTGGACGGCGCCCTTCCCGGAGCGGGCGTCGGTCCCCAGCCAGATGAACGAATGGTCCCCGTCCTCGAACAGCACTCGGCTCGTCAGATCCGTCTCTTCCCGCATGGAAACCGTCCTCCCCAATATCAAGGCCGAAGTATATAATATCGGCCATGGAAGCGCAAAGCCGCGGCCCCGGAGGTCGCCTCATCCGAGCCCTCGGCGTCCTGACCGAGTCGGCCCCGGGACGGGGAGCCCTGGCCGCGTCCGCCGCGGCTTCCTTCCTGGCGGCCCGCAGTCCCGGGGCCGCCCTGGTCTTCGTCCTCCTGCCCGCCTACGTCGTCCTGACCCGGGGGGATTTCTCGCCGGCCGGGGCTCCCGCCGGGGGGAACCCCGGCCCGACCCGGCCCGGGGGGGGCGTCCCGGAGGACTTCCCCTTGGACGCCTCGGAGATACCCCTCCGCCTGGCCGCGGCCATCCTCGCGGCCCTGGCGGGAATCGCGGCCGTCGGAGTCGGAAGCACCCTGGCCCAGCGCTTCCGCACCCAGGTCTTCACCCTGCCCTGGGGCCTCGGGACGGCCTGCGCCGTCGCCTCCCTGATCCTCGCCGCCGTCCACCTTCCCTTCCTCGCCGTCCTGGGACGGCGGGCGGGCCGGATCGCGGCGGGCACGGCCTTCGCCGCCGCCGGGATCGCCGCCGCCGTGTCGGCCGTTCCCGGGGGATCCCTCTACGCGGCCTTCCTCTGGCTCCTCTACTCCGGGAACGCGCCGTCCCTGTACCTCCCCCTGGTCGCCGGGGGCGCCGCCTTGGCGAGCCTGTCCGCGGCCGCCTCCTGGGCGGTCGCCCGGATCCGGACCGGGCGATGAAGTCCCCCCTCCGCCGGGACGGCTTCGCCCGCGGGGTCGCCTTCTTCCTGGTCCTCCCCGGGATCGGCGGCCTCCTGGCCCTGGCCGCCTGTCGCTGGGGATCCCCGGCTCTCCTGTGGACCGCCGCCGGGGCCGTCGCCGCGGGGGGCTTCCTGTGGTGGAACCTGAAACCCCTCCCGCCCCGGTCCCGTATCCCGACGGCCCCGACCCCGGCACCGCAGCTGCTTATGCATCCCGACGCGGCCCCCCTGGCCCACCTCAAGGGACACCGGGACCTCCTCTTCTGCATCCACGGCTTCCCGGCCACCCCCGCGGACTTCCGGCCCTTCCTGCCCGAGGCGGACGTCCTGGGATACGATCTAGCGGCCCCCCTCCTGCCCGGCTGCGGGACCACCCCCCGGGACTTGGCGGGGCAGGACTACGACTCCTTCCTGGGGTACGTGCGCACCGAGTACCTCCGGCTCCGTCCCCGCTACGACCGGGTCTTCCTGGTCGGGCAGTCTCTGGGAGGTACCCTGGCCCTCGTCCTGGCCCAGGAGTACTGCGCCGTCCCGGCCCTGGCCCCCGCCGCGGTGGCGACCATCGGGGCGCCGGTGGTCCTCAATTCCCTGGTCCGGCACGGCATGGTGCGGCATCCCCTGATCTACGCGGCCCGGTTCCTCGGGCTCCTCACGTCCTCCCTGGGCGCCGGGCTCCCGGATCCCGGCCGGGAGGGGGAGGACGGCAACGAGCGCTGGCTGGGGTACCGGGGCGTGTACCCCCGGTTCGTCCATTCCCTGCAGGTCCGGTTCCCGGAGGTGGAAGGCAAGCTCCGGCGCGTCACCTGTCCCGTCCTGGTCTGCCACGCCCGGGGGGACCGGATGACGGACTATCGCAACGCGGCGATCATAGCCGCCGGGGTCGGATCGGACCGCATAGAAACCTACACGGCCAACATGGACCGGTTCCGCCATATACGCCACGCCCTCCTGCTCTACGATTCCCAGCGGGACCGGGTGCGGGAACGGATACTCCGGTTCTTCGGCGAGTTCCGGGGCTGAGGAGGAAGGGATGATCGAGATCCGGGACGGGAGATTCCGGGATTCCGAGGGCCGCGTGCGGATCCTGCGGGGAGCCAACCTGGGGGGCAGCTCCAAATACCCCGTCCGGCCGGACGGGCGCACCCACGTCCGGGAAGGCTTCTACGAGGGGAGGGACGTCTCCTTCGCGGGCCGCCCCTTCCCCCTTGCCGAGGCCGGGGAGCACCTGGACCGCCTCCGGCTCTGGGGCCTCGACTTCCATCGCCTCCTGGTTCCCTGGGAGGCGGTGGAGCACGCGGGGCCCGGCCTTTATGACGAGGAATACCTGGACTACCTGGAAGGCATAGCGGCTGCGGCGGAGGAGCGGGGCGTCCGCCTCTTCGTGGACCCCCACCAGGACTGTTGGAGCCGCTGGACCGGGGGGGACGGGGCGCCTTCCTGGACCCTGGAGGAGGCGGGCTTCGAGCTACGGAACCTCCACGCCTCCGGGGCCGCTTTTCTCCACCCGGAGTGCGGGGACCCCTATCCCCGGATGGTCTGGGCGTCGAACTACAACCGCCTGGCCTGCGCCACGATGTTCACCCTCTTCTTCGGGGGGGACCACGCCGCCCCGGAGCTCCGGACCGAGGGGGAGCCCTTCCAGGAGCGCCTCCAGGGACACTTCATCCGGGCCATGGCCCGGGTCGCCCGCCGCCTGGGCCGGTTCCGGAACGTGGTCGGCTTCGACTCCCTGAACGAGCCCTCCGCCGGCTTCCTGGGGCTCTCGGACCTGCGCCGCCTGGAGAGGGCCCTGACCCGCACGGGTCCCATGCCCACCCCCTGGGAAGCGATCCAGGCCGGGGACGGCCGCGCCGTGGAGGTGGACCGGTACGGCATCACCCCCCGGGGCCAGTCCGTCGTCGGCCGCGCCGTCCTGGGCCGGGAGGGAGTCCGGGCCTGGCGGGAGGGCGTTCCCTGCCTGTGGCGCCGCGCGGGGGTCTGGGACGAGGCCTGCGGCAAGGCCGTGCTCCGGAAGCCCGACGCCTTTTCCCGGACCCGGGACGGGCGCCCCCTGGACTTCGGGGAGGACTGCCTCAAGCCCTTCGCCCTGCGGTACATCCGGGAGATCCGGAAGGCCGCGGAGGGGGGCCGGCGCTTCCTCCTCTTCCTGGAGACCGTGCCGATGGAACGGCCCCCGGCCTGGAGCCCCGCGGACGATCCGGCGGCGGTCAACGCGGAGCATTGGTACGACGCCCTCACGCTGACGATGAAGAGGTGGTTCGGCTTCCTGGGATACGACGGGGAGGACGGCCGGATCGTCCTGGGTAGGAAGGCCCTCCGGCGGTACTTCCGGGAGGCGCTGGAGCGGGTGGTCCGGCGGGGACGGGAGAGGATGGGGGGGATCCCGAGCCTGCTCGGGGAGTTCGGCCTGCCCTTCGACCTGGACGGGGGCCGGGCCTATCGGACGGGGAATTTCCGGAAGCACGAGGAAGCCCTGGCCGCCTACCACGAGGCCCTGGACGCGGCGGGCCTATCGTCCACGATCTGGAACTACACGGCGGACAACACGAACGCCCGGGGGGACGGCTGGAACGGGGAGGACCTGTCGATCTACTCCGCGGACCAGGCCCGCCTGCCCCTGCCCGCCGGGGCGGACTCCCGGGAGGCGGGGGGCCGGGCGATCCGGGGCTTCTGCCGCCCCTATCCCCGGGCCACCGCCGGAATCCCGGTCTCCTTCCGCTTCGATCCCCGGACCGGGGACCTGGAATACCGCTACCGGCCGGACCCGGTGGTCGTCGCGCCCACGGAGATCTTCCTGCCCCCCGTGCACTACCCGACGGGCTGCCGGGTCGAGGCGGAGGGCGGGACCTTCGAGCTGGACATCCCGGCCCGGGCCCTCCGGGTGCGGGCCGAACCGGGGGTTTCCGAGGTGACGGTGCGGGTCCGGCGGGCGGCCCGGTAGGCCGGATCCCGGTCGCAGCCGCGGCGGGACCCCGGTATCGGATTTCCCGGCCGCCCCGGCCCAGAGACCGACCGGCCCGCGGGGGGGGCGCTAGCGGCTCTTCCGCCGGGAAGGCTGGGGCTGCCGGCCCTTGGGGGTCTTCTTGACCAGGGCCTCGTCGAAAACCACCACGGTCCCCGCCAGGTTGATGACGTCCCCGGACTCCAGTCGCTTGCGCTCCACCTCCCGGTTGTTCACCGTGAGGTTCCCGTCCCCGACCACGGTGTAGGCGTTCTGCCGCTCGTCGAAGAGGATCGTGGCGTGCCGCTCCTTCAGGGAGGGATTCCCGCCGATCGTGAAGTCCGCGGCCGCCGAGGATCCGATGACGGTCTGGGGAGCGGTGAGGGTGAAGACCCGGGTGGCTCCACCGGTAGGCCCGTACAGGAGGCGCAATCCCGCCTCGGAAGTCTCCCTCTCCAGCTTGAACAGGACCAGGGCCAGCCAGAGGAGGGCCGGCACGAGGAGGAAGGCCAGGTAGTGCCAGCCGGGGATGTCCCGGTTCCAACCCAGGACGGTGCCGGAGTAGTAGTACCTCTCCGAGGAGAACTCCCGTCCCGACCGGTCCCGCAGGACCGCCCGGACGTTCCGGCGGCTGCCGGGCTCCATTCCGGCCCGGTAGTCCACGGCGATCTCCGCCAGGACGTCCGAGCGGATGGTGGAATAGACGGCGGCCAGCTCCTCCCGGTTCGAGGCGTCGAAGACCTTGCCCCCGGTCCGAACCGCCACGTCCCCCAGGGAGGGGTCCTTCTCGTTCCCGAAGCGGACCACGTACACGGTGATCCCCTCCCGGGCGGCCCGCTCCACCACGTCCCCGGGTCCCGCGGTCCTCGTCCCCGTCTCCGGGTTGGATCGGCCCGTGCGGGCATGGTAGGGGAAGTCCTCCCCGTCCGAGAGGACCACCAGGGCCCTGCGTCCCGACACCCCGGCGAAGTCCGCCAGGGCCCGGTCCAGGGATAGGTATAGCTCCGTGTAGGCGTCCTCCGTGGCGGGCTTCCGGATCTCGTCCAGCCCTCGGGAGATACGCTCCAAGTCCCCCACGGGATCCGCGGCCTTCCAGTAACGGGTGTTGAACACCCCCAGGCCCACCCGGTCCTTCGGGGACGCCTCGGCCAAGAAAGCCCGGGCCGCGGCCTTGGCGTGGGTCACGCGGAGGTCCCCCTCCGGCGCCCCCTCCCGGCCGTCCAGGCCGGTCCACATGCTCCCGGAATTGTCCAGGAGGAAGAAGAAGGCGATGCCCTCCGCGTCGTTGATCCCCCGGGACACGGCGGTCACGGGTTTCGGGATCCACGTCCCGCCCTCCCCGGATTCCCAGACCTCGACGTCCGGGGATTCCGTCCCGGCCGCCCCGGGGGCGGAAAGGTAGAGCCGCACGGTCTGGCCGAAGAGGAGCC
>CALMRC010000035.1 GCA_937873275.1 uncultured Spirochaetota bacterium
TCCCGGCCCGGCTCGGAGGGCGGCGACGCGTGCCCCGAGGGGCTCTATTCCCCGGATTCCGGCCTCGGCTGGGCCGAGTACCTGCCGGAGCGCCTGGGGGCGGAACTCTCCCGGGCCGCGTCCTTCGAGCAGGACCTCGTGCTGCTGCAGCTTTCCCACGAAGGAATCCCCCGGGACTCCGGGTCCTACAGGATCCTGACCCGCATCCTCCTGGAATTCTTCAGCTTCCGGGACCTGGCCTTCGAACAGGGACCCTCCGGCCTGGCGGTAATCCTCCCGAACATCGATTCGGACCACGCCCTACGCATGTCGGAGGAATTCCTGAAGAAGGTCACCGCCCTGCTCCGGGAGGAAGGGGGGGCCCAGGATTACCGCAAAATCTTCCTGGGTCTGTCCTCCCGTTCGGGGCGGCTCGTGGATGCCGAGCGGGTGATCACCGAGGCCCGCGCGGCCCTGGCCCGGGCCCGGGAGGAAGGGGATTCCCGGATCGTCGCCTTCAAGGCGGATCCCAACAAGTACCGCAGCTACATCTCCACGCGGTCCTGAGGGTTCGTCGGTATCAAGGCACGGACGGGATCGAAAGTTCTCCGGGGGATTTCAGCAGATCCCGGAGGATCCAGGGTGACAGGGCCATCGGCCCGTATCCGCCGGTTCGGATCACGGCAAATCGGCCCTCCGGATCCGCGGGACCGGTAATCCGCAGGCTCCGCAGGGTTCCGCCTCCCAGTTCGAGGTCCACCCGGAGTTCCGACCTCGGTCCGCCGGCGACCCCGGCGACGTCCCGGGCCGTAAAATCGTCCGCCTCGGCGTTCATCCAGGACCTCACCAGGCGACCGACCGCTGCGGGATCCGGGTCCGGTATCTGCTTGCTCGTCCACCCGCCGGACCGATCGCGTTCCAGCGTGTACCCCGGGCCGAAGGCGGTACCGTCCGGGAACGTCAGGGACCCGGAAATCCGGAGACTCATGACGTCCTCCAGGGGAACCGGTTCACCGAATACCCGGAGATCCAGCCAGGTTGTCCGGGCCGTCGGAAGCCGGGAGGCCACGGGGCCGGGGACCGCGTACCCCCGGGGATCTCGTTCCATCCGCAGGAAGACCCGGGACCCGTCCGGGGAATACCGTCCTACCCGGAAATCCGCCGCCGCGGAACCGTCCCGCAGAAGGAGGCGGATCCGCCGACCCGACGTATCGTCCAGCCCCAGGGTCTCCCAGGAAGCCTCCCTCCGGGAGACTTCCTCCCGAGAGCGCAGGGAGCCCAGGATCGTCAGGTAGGCCTCGATCCTCTCCGCCCGGGCCGGGAGGAACGCCCCGTCCTCGTCCAGAACCCAGGCGGCCCCGAGCCTCCGAAACACCCGCAGACCGGAGGAATCCGATATCTCCAGGGTATCGATCTCGGCGGGATCCCGGAGGAGGATGCCGCCCCGGGTTTCCCGGGACCGCCGGGCCTCCGGGGAGAACGCCAGGCCGGCGACGATCGCGAGGACCAGGACCCCGGCCGTCAGGGAAAGGACGGCGACTCGTCTACGGAAATTCATCCGGTCGCCCTCCCGGCCCGTTCCGCCCGGGTTCGCCGGGCCGTACGGAGGAGGGCCGCCAGGCCGGCCAGGGCCGGAACCAGCAGGATGTTGAGAACGTACGTGAATCCCACGGCCCGGCGCCTCTCCGCGTCGCCCTCCGGGAGCCGGAGCCGGCGGGGATTCCGGGCCGCGGCCGGCAGGGGCAGGTCGTCCCCGGAGGAAAGCCAATCCGCCGCGGATACCGCGAAGGAGGCGTTGGCCTCGCTTCCGCTCATGCCCATCAGGTCCGTGAGGAAGTCCGAGGAACCGACGACCACCAGCCGGCCCGGGATCCGTCCCGACCGGGAAGCGTCCGACGGGGCGGGCGCGAGCGGACCGGGGATTTTCGGCGAGGTTCCATCCCGGTAGGCTTGCGGAAAGATCCCGGACACGGCTACGGCCAGGATGTACTGCCCCCGGGTGGTCCCCTCCTCCTCCCGGTAAAGGGACTCCTCCTCCGGTGCCGCCGCGAAGGTCCGGGTCTGTTTCCAGGCACCGGGGCTGGAGCGGACCAGGACCTCCTCCGTCAGGTCGGGCCGCGGGGAGAGTTCGAGGGGGCTCGGCCAATAGAGGTCGAGCCCGGAGTACCGGGCGGCCGCGGGGTGGGAGACGGTCACGTTTTCCCGCTCCGTGGCGACCCAGTGGGGATAGCGCAGGAACCGGTACGTCGTTTCCCCTCCCGATCCCGGGACCTGGAAGGGCACGGAGAGGCTGGAACCGTCCAGGACCAGCTCCCGGCGAACCGCGACGCCGTAGATTTCCAGGAGGTCCAGGACGGGGTCGGCTCCGACGGCCCGGGCCCGTAGCCCCCGGTCGGGGTCCACGATCACCCCGCGCACCGCCGCGAAGACCCGGCCTCCGCCCGCCAGGAACCGGTCGACATAGTAGGCGTCCCGGTCGTCCAGGGCCGCGTTTCCCAGCAGGAAGAGGACCGACACGTCCGGCTCCACCTCAGTTCCCCGGGGGGAGGTCCGCACTTCGTATCCCCCCCGCGCCAGGGCGGCCCGTAGGAGCCGGTAGTCCCCCTCGGGATCCTTGTCTCCGTCCCCTTCACGGAGGGCCGCCACGGGCACGACCCCGGCCACCAGGTCCCGGACGGCCTTCACGACCTCGTATTCAAGGTTTTCGGGACCGAGCACCGAGGGCAGGACCCGGAAATCGTCCAGGTATTCCACCACGACCCCGGCGTACACGGTGGCGATCCGGGCCTCGCCCTCCCCTTCCACCTGGAGCTGCCGGGGAAGGATCCCCAGCCGCTCGAGTCGCCCGGGATCCTCTGCGGCGTCCCGAACGAGCACCCGGATCCGGCCCTTGCCGTGGGCTTCCAGTTCCGATAGCAGGTCCTCGGCCATCCGGACCCCGGGATGCAGGTCCGCGAGGGCGGAGGACCGGTAGTACGTAAGAGTGACGGTCTCGGCAAGCCGGGCGCCCAGGGTACGGGAAGCCGGGGAGAGGGTGAAGGCACGATCCTCGGTCAGGTCGACGCGGAACCGGTAGATCCCGCTGGCCGCCGCCGCCAGGACCAGGACCAGGAAAACCAGGAACCCGAGAATCCGTTCCTCCCGAAGCTTCCGCTCCGCGGTCGTTTCGTCCCTCATCTCCAGGCCTCCCGCACCAGGGCCTTGGCGGCCAGATAGAGGAACCCCGCGGTCAGGATCGCGAAGTACGCAAGGTCCCGGCTGTCCAGGACGCCCCGGACGAAGGATTCGAAGTGGGAGGCCGGGGACAGCCATACTAGGCCCCGGGCGGCGATCCCCGAAAGGCCCAGGACGGCCGGAAGCCGGTGGATCGCCGACAGGGCCAGGAGGAGGGCGGAGGTGCCCAGGTAGGCCCCCGCGGGGGTCCGGGACCGGGCGGACACCCACTGGCCGAGGGCCGCGCAGGCCGATGCCAGGGCCAGGGTGCCGATGTACTCGGTGACGAGCACGCCGACGTCGAAGGCCCCGAACCGCAGGACCGAGAGGGGCACGGACAGGCTCAGGACCAGGACGGACCCGACGACCCCCAGGACGGCCAGGTGTTTGGCCGCCACGAGCTCCCCGGGGCGCACCGGAAGGGTCGCCAGGAGTTCGTAGGTACCCGTCCGGCGCTCCTCCGCCCAGGATCGCATGGTCAGGGCGGGAAGGAGGACCGCGAGGAGGGCCGGCAGGACCTCGAAGTAGGACCGGAGGGAAGCCTCCCCGCGGACGAAGAAGCCCCGGGCCAGGAAGAGCCAGGCCGCGGAGACGGACAGGAAGAAGGCCGCGAACAGGTAGGCCGGGACGGTGTTGAGGTGGGAACGGAACTCCCGGCGGAAGACGGCAAGGATCGGGCTCATGCCGGGTCCTCCCCGGTTAGGCGGGCGAAGACCTCCTCCATGGGTACCCGCTCCCGGCGGAGCTCCAGGAGCTTGAACCCCTCCGAGGCCGCCCAGTCGGAGACCGCCTCCGCGGCGGCGTCCGCGGTTCCGGGAGCGCAGGACAGGCGGAGGCGCCAGGCGCCCGGGCCCTCCGCCGTCGGATCCCCCTCGGGAACGCCCGACTTGAGACCCAGAAGGGCCCGCATCAGGTCCCGGATGCCGGGAGCCTTCACGACGGCCTCCAGCCGGTCCCCGCCTTCGAAGGCGTCCCCGATTCGGTCCGGCCGGCCCCGGCCCGCCAGCAGTCCCCGGTTCAGGATGAAGACCTCCGGGCAGAGGGCCTCGGCTTCCGCCAGGATGTGGGTGGACAGGAGCACCGTGCGGTCCCGGCCGAGGTCCCGGATGAGGTCCCGGGTCTGGCGGATCTGGTTGGGGTCGAGTCCCGCGGTGGGCTCGTCCAGGATCAGGACCGGCGGGTCTCCCATCAGGGCCAGGGCGAGCCCGACCCTCTGCCTCCAACCCCGGGAAAGACGCTCGGCGGCGATCGGGAGGGCTTCGGCCGCCCCGGCCCGTTCCGCTGCCTCCCGGACGGCCCGGGACTTGGCCGCCCCCCGGATGCCCCGGACCTCCGCCGCGAAAGCCAGGTGCTCCTCCGCCGTCATGTCGGGATACAGGGGGGCCGTTTCCGGGAGATATCCGACGTTCCGCTTGAGTCCCCGGGGATCCTCCGCCGCGTCGATCCCGGCCACCCGAACGGTACCGGAGCCCGGTCCCAGGAAGCCCGCCAGGATTCGCAGGATCGTGGACTTTCCGGCCCCGTTGGGACCCAGGAGACCGACGATCCCGCCGGGTCCGGCGTCGAAGGAAACTCCCCGGACCGCCTCGAAGGAGCCGTAGCTCTTGCGCAGGTCCCGAACCTCGATCATCCGCCCTCCTAGTCCAGGTACTCCAGGGGGATGCACATCCGGTCCCGGGACAGGACCGTCTCCGGGAAGATCTCCCGGGCCTCCTCCAGGAGCCGCTTCAGGTCCTGCTCGGTGTACCGGGGGCTGTAATGGATCAGGGCGAGCTTCCGGACCCCTCCGGCGTCCCGGGCGATCCGGGCGGCCTGGTCCGCCGTCATGTGCCGTTTCTCCTGGGCGCTCTCAAGGAGGGCCTTCTCGAACATCCCCTCGCAGACCAGGAGATCCGATCCGGCGACGTGGGGGGCGATCTCGGGGAAATAGAGGCTGTCCGTGACGTAACCGAACTTTCGGCCCGACCGGACCGGCCCCATCACCTCCTCGGGCCGGACGACGCGTCCGTCCGGAAGGGTGACGGATTCGCCCCCCTGGAGCACGGACCACAGGGGACCCCGGGGAACCCCCGCGGCCTCCGCGCGGTCGGGGAAAAAGGCCCCCGGCCGCTTGTCCTCCTCCAGGACGTAGCCGACGCAAGGCTTGGTGTGCCGGAGGGGAAAGGCCCGGATCCGGAATCCGTCCCCCTCGTGGCAGACGCAGGGGGCCTCGATCTCCTTCACCACGATCTCGTAGTTGATGTACATGTCCAGGACCTGCCGGCTGGATTCCACGTATTCCGCGATCCGGGGGGGACCGTAGATGTACAGGGGCTCGTCCCGATCCACCTGGCTGGAGAGCATGAGGATGCCCGGCAGTCCCGTGACGTGGTCCGCGTGGGTGTGGGAGATGAAGATCGCGTTGATCTTCTTCCACCGCAGGTTGAGCCTGCGCAGGGAGACCTGGGTTCCCTCCCCGGCGTCGAAAAGGAATAGGTCGCCCTCCCGACGGAGCAGGACGCTGGTGAGGTGCCGGTGCGGCAGGGGCATCATGCCGCCGGTTCCCAGGATGAAGGCTTCGAGATTCATGGAGGGCTAACTATACCGGACAAGAGCGGCCCGAGGCAATGCCGGGCCTCCGGGGCTTCCGATCTTGTGCGCCGGTCCCCTTTCATGCCACAATCGGCGGATATGGAAGAATTCCAGAGTCTCGGGATCCGGGAAGACCTGGCCCGGGCCCTCGCGTCCTTCGGGTTCCCCGGTCCCACGGACATCCAGCGGAAGGTCGTGCCCGCCCTGTTGGACCGGAGCGACGCCTTCGTGTCCTCCTCCACGGGCACGGGAAAGACCTTCGGCTACCTGGTCCCCCTGCTCCAGACGGTCCCGCCGGACCGCCGGAGCCCCTTCGCCCTGGTCGTGACGCCGACCCACGAGCTCGCGGTCCAGGTGGAGAAGGAACTGGACCGCCTGGCCGCCGCCGCGGGCGTCCCGGCGGAGACCGTGCTGCTCATCGGCTCGGCCCAGGCGCGTAGGCAGGCGGAGCGGCTCCGCAAGGGAGGGGCCTTCGTGATCGGAACCCCCGGCCGGATCCGCGACCTGGCGGCGGCCCGGGAACTCGACCTCTCGGAGCTTTCCTTCCTGGTCCTGGACGAGGCGGACCGTCTCTTCGAGAAGGAGGCCCTGGAGGAGACCTCGGAGATCCTGGACCGTCTTCCCGAAGCCTGCTGCCGGGTCCTCGTGTCCGCCACCCTCCCCGACCGGGTACGGGAACGGGCCGCCCCGTGGTTCCGGAACCCCGCGTCCCTGGTCCTGGACAATTCCGAGGTCCTCCGGGAGAACATCGACCACTGGGTCTTCCATTCCTCCTCCCGGCGGAAGATCGACTTCCTCCGACGCTTCGAGGCGGCCGTCCAACCCCGGCGCTGCCTGGTCTTCGCCTCCTCGAACGCCCAGATCTTCAACATTCTCCGGAAGCTCGAGTATCTCGGATTCCCGGCGGCGGAACTCCGGGCCCAGGGGGACAAGGAGGCGCGGCGCCGGGCCCTGGAGGACTTCCGGGAAGGCCGGATCCGGTACCTGGTCACCAGCGACCTGGGGGCCCGGGGCATGGACGTGAAGGGCATCGACTACGTGCTCTGCATGGACCTCCCGGAGGAGCCCACGGTGTACATGCACCGGGCCGGCAGGACGGGTCGGGCCGGGGAACGGGGCGTTTCCGTCCTGGTCGCGGACTTGGTGGAGCTCAAGCGGGCCTCCAAGGTCGCGGTCCGGTACGGATTCTCCTTCCAGTGCCGCATCCTGGAAGGCGGATCCGTCCACGAGATCGACCCGGAGAACTTCTTCGCCCTGGCGGAGGAGGAGGAGGCCGACCGCTCCGTCAAACCGCCTCTGGAGGCCAAGCGGTTTTCCGACATGGATCCCCGCCGGGGCGCGAACCGGTCCCGGAGCCCGGGCGGCGGCGCTTCGGCCGCCCAGCGCCCCCGGAAAGCCCGCCCTTCGCCCCCCGGCCCCCGACCGCAGCCCGGGAATCGGCCCGAGCCCACGTACGGGTCCGGCGGTCCGGCATCCGCCCCCCGAAACAAGTCCGGCCGGGGAAGCCGTCCGTCGACCGGGCGCCCGGAATCCGGCCCATCGAATCCCGCCCGCCCTCGTCCGGCGGGACGCAAGCCCGGACGGGGACGGAAGACCGGGTAGGATCCTACCCCCGCGCGTGCCGGAGCCGTTCCGCGCGCTGGGCCGCCAGCCGTTCCAGGCCCGGTTCCAGCCGCTCCGCAAGGGCGGGGAACTCCGCGGCCAGGTCCCGAAGGGTCTTCTCCGCCTCCTCGAACTCCCGCAGGTATCGGGGATGGGCCAGCTTCCGGAGGGCCGAAAGGGCTTCCCGGGCGGCCCTCCGGGCGTCCGCCAGGTCCCGGGCTCGGACCGAGTCGGCGCACTCCCGCGCCAGGCCGGCCAGCACCCGGACGGCCCGGGCGTGGTCCGTAACCTCGCAGGCCTCCAGCTCACGGGCCAGCCGGTCCAGATCCTCGATGTCCGCGGTCTCCAGGCCCGGCAGGGGGCCTTCGAAGCGGTGGAACCTCCACATCCGGAGGGAACCGAAAGGGGACGGAATGCTCCCCGGAACCCCGTCGGTTCCGAAGGCTCGGACGACGAGCCCGGGCTCGAATCGGGAGGCTAGGAGGCGGCGCAGGCGAAGTTCCGTACGGAGCCGGGCCAAGCCGGCCTTCCCCGCTATCCCGCCCCGGGCGGCCCGCTCGCGGCAGACGTAGACCAGTTCGTGGTTCCGCACCCTCCGGGAACCGCTCTGCCTGCCTCCCCGGTACCGGACGTAGTCCAGGATTTCCGGTCGGACCTCCCAACGTTCCGACAGGAGGTCGAAGAGCTCCTCCGGGGAGACGAGGCCCTCGGTGTTGTAGCTCAGGACCAGGGTTCGGGCGTCGACATTTCCCACCAGGGTCGCCAGGGCGTCCCGGGCATCGGTCCGGCCGCAGAAGGGGGACCAGGTTTCCCTCCACCCCGGGGGGATGCCGGCCTTGCGGAGCAGTCGGCCGTCGGGCCCCGGTTCCAGGGGCACGGGAAGCCGGTCCCAGCGGACCAGGGTATTGAGCAGGTGATAGTTGGATCCGTACTGGTGCTGGTTGTAGGGGGGGTCCAGGTACACGATATCCGCGGACCGCCCCCGGACGAAGGAGACCGCGTCCTCGCGGAAGACCTCGGCGGGTTCCGCCTCGGGCAGGATGGGACGCTCCAGCTCCATGGCTCCCAGGATCCGGGGAAGGGCGTCCCGTCCGTGCCCCCCGAACCCCTTGTGGAAGGCCTTGAACACCCCGGAGGTGTTCGCGTGGACCGCGGCCTCCAGGACCAGGAGGGCCAGGAGGAGGTCCCGGCGGCGGGAGCGCGGAGAATCCGGATTTTCGGAAGCGTCCCGGGGATAGGTCCGCTCGATATGTTCCCGGACCCGGTCCAGGAACACCGCGTTCTCCCGGGTGTAGAAGAGCCTCTCGGTCCTCCAATCCGCCCGGGAAGTGTCCCGGGGGGCGTACCAGAGGGCCATGTAGGGCTCCGGCTCCGGATCCGGGTACCGATCCCCCCGGGCGGGGTGGAATGCGTTGAGCCGGTCCAGCACGGCGTTGATGCCGCCCTCATCGGCCCAGAGTTCCCGGAGGTCCGACTCCCGCAGCACGAGCCAGGCGCGGTTCAGGGCGTAGGCGTAGGGTTCCCAGTCGTTCGCCTTGACCCGCATGCCCAGGGTCCGGGCCAGGCGGGAAACCGAGCCGGACCCCGCGAAGGGGTCCAGGAAGAGCGGCCGGTCCACGCCGTCCGCGAGGGCCCGGAACAGTACCCGGAACCGAGGCACCAGAGCCCGCTTGTTCCCCAGGTAGGGAATGAGCTGGGTCGTCTCGTAGTCCCGGGCTCCCTTCGGAGCCTCACGGCTCATACCGGGCCATGCTCGTGTCGCTCTCGAAGACTTCCACCGCCTGGAGCGGAGCGCCCGGCAGGAGCCCCGCGAGGGAATCGAATATGTACCGGGCTATCCGTTCCGCGCTGGGCGAATCCTGGAAAGCCGGGATCTCGTTCAGGAGGCGGTGATCCAGTCCCTCGCAAACCTCCCGGAGGGCCTTCTTCAGGTCCCCGAAATCCAGGAGCATCCCCGACCCGTCCAGGTCGGCGCCCCGGGCGTAGGCCCGGACCCGGTAGTTGTGGCCGTGCAGGTTTTCGCACTTTCCGTGGTATCCGGACAGGAAATGGGCCGCGGAAAACCCGGCCTCGACTCTGACACTGTACATGGCGTCTCCCGGGGGCATTGTACACCGGGAGGGCCGAAATGTCCCCGCCCTTCGGTTCCCGCTAGATGCCCAGGAGACTGTACACGGCGCTCCAGAAGGTGTCGGCGTCCATCCGGCCCTCCAGGAAGGCCTTCACAAAGGCCTTTAGCTCCGGCGGGAAGGCGGCCCAGTATTCCTCCTGCCACCGGGGCATCCTCTCCCAGAGGGCCTGCTGGGCGCTGGGCGCCATCATGCCCAGGGAGTAATCCGTGAAATCCTTGACCATCTTCAGAAGGGCGTCCGGGGGCAGCCGGGAGGATTCCGGGGCGGCCCGGGAGGCGGGGTCCGGCACGTAGGAGGCCAGGAGCTCCTCGAGCTGTTCCTCCGTGACCTCCGGCGCGTTCTTCCGGATGATATCCGCCACGAAGTCCCGGATCATCGACCGGATCCCGTCCAGGCTGGCGCCCATGGAGGATTCCACGGCCTCCGCGGTATTCCGGGCCGCCCGCTCGGGATTGACGCCCCCGATGCCCGCGAAGAGGGAAAGATCGCGCCGCCTTCGCTCGCAGGCCTTCACGATGGCCTCGAACTCGTCCTTGTCGGCCTTGTTGAGGATGTAATCCAGAACCGATCTCAGGGTTTCCCTTGACATCCTGGCCCACTGTACCCCCGGGAAGTCGGGAGCGCAAGATCCCCGGCGCCGCCGGGAACGGCGGGGATCATCGTTTCCAGGAAGATTCGGCGCGGCGGATCCACCCGGTCAGGTCCGGCAGGGAGGGCCTGCCCGCCAGGAAATCCCGGAAATCCGGACGGCGGCACAGGAAGGACAGCTCGGAAAGGGTATAGAGGTGGCTCCGGGTATCCGCGGACAGAATCAGGAACAGGGCGAACACCGGTTTCCGGTCCAGGGCCGCGTACGGAACGGGGCGGCGGGGGAAGCAGACCGCCACCCTCTCGTCCACCTCTTCCCGGACGAGGGGCTCGCGGGGGTGCGGAACCGCGATACCGTCCCCCAGGGCTGTCGACATCAAAGCTTCCCGGTCGAGAAGGGCGACCAGGAGCGATTCCCGATCCAATCCCGGGGGAAGGTCGACGGTTTCGGACAGGGACCGGAGAACCGCCACGGGATCGTCGCCCTCGATACCATCGTAGACTCCCCCCCGCCCGATCCGGAGGGCGAGCCTGATCGTTCCGCTCATCGGGAACCTCCCTACCGCAGGATCCTCCAAATCAGCGTGTTCGGCAAGCCCGGGTACCCTGCTCCGTGATGGACTCCGAACGCGCGGTACGCTACTCTACCGTTCGGAGAACGGACAGGTGGCAGTATTCGGGGGAACGTATAACCGGCGGCATCGGCTCGAACCGCGGGTGCGCGCAGTCGACCCGCCGGGGGGAAGCCCCGGTCCGGAGCCGGCCTTGGACGGCCGCTCCGTCCGTCGAGCCGCCCGAGGCCGGACGCGGTACGCCGCAGCCCTGGCCCTTTCCCTGGCCCTCCACGCCCT
>CALMRC010000036.1 GCA_937873275.1 uncultured Spirochaetota bacterium
GAACCTGGCCGCACGGCAGGCGAAAGTGGCCGAACTGGCCAAGATGAAGGCGGCGGGGATGGAGAACAGGGCCCCCGCGGAGATCAGGGCGGCGAAGAGGGCGGAGGCCGCCAGGTTTCGGGTTCCGGATTTCAAGGTTCCTCTCCTTCGTAGATCATCTTCCGGCATTCCCCGTAGGCCAGGGCTCGGCCGGGCTTCGGGCAGTCGAGCTCCCCCCGGGGGGTGTACCCCCGGGGGCGGAGGGGCAGGATCCGTCCGTTCCACAGCTCGGCCCGCGCCGGCCGGCGGGGATCGGGTTCCAGCCCCGCCCAGCGGCGGGGATCCGTGTCGGGGGCCTCGCACCAGGCGCGGAGGGACGAGGCCAGGGCCCGGACGAGGTCCCTCCGTCGGGGAGCCCGGGTTCCCAGCTGCTCCAGGCCCGCCGAGGACCGGCCCTCCAGTCCGACGGGGGCCGTGTTCAGGCCGATTCCCAGTACGTAGAATTCCGGCCGGTCCAGGCCGCCGTAGGACTCCGCCAGGATGCCCCCGAGCTTCCGGGTGCCCGCCACGATGTCGTTGGGCCACCGGAAGGAGGCGCCCCGGATGCCGTGGGCTTCCAAGGATTCCAGGAGGGCCCGGGCGGTTTCCAGGACCAGGGCACCCCCGCAGACCGGGGGCAGGGCGGTCCGGAGGACCAGGGAGAGGTAGAGCCCGCCGGGGGGGCTTTCCCACCGCCGCCCGCCCCGGCCGCGGCCGGAAGTCTGTCGGAGGGCCAGTACGGCGGCCCCCGAGGGGGCGCCTCGGAAGGCCCAGTCCCGGGCCTCGTCCATGGTGGAGACCGCGTCGGCCAGGACCCGGATCGGCGGGTCCCCGCCGTCGGGGGCCGTTCCGCCCCCCAGGTCCGCGGGGGCCAGCCCGTCGTCCCGGACCAGCCGATAGCCCCTGCGGCTCGACTCGATCCGGTATCCCCATCCCCGGAGGGACTCGATCCGTTTCCAGAGGGCCACCCGGCTGATCCCCAACTCCCGGGCCAATCCTTCCCCGGAGTGGGGGCCCGGGGAGTCCCGGAGCCGGTCGAGAAGGGTGGTGTCGTTCCGCGGGCCGGTTCCGGGCATCCTCGTCCCCTATCGGAAGATGGTTAACCTGCAATCGGACCATGTGGTTAACGAGGTCTACGGTGTCCCGGGAGGGGGGACTCCGTCAAGCCCCGCGGGTCGATGTCCGTCGTCCCCACCGGTTCCTGTTTTGCGGACGCCCGTTTCCGCCGATCATAGGGTGGAAGCGAGATGTACGATTATTCCAGGAACCGCCGATGGATACAGACCGGAATCGCGATCTCCCCCCCCCGGACCGCCATGCAGGATGACGGCCTGCGGGGAACGTCGGCCGCCTGGATCCCCCCGGGCGCCGGGAAAGCCGCCGTGCAGGCGGCCCCCGAATCCGCCGGAGACCTCCGGGGAGGACGGCGGATGAAACGCCGGGAAGTCGCCGACCTCCTGAACCTGGTCAACTTCCGGGAAGGCAGCGTCTACGTCCGCTTCGACCGCCGGGACGGGGGGGACGGTTTTTCCCTTCGGGCTCGTCCCCTTCCCGGCGACGGGGAGACCCTCACGTGCCGGTGGACCTCCAAGGGCCCCCCTCCGGGTTCGCTGGACTCCTTTGCCTGTCGGGGCCTCGTCATCAACGACGGCCGGACCCGGACGTCCATCCCCGCCGAGGTCGTGGGGGCCGATGAAAGCGGGATCGAGATCCGCCTGGCCCAGCCGGGCACGCGGGACAGCGCCCGGGCCCTGGAGCGATATCCCGGGGCGGGCATCCGGGCCCGTGTCCTCCAGTCCGGCATGTCCTGGGAAGGCGGCCTGGAGGACTTCAACGGGGTCAGTCTGGGGGTGATCCTGGACGAGGCGCCCGGCCCTTCCCGCAATTGGCTGAACCCGGCCCGGGAGGCCACCCTCCTGCTCTTCCGGGACGGTATCCTGCAGTACAGCGGGGAGTGCTCCATCCTGCGGAGCGAGCGGGGCCCTTCGGGTCTCCGGCTGGCCCTGGCGCCGGCCCGGGGGAACATCCAGCGGTTCCGGCCCCGGGAGCATCGGAGCGTCCGGCAACGGCTTTCGCCCCCGCCGTCGGTGCGGTTCACGCACCCCCTGTCCGGCCGGCCGGTCAACCTTAAGGC
>CALMRC010000037.1 GCA_937873275.1 uncultured Spirochaetota bacterium
AAGCCTGGGATTGACGCTTAGCCCCAGCCCCCGGTTGGCTTTGAAAGCGGGCGGCGGCGGCGGGATCTACATGGCCATGTCCGGCTTGGGTACCGTCCGGAACCCCTACGTGGAGGGCGGCGCGGAACTGTCCGTCCGGATGAGCCCCTCCATGGCGATCAGCCTGGGCGGACGCTACATGCACCTGTTCACTCCCACGGGACCCCTCTACCAGGGTATCGCGGCCCAGATCGGAATCTCCTACGACCTGGCGGGAGCCCGGAAAGGCACCGAGATCCGGGTGGATCCGAAGATCAATCCCATCTTCCCGCTCTTCTATTCCTACTACGACAAGAACCCCGCCGGAGAACTCTCGATCTCGAACGGCGAGTCCACCCCCTACGAGAAGGTGAAGGTCTCCTTCTACGCCAAGCAGTACATGGACGGGCCCCGACTCTGCGCGGACCTGGGAACCCTGAAGGGCGGGGAGACCAAGACCGCCCCGGTCTTCGCCCTCTTCAACGACTCGATCTTCCGGGTGACCGAAGGCACCAAGGCCGCCGGGGAGGTCATCGTCGAATACTTCTACCTGGGCAAGGAGAAGAAGGTCTCCTTACCGGTGACCGTCCAGGTCCAGAACCGGAACGCCATGACCTGGGACGACGACCGCAAAGCCGCCGCCTTCGTCACCGCCAAGGATCCCCTGATTCTGGGGTTCTCCAAGAATGTGGCCTCCACCGTGCGCTATGAAGGCGCCCCGCCGGTGTCCGAGGACTTCCGCATCGCCTTCGCCCTTTTTCAGGCCCTGACCACCTACAACCTCGGCTACGCCGTGGATCCCAAGACGCCCTATATCGCCTTGTCGGAGAAACAGGACACGGTGGATTTCCTCCAGTTCCCCAACCAGACCCTGGCCTACCGGGCCGGGGACTGTGACGACATCTCCGTGCTGTACGCGGCCTTATTGGAGTCCGTTGGCGTTCCCGCGGCCCTGGTGACCACCCCGGGCCACATCTACGTGGCCTTCGACCCCGGCCTGCCCCCGGACAGCGCGGGCCGACTCTTCGCGGCCAAGGGCGAGCTGATCGTCCGGGACGGCCGGGCCTGGGTGCCCGTGGAGGTAACCCTGGTCAAGGACGGCTTCGTCCGGGCCTGGAGGACCGGTGCCCAGGAATGGCGGGAGGCCGAGGCCGCCGGCAAGGCGGCGTTCTACCCCATCCGGGAGGCCTGGGGCACCTACGAGCCCGTCGGCTTCGTGGAGGGGGGCATCGCCGTTTCCCTGCCGTCTCCGGAGCGGATCGTGGAAGGCTACCGTAAGGAGATGGCCAAGTTCCTGGACGCCCAGGTCGGGCCCCGGATCGCGGCCATCCGCGCGGAGGACAAGGCGGCCAAGAAGACCGCGGACCAGACGGCCAACCGGATCGGCGTGGTCTACGCCCAGTTCGGCCTCCTGGATCAGGCTGCGGAGCAGTTCCAGGTCGCCTCCCGGAAGGGGACCTACGCCCCGGCGGTGACGAACCTGGGCAACGTCCTCTACCTCCAGGGGGACATGAAGGCCGCCCTGGGCCAGTACGAGAAAGCCATGACCCTGGCTCCTACGTCCGCCGCCGCCCTGGCCGGTGCCGCCCGGACCCTCTACGCCCTGGACGACACCAAGCGCATGAACGAAGTGATCGCCAAGCTCAAGACCGTGAATCCCGAGCTGGCGGCCAAGATCGACCTGACCGGCGGGTCCGTGACCACGGCCCGCGCCTCGGAAGCGGTATCCCGGGAGGTGGGAGCATGGGACGAATGAGAATCCGAGTTATCGCCGTCGCGGCCGTCCTGGCCGCCGCGGTTTTCGCGCTTACGACCTGCACCAACCCCGTGGACCTGGTGGAAGCGGCCACCGTCGAGGTGATGAAGGCGAACGACCGGTATCTGGAGGTGGTGAGCGTAAGCCCGGATAGAAGCTTGGCGGACGTGAACCCTTCCAGCGCAATCCGGATCGTTTTCGATAAAGCATTGGACACATCAACGATCGCTGCAAACATTGAGGTTGCGTATAAGAACCTTGGAGACGCCGATTTTGGTGCGAACGTAATCAACGATGATTGGACCATCGCCTACAATCCGGATACCAAGGCTATAAACATCACTCCCTATCCGTATCTACAACCATCAAGGACCGTACGGGTTTCATTGAAGGATGGTTTGCGAACCGCCGACGGGAAGCGGTTACAAACAGCGGACGATTGGTCCTTCACGACGAACAACGATGTCTTGTTCACCATCGCGTTCGTCAACACCTCGGAAGATCGCATCCAGTGGGCGAACAAGGACCTCCAAACCGCCAAGGGTTCTGTCGTTCCGATGAAATTGACAATTTCTGATGTAAAACCAGCATCCGATCCCTTGAATTTTAAATACTACATTGCGTCCACCTCGATGACGCCCCAAGCAGTATTGGATCTTGATCCTAGTGTGTGGACGACGATTACGACGGTTGAAACGATTATTGAAACTGAATCCTTCCCCAGCGAGGGGGGGCCGTTCACCCGTTATCTATGGGTAATAAATCCGAATTCGAACAGCTTGGTAGCGGATACTGCACGGGTCGAGAGGATTTACGTCGACCGGACACTCCCGGTCTTCGACCTCGGGAACGCGGTAGTTACGAATACCGCGCGAAGTTTCAGCCCTTCGGTCACCGAATCTGGATCAGGGATAGCAGGTTATTCCTGGAGCGGGGCGGGCCTGACCATCGCGACGCCGAGTGCGGCCAGCACGTCGGTATCAGCGTCCACGCAGGAGACTCTCACTCTTTCCCTGACGGTTACAGATACGGCCGGGAATTCAGCAACCGATACCGTTCCCTTTACCTGGGATACGGTGGCCCCCTCCGCACCTCTAAGTCTTGACCTGGCCGCCGGGGACGATCTGGGGTCTTCGAGTACGGACA
>CALMRC010000038.1 GCA_937873275.1 uncultured Spirochaetota bacterium
ATCACGAGGCGTATATAGCCCTGGATAGGAAAATTGACCAGTTATCCGAAAACCGTAACTATAAAGAAGCGATTGCCTTGCTGGAGCAATCCTATGGGCAATTCCCGGAATTCGATTTTGAGCTGAAAGTCTCCGCTTTGTATTGTTTCAGAAATGATAAGAACTATGAAAAATGTCTGGAACTGTTGAAGGAAGGACTTTCCAAAGGATATTTCTATGGTTTGCGATGGAAAAGCTGGGATCCTCTAAGGGATATGCCAGGCTGGAAAGAGATCGTCGAGCGGAACGACGTCAACAAAGCCGAAGCGGAGAGAACATCGAGAATGGAATACAAGGTATACGTCCCCGAAGGCCTGGACGGCGGGAAGAAATATCCGTTGTTCGTGGCGCTTCACGGAGACGGCAATGCCTGCAACATAAAGGACTTCAGCCGGGAATGGAAACCGGAACCGCTGTTGGATCATGGTTTTATTGTAGCTTATGTCCAATCTTCTCACCCTGAATGCACGGGTGGATTCGGCTGGACCTACGATTATGGCAAGTCCCGATCGGAAATCGGGACCGCGTACGACTTGATATGTGATCAATATCCGGTAGATCGCGGGCAAGTCATACTGGGAGGGTTTTCCGGCGGCGCCATGGCATCGTTGAACGTGATGATGAACGACACCTTCCCCTTGAAAGGGATTGTAGCCCTTTGTCCCAACGAAACCGATGATACCGATGATGAGAATATGAAGAAGGCCGCCGTACGGGGTATGAAAATGGTTTTGCTCGAGGGGGAAAAATCCGGTGAAGTGCCATATCATCGTCAATTGATGGAATCAGCGGAGAAAAATCATCTTCCTGCAAAATACATCATCAACGAGGGAGCAGGGCATACTGTCCCCGATAATTTTGGCCAGGTACTTGTTCAAGCGGTCGATTTCCTGTTGGAGTAATTCGATATTCCTGAGACAATCCTTTTAGCCCCAAATTCCACAGCCGGGTTGTCGATATTTCCCGATGCCAAGTCCGGCAGCGCATCGTTGACAAGTGTTTTTTTGCAAAGCCGAAGCCACGTCCTCAAGAATTATAAAACGGCGGGTCCCGCCATCCCGCATTCGGCCTCACGGCGGCCGCGCCGTGCCCGGCCGAGCCTCTCTACAGGGCCCAGGTGGCCGAGTCGGCTTCCTTTCGCTTCTTCGTTTCCCGCTTGGTGCCCAGGTAGGCTTCCTGGACGACCGGATCCTTGAGCAGGGCCTCGCCGCTTCCTTCCCGGATGATCTTGCCGGTTTCCAGGACGTAGGCCCGGGTGCCGACGGCCAGGGCCTTGTGGGCGTTCTGCTCCACCAGGAGTATGGTCATCCCGTTCTTGTTGATGGTCTGGATGATCTTGAAGATCAGGTTGACCAGGATCGGCGCGAGGCCCAGGGAGGGCTCGTCCAGGAGCATCAGCTTGGGCTGGGCCATGAGTCCCCGGCCGATCACGAGCATCTGCTGCTCGCCGCCGGATAGGCTGCCCGCGTACTGTGTCTTTCTTTCCTTGAGGCGCGGGAAGAGCTCGTAGGCCTCCTCGAGCGAAGCCTGGACGGAGGCCTTTCCGGTCCGCAGGTACGCCCCCAGAAGCAGGTTCTCCTCCACGGTCAGGTTCGCGAACACCTGACGTCCCTCGGGCACCTGCACGATGCCCTGCGCGACGACCCGGTGAGCCTTGTCGGTGAGGGTCTTGCCCCGGTAGGAGATCTCTCCCTGGTACGGTCGAACGATGCCGGATATGGAGTTGAGCAGGGTCGATTTTCCGGCGCCGTTCGCCCCTATGATCGTGACGATTTCGCCCTCGTCGACGTGGAGCGAGAGGCCCTGGAGGGCGTGGATTCCGCTGTACGCGACGTGAAGATCCCGTATTTCGAGCAGCATGCTACACCTCTTCCCCGCTACCCAGGTACGCCTCGATGACCGCCGGGTTGGACTGTATCTCTTCCGCCGTGCCGCTCGCCAGGGTCTTGCCGAAATCGAGGACGACGATGTGCTGGGACAGACCCATCACCAGTTCCATGTGGTGTTCGATCAGGAGGATCGTCAGCTTGAAGGTCTTGTGGATGTGCTCGATGAAGTCCATGAGCTGGCGGGTTTCGTCGGGATTCATGCCCGCCGCCGGTTCGTCCAGAAGGAGGAGCTTGGGCTCCTGGGCCAGGGCCCGGGCGATCTCGATCCGCCTCTGGTACCCGTAGGGGAGATTTCGGGCCTTCTCCTCCGCCCGGTCGGCCAGGCTGACCATCTCGAGCAGATTCAGGGTCTTTTCCCTGAGCATCCTCTCCTCGCGGAATCTCCGCGGGGTGGGAAAGAGCCCTTCGAGGATCGAGTAGCTGGAGGATCGGAAGCAGGCCGTCCGCACGTTGTCCAATACGCTGGAATGGGAAAAGAGCCGGATGTTCTGGAACGTCCGGGCGATCCCCTTCTGGGCGATCTTGAAGGGCGGCAGACCCGTGATGTCCTCTCCGCGGAAGCGGATCGATCCGGATGTCGGCTGATAAATTCCGGTGATCAGGTTGAAGATGGTCGTCTTCCCCGCGCCGTTCGGGCCGATGACGGCGTACAGGCCGCCCTCCTCCAGCCGGTGCGAAAATCCGTCCACCGCGACGACTCCGCCGAAACGCTTGGAGACCGCGTCCAGTTCGAGTACGGTCATGAGCCTACCCCGCCTTCCCGGCGCGCTCGGGCCGAGCCTTCGACCGCAGCCGCGCGAAGGCGGCCTTGACGTTTCTCGGAGACAGTTCCCAGGTCCCCATGACCCCCTCCGGGCGCACGATCATGATGAACACGACCAGGACGCCGTAGAGCACCAGGCGCCAGGCCATCGCCGCCCTCAGAACCTCGGGCAGGGCGGTCAGCAGGAAGGTGGCGATCACGGCGCCGGTGAGGCTCTGCATGCCGCCGAAGATCACGATGACGATCATCTCGGTGGACTTGACCAATCCGAACATGGAGGGCTGGATGAAGCCGACGTAGTGGGCCAGCAGGGCCCCGGAGAGTCCCGCCAGGACCGCGTTGATGGCGAAGGAGACCTGCTTGTACCGGAACGCGTCGACGCCGATCGCCTCGGCGGCCATCTCGTCCTCCCGGATGGCGATGCAGTTCCGGCCGTGGGTGGACCCGATGTAGGACGCGACGACGACCAGCGCGACCGCCACCGCGGCGAGCGCAACCGGCAGGGTCGTGTACGTTTGGATGCGCGGAATGCCGCGGGATCCGCCCGTGAGCTTGTCGAAGTTCTCGATCACCAGGCGAATGGCCTCCGCGAATCCCAGGGTGCCGATCGCGAAGTAGTCTCCCTTGAGGCGCAGGGTGGGGTAGCCGATCAGGACGCTTGCCAGGCCGGACATCGCCATGGCGGCCGCTATCGCGACGGCCATGGGAGCTCCCAGCCGGGTGGTGAGGATGGCCGCGGTGTACGCGCCGATGGCCATGAATCCCGCCTGGCCGAAATTGAATTGTCCGGTGAAGCCCGTCAACAGCGAGAGTCCCAGCACGGAAATCAGGTTGACGCAGGCCAATATCAGAATGCCGATCGTGTATTCGGACATGCTCCCTCTCCCGGTATCAGGCTTTTTCCTCGGTGATCTTGCCGAACAGCCCCGCGGGCCGCACGAGGATGATCAGTATCATCAGGGCGAACGAGAAGAGGTCGCGGAAGGCCGAGGATACGAAGGCCGCCGCGAAGGTTTCCGCCGTGCCCAGCAGCAGGGCGCCCACGACGGCGCCCGGCAGGCTGCCCAGCCCGCCCACCACCGCGGCTATGAACGCCTTCAGGGTCAGGATGCCCATCTGCGGCCAGACCGTGTACTTGATCCCGAACAGGACGCCGCCCAGTCCCGCCGAGGCGCCGGCCAGAAAGAACACCAGCGCCACGATCATGTCGGGATTGATGCCCATCAGGCGGGAGACCCGCATGTTGTACGAGGTCGCGCGAATGGCGTTCCCGATCTTCGTCCCGTACACGAGCCAGGTCAGGAGCGACAGCGTGACGGCGGCCATGACGAAGATGATGATGTCGAGCCGTCCGACGCTCAGCCCGCCGAACATCAGGGAATCGGTGGGCAGCACCGGAGGGTAGGTGCGGAAATTGGGGCCGATGGTCACGATGGTGAAGTTCTCGAAGAAGATCGAGACGCCCAGCGACGAGATCAAAAGGTACAAAAGGGGCGAGTTGCGGTTGCGGATGGGACGGTAGGCCACCCTCTCGTTCAGCACGGCCAGCAGGCCCGAGCCGACTATGGCCAGCGCCATCGCGAGGGGGAACGGGAGCCCCAGGTACTGCAATCCCAGCAGTCCGAAATACGAGCCCAGCATCATGACCCCGCCGTGGGCGAAGTTGGAAAACTTCAGGATGCTGTAGACCAGGGAATACCCCACGGAAATCAACGCGTACACCGCGCCGATGGATATGCCGTTGATGATCTGCTGCAAAACCATATTCATCGGGGAAACCTCCGCGGGGAAGTTCGATCTCTATCCGCGGCCCGGAATCCCGGGTCGCGGAGGAAGGGCACCGCGCGGGACCGGGAGCGGGACGAGGCCCCGCTCCCGGCAGCCCTAGCGATACATCACTGCATCGGCTGCATGACCGTGTGGAGTCCGAACTTGCCGTCCTTGATGCCCATGATCGCGGCGGCCTTGCCGGTCGGGTTGTGCGTCTTGGGATCGATCTTGATGTTTCCGGTGTAGCCCGCGACGGGGTCGATCAGGGTCATCGCCGCGGCGATCTTTTCGGGGTCGGCGCTTCCGGCCTTTTCGATCGCGGCCTGGAGGACCAGCACCGCGTCGTGCGCCATGATCGCGTTCACCTCGAAATCCTTGCCGAAGCGGGCCTTGTACTCGGTCCGCCAGTCCTGGACCTGGGGCATGTTGACGTCCGTGTGGTCCACGAAGAACGAGCCTTCGACCGCGTCGGCGGCCATCTTCAAGAGCTCGGAGGAAGGCCATCCGTCGCCGCCGATGAAGACGGCCTGGATCCCGAGTCCCCGCGCCTGCTTGGTGGCCAGGGCGACCTCCTTGTAGAGGAAGGGCATGATGATGACGTCGGGCTTGGCTTCCTTGATCTTGGTCAGCTGGGCGCGGAACTCGACGTCCCCGGTCTTGAAGGCCTCGTCGGCCACGAGCTCGCCGCCGAGCTCCTTCCAGCGCTGGCGGAAGTACTGGGCCACGCCCACGGAATAATCCGAGCTGATCTCGTAGAGCACCGCGGCCTTGGTGGCCTTCAGTTCGCTCTTGGAAAAATCCGCCATGACGGAACCCTGGTAGGGATCCGTGAAGCAGACGCGGAACGTGTACTGCATGAGCTCGCCTTCCGCGGGCTGGGTGACGCGCGGGTTGGTGGCGTAGGTGGCGATGACGGGGACCTTGGCCTTTTCCGCGATGGGCGCGATGGCGATGTTCCGTCCGGAGCTGTTGGTGCCGATGATGGCCGCGACCTTGTCCTCGGTGATGAGCCGCTTGGCCACGTTCACGGCCTCGAGCTGATCACCCTTGTCGTCGTAGTCGACCAGCTTGAGCTGCCGGCCCAGGATTCCGCCCGCCTTGTTAATCTTCTCGATCATGAGCAGGGTGCCGTTTCGCTCCGCCGTGCCCCAGACCGCCTGGTCTCCGCTCAGGGCGCCGAGCCAGCCGATCTTGATCTCCGAGGCTGCGGACTTGGATTCCGCCTTGGGGCCGCAGGAGGCCAGCGCGAGGACGGCGATCAGGACGATCGCAATCCGGAAGAGCCCATGCTTTTTCATCTTGCACTCCTTCATCGGGAACGTTAGCGAATGAAGGGATTCGGACCGGCCGTCGCCCAAATAGAAAACTGCGGCACCTGGTCGATGGTGCCGACGGATGCGGAATTCCCTCGGATCCGGGGACTGCGATCCTTTTCCCTTTGCATCCGTTTTAACACGCTGAAATCGAGGTGTCAACTTTATGCGGGGAAAACCGCATAATTATGCGAGGAATGTCCGCATCCGGGCAACCTACTCCCCTGCGGCGGCGTTCGCACGGGGCGGATCGGCCCGGATCACCCCCCGAGAAGGCGGACGGTCCTCCGTTCCTCGTCGATGACCAGGGTCGTCGACGGGGTTCCGGTACCCGCTTCGGTCCGGCCGTAGCCCCGCAGCAGTTCGTCCGCCGTCATCCGCTGTTCCTCGAAGGCGGGAAAGAGGCTCCACTGGAGGGCGTTCTCGATGCCGTGGGGCATGCCGTCGGAGCCGAACACCAGGTCGCGGCCGGGGACGTATCCCACACGGTCGATGAGCATGCGGAAGGGATTGTTCTCCCGGAGCAATCGGGGCGGGAGGCGGTCGGAAAAATCGATGGAATCGGCGGAGAAGTTGGGCTGCATGGAAAGCACGTAGCCCCGGTCCCGGGCCCTCCGAGCCGGATCCTCCCGTATGTACTGCACGTGCTCCAGGCGCACCATCGGGAACGAACGGCCCGAACCCTCGACCTTCCCGAGCACGCGCAGGATCTGGTCCACGGCCCGGTGCCCGATGGCGTGGACGGACAGCGCCGTCCTGTACTCGGCCAGCTCGCCGAGCAGGGATTCCAGCTCCTCGTCGGAATACAGAAGATAGCCTTCCGTGCCGTCCAGGAAGGGGACGTCGAGCCCGGCGCTCCGGGCGCCCAGGGATCCGTCCAGGAAGATCTTGAAGCCCGCGCATGCCGTTCGTTCGGCGGGCGCCAGGCCCTTGTATACCCGGGGGGTGGCCCAGAAGGATACGCGGGATGCCCAGGGCGAGGCGCGGACCGCGGCGATGGCCTCGGCCCCCGAGACGCTCATGTCCTCGATGGATCCGATCCCGAGGCGCCCCACCTTCTCCATGAACGAAGCCAGCTTGCCCGCGTCCAGCCCGGCGATCTGTCCGTAGAAGGCGAAGAGGTCCGGGAGGTGCCGCTCCCCCCAGGCCTTGTCGTCGATGCGGGCGGCGAACTCGGGCCAGAGATTCCGGATGAGGGGGACGGCCGCGGGGCTGTACGCGAACCCGTGCAGGGTGGCGTTGACGATCAGGACCGGCGGAAGCCCGGCCAGGAAGTCCCGGGACAGCGGAACCACGTGGGTTTTCCAGCCCTTCACCAGGTTGAGCCTGTCCGCCGGCAGGGAGCGCAGAAGGCGGGACGCCTCGGGGGCGGCCAGGTCGTACAGGTCGGGTTGTCCCTCCAGGGCCGCGTACAGGCTGACGTGGGAGTGGTGGTCGTGGAGGGGGGGCAGGGATAGGGTGTACGGCATCGGCGGTTCCTCCGGATCGGTTTAGGTTACTGTAGCATCGCCGATCGACCGTATCAATTCCGCGTACAGGGCCGGGATCGCCTCGGCGACGTCCGGGATGTAGACCCGCTCGGTGAACTTGTGCGGGTCCTTGCCCCAGGCGCCGATGTTCAGGATCGGCATGGCGGCGCGGGCCATGTCCTCGAAGGGAAGGTCGTAGATCCCGGCTTGGAGCAGGGGCATGTTGTCGCGCACGCAGGCGATCGCCGCCCCGTCCAGGAAGGCGACGTAGCTCAGGTCCGAGATGCCCATGAAATACGGGATGCGATCCATCCGGCCGCCGTAGACCTTCCGGCCCGCCGCCCGCACGAGGTCCGACAGCCGCTCCGCGACTCGCCGTTTCCCGGGATCGACCCCCTCCAGGTGACGGTTCGAGATGTTGGGATAATAGGGCGGCGACAGGGCGATGACCGCGACCGGGCCGCCGTAGGGCACGTGCTCCAGGAGGGTCCGGATGATCCGGAAATTGCATTCCGGCAGGCTCATCCCACCGCCCGCCCGGGCTTCCCGGCATTCCCGGTGGACGGCGTCCAGGGCCGGCCCGACGCCCTCGGGATCGAAGGCGAGGGCGTCCGCCCGGAGCTCCCCGTACAGCAGCACCCGGCCTTCCCGGGAGAAGGCCGCCGGACGTCCCCCGACCTCGTCCCGGAACGCCTCCCGGTACCGGGCCAGGGACTCCTCCAAGGCGGATTGGCACTTCCCCCGCATGTACTCCAGGATCTCCGCGGGTTTGCGGACCATGGGGAGGAAGCTGATGTACCCCCCGGCGGCCTCCGGGATGGAGGCGTCGTAGCATTCCTTGAAGTCCCGTACGTAGCTCCAGGAGGGGGGCGGCGAGCGGACCCCGTCCTCGGTCTCGACGAGGTCCCGGTCGATCTCCGTCGACCGGACGAGGTTCGCGAGGATCAGGGAGGGGTTCAGTCCCCGGGCGATGTCCCCGATGTGGCTCTTCACGCCCTTCACGTACACGGAGAGCATGGTCTTCCCGATGCTGCCGTCGTGGAATGCGGGAACCTCCGCGGAGCTCCGCTCGTGGGCCTCGGAATCGATCAGGACGAAGTAGTCCAGCCCGTACCGTTCCTTGAGCGTACCGAGCAGGCGCGCTCCCTGGCGCATGCCCCAGGAGACGTTCTCCTCGTCGGGCACGGACAGGTAGAGCACGTCCACCCCCAGGCTCCCGGCTTCCCCGGCCAGGCGCTCCAGGGCGACCAGCTGGACGGCGGTCCCGGACTTCATGTCGCAGCCCCCCCGGCCGAAGAGCCACCGGCCGGAATCCAGGTCCTCGATCACCTCCGGGCCCAATACCAGCTCGCCCTTCCCGGCCAGTTCCGAGAGGCGGTCCCGGAGCCGGTCGGGGTCGAGGGCCAGGGGCCGGAGCCGGCCGTAGTCGAAGGTGTCCACGGCGTCGTGGTGGTTTAATAGCACCACCGTAGGACGGCCGGTGGAGTAACCGGCTCGTCCGCCTTGAAGCAGGGCCCAGACCACGCCCCGTCCGTGCTCGTCGCCGGGCAGGGCCTCGAGGCCGAAGGTCCCGTGATCACGGAACCACGGAATCCCCTCGACATACTCGAGGATCGCCCGCTCCATGTCCACCTCGAGGGGCGAGTCCGTGTCGCTCCGGACGGAGATGAATCGCTTGAGCAGCGCCACGGGGTCCCCGCGGATACGGTCGTCGATCATGGATCCCCTCCTTGCCGGAGGTTGTCTAAAAAGCTTGGTCAGCTTTTTAGACAACTGGTTCCGTGTGGCAGTTTCTGGTGCTATCAAGGAAGCACCAGAAACTGCGAGGGGTGGCCAATACGTAACCGACGTATTGGACACCCCGGAAACCATGGCCCCCCGGGGCGTCCTTGTCAATGCGCTTCCGGAACGGAGCGCCGGATGTTTTTATTCAAAACGCTACTTGACGTTTTGATCGAAGGGGTCCATAGTTGAATAGCGTCTGGAAGGAGTCGCCTAGCGTCTCCACGGGGAGCCCATGGCTCCACCGCCAGTCGCTTTTTTATTTAAAAGGATTTCTATGTACCTCTGCTATGTAGATGAATCCGGCACCCCGGATGTACCCGGCAACACTTCCCACTTCGTTCTTGTTGGATTGGCCATCCCGATTGAAGCGTGGAAGCGATATGAGCAGGATATCCAGAAGATCAAAGTCCGGTATGGCTTGGTCGATCAAGAAATCCACACGGGTTGGATTCTCAGGTCGTATCGAGAACAGGATAGCATCCCCGATTTTCCGGCATTAGATGCGGCGGCTCGGCGCAGGGCCGTAATCCAGGTCCGCACCGTTGACCTTCTGAAGATTCAGAAGGTCAAGAAGCCGGAAGCCTATAAACAGCTGAGGAAAAACTATTCCAAAACAGAGCCGTACATCCATCTTTCACGGAGCGAGCGTGAAGCTTTCATTCGAGAAGTCGCCGCGGCAGTAGGTACCTGGGATCAAGCACGGTTGTTCGCGGAATG
>CALMRC010000039.1 GCA_937873275.1 uncultured Spirochaetota bacterium
TGTCGCGCACGGTGACGTTGAACGGGACCCAAAGCGCGACGGCCGGCACGGCCCGGACCCTGGTGCCGATGTTCCTGGGCTTCGCCTTTCTCGGGTACCTGCTGAACGGCCTTCTGCCGCAGGCCTGGATCGCCGCGCTCTTCGGGGAGGGGCGGACCTACGGCGTGCCCCTGGCCGCCACCCTCGGGTTGCCGCTCTACGTGAACTCCGAGGCCTCCCTGCCCCTGGTCCGGTCCTTCCTGGATTCGGGCATGTCCCGGGGCGCCGTGATGGCCTTCCTGATAGCCGGCTCGGGCACCTCCGTGGGTGCCGTCGCGGGGGCCCTCACGATCGCCCGGTGGAGGGTCGTGGGGCTGGTCGCCGCGGTCCTTTGGGTCGGGGCCATCCTGGCCGGCTGGGGATTCGACCTGGCCGTCGCGGCGGGCTGGATTTGACGGAGGGTCCGACGGGAGGGAGCGGTCCCGGTACCCCGCCGGGTTCCTCGGGGCCGCCCTCCCGCGGCCGCGTCAGGGCAGGTCCGGATAGATCGAGCGGCGGACGAAGGGCGCGGTCAGGAAACGGCCGGCGGCCTTGGCCCCGGTCAGCCAGACGATCCGGGCCCCGTTCCTGCGGTTCCGGAGCACCCGGTCCGCGATCCAGGGAGAGATGGTCGGGACCGTGTCCGAGAGTATGTTGAAGATCCGGCGCACCCGGGCCCATTCCTCGGGCTTTCCCCGGTACTCGGCGGTGATGAGGTCCGTGGCGGTCATGCCGGGACGGATGGCCCCGACGATCACGCCGGAACCCCGGGCCTCCCGGGCCGCCGCGTCCGTGATGTAGGCCAGGGACCGCTTGGAGGCTCCATAGGCCGTCATGCCCCGGACGATCTCGCCCCCGGAGCCCAGGCCTTCCATGTTGTAGACCGCCCCGCGGCCCGCCGCCCGCATGCCCGACATCGCGACCCTGCAGCCGTACAGGGCTCCCGCGCAGTTCGTGGCGAAGATATTTCCGACCAGGTCCGGATCCAGGGCTTCCACGTCGGATTGAGGCTGGCCGATCCCGGCGTTGTTGATCCAGATGTCGACCCTCCCGAACCGGGCCGCCGCGAAGTCCCAGAGACCTTGAACGTCCGGGAAGGATCGGACGTCGCAGGCCGTCCCCGCGGCCCGTCCGGGGGCGCCCGCGGCCAGGCGGCTGGCCGCCTCCGCGACGACGGCCCCGTCCCTCCCGGAGATCACGACGGAGCACCCGCGCTCCAGGAAGGCTTCGGCCAGTCCGTACCCGATGCCCCGGGTACCGCCCGTGAGAACGACGACGGGGTCGGTCGATCCGTTCGGTTCCATGTCGTCTCCTTTTTTTCCTCCGCGGTCTCAACAGCAGTCGGCCTGTCGGTTCCCGGAGCATCCGCCGTCCCCGCAGGAGGGTGCGGTGCCCCGGAGCTTGCCCAGGATGATGGCCGCCGCGCAGCCCACCCCGGCCTTCACGGTCAGGGCGGCGGCGGGGCAGTTCCGGGCGCAGGCCCCGCACTCCATGCAGGCTCCCCGGTCCTCGATGCGGGCCTTTCCGGCCTCCAGCCGGAACACCCCGTGGGGACACACGTCGAGACAGTCCCCGCAGCCCACGCAGGCCTCCGGATCGAGCCGGAGGCTGCTTCCGTTCATCAGGTATTCGTACCGCATCGCATTCTCCTAGACGCCCAGGGCGCGGTAAACGACGCCCAGGACCAGGCCGGCCGCGAGTCCGGCGGCCATGGGCCAGAACCCCTTCTCCACCTCCGCCAGGGCTCCGGTCTGGCAGGTGAAGGTGGAGGAGCCCGTGAAGTTCATCCCCAGGAAGGCCGTCACGGGAGCGGCCACCAGGACGCCCGCTGCGGCCGCGGGCGGCGGCAGGCCGAAGACGGCGGAGCAGGCGGCGGCCCAGGCCGTGCCCAGCACGGCCCCCTTTACCGAGAAGGCCCGGCCCGGGAGCCAGGGAAGGAGGGCGGGGAAGGCCAGGGCCCCCACTGGGGCCAGTCCCGCCAGGAGGACTGCGACGGGGAGGGCCCGGGACGCCCAGGATCCGTCCGCCGGCAGTCCGTAGAGGGCCGCCAGGACCAGCCCCGCCGCGGCCAGGGGCCAGCCGTGGACCAGCTCCACGGGGGCCACCGCCAGCCGCTCCGGCAAGGTGAAGGTCACCCGGCGCATGTCCTCGGTCTTGATCCGCCCGGCCTCCAGCCAGGCCCGGATGTCCCGGGCCCGGACGGGCCCCCAAACCACCCGCCATCCCGTCTTCCGGGCGATATCCGGGGCCGATACGCCGGTCGCCCCCAGTTGGGGCAGGATGAGTTCCCGGTGCCGGACCAGGGTCGCCAACCGCGTCTTGGCGATCCGAGAGGCCAATTCCCCGGTACCGAAGGTTCCCTTGCCCGCGGCGCACCACACGTTGACCCCCCGGGTGTCCAGAACGAGGATCCAGCCGTCGATCTCCTCCAGGCTCGACCGCAGGGCGTCGAAGCTCAGCTTGTAGTTCGCGGAGACGAAGACCGGGGAGTCCGGACCGGGATCCCCGGCCGCGTAGAGTCCCGGAAGCACCCGGTACGTCCCGCGGCCGATGTCCCAGCGGACCTTGACGGCTCCCCACCGATCCCGGGGCGACAGCCGGGTGCGGACGACCGGAATGGTCCGGCCCCGGACGACGAGGAACCGCTCGACCCAGGGGGCCTGGAGCTCCCGGAGGGCGGCGAACCCCGCCTGGCGTTCTTCGGAACCGGCATTCCTCCGTACCAGATCTATCATGCCGGCCTCCCGGAGAGCTTGCAGCAGGCGGCCGGACCTTGCGACTCCCGGAAAGCCCGGAGGGCCCGGGCAAGGACGGGCAGGGCCGCGAGCAGGGTCTCCGCCTCGGCGGGCGGGAGGGAGTCGAGAAGTCGCCGGTAGTAGAGGTCGCACTGCTCGTTTATGGAGTCCGCCTTCGCCGTGCCGGTTCCGCTCAGGGACACGATCTGGCGGCGCCGGTTTTCCGGATCCTCCCGCCGTTCCGCCAGACCGGCTTTAACCAGGCCGTCCACGGTACGGGAGAGGGTGGAGGGATCGAGTTCCAGTCGGGCCGCGAGATCCCCGACGGTGGAAGCCCCGGATTCCTCCAGGGTCAGGAGAAGGTGGCATTGCGCGGAGGAGACTCCGCAGCATTCGGTCTGCGCCTGCAAGGCCCGCTCGACTTCCCGCTCCAGGACGCGCAGGTTTCTTCGGAAATCCCGTATCGACGGTTTGGCCACGAACGCTCCTTGATCGCTTGCTTCTCCATATTATTGTGTATAATGCAATATATGTCAAATACATAAAATGCGATATACATTATAAAACGGAAAACCGAGGGAGGCGGGTCCGTGGGGTGCGGGTCAGGACGGCCGGGCCTCGTCCTTCTCGATCAGCGGATTTCTCCCTGCCCGGGTCTTGATCTTGCAGGCGCACTGCCCGCCCAGTTCGAAGTCCGGGTCCTTCCGCACCGGAAGGCCTTCCCCGTCCCAGTCGATCATGCCCCCGGAGAGCTTTCCCAGGTTCGAGAAGCCCGCGCGGGACAGGAGGCGGGCGGCCTCCCGCACGTAGATTCCGGAGGCGTCCGCGAGGATCAGGGCTCGGTCCCGGGGCAGGTCCCCGATCCGCTCCGGGAAGGTACTCCAGGGCAGGTACAGCACCTTCTCCACGTCGAAGACCCGGAAATTCGTCTCATAGGCTTCCCGGAGGTCGACGAGGACCGCCCCTGCGGACAGGAGGTCCCGGGCCTCCCGGGGGCTCAAGGAGGCGATCCCTTCGATCCGAGGGAGGCTTCCATTCCAGGTCCGCAGGTCGAGGGGCGCCGGACGGGGTTCATCCATGGGAAAAGTATGGCACCTCCGGCTCATACGGGCAAGCGGCGCCTCCCGAATCGGCCGGAATCATGCTCGATTTGGAACAAAATTATGAGCGAATTCTGTTTTTATCGTTGACAAGATAGTTGGATATGGTACCATAAGGTCTACCTGTCCAACAGCTGGACATAATATTGCATACGAGGAGGCTACCCCGGATGAAGCGATTGTCCGACAGCGGACTTGTCCGAGCGATCGGCGGGATCCAGGACAAGATCATTCTTGCTCTCCTGATCCTGATCCCGGCCCTGATCACCATCCAGGTCCTGCTTCGCTACGTCTTCCAGGCCCCCCTGATGGGGATCGAGGAGATCCTGCTCTTCCCGGCGGTCTGGCTGTATTTCCTGGGCGGGAGCGCGGCCTCCAAGGAACGCACCCACATCGACTGCGGCGTCCTGGTGCTCTACATCAAGAAGGAGCGGAGCCTTGCCCTCTTCCGGCTGGTCCGGATCGTCCTATCCTTCCTGATCGGGCTGTGGACGATCTACTACGCCTTCTGGTTCTTCCGGTACTCCCTCACGAAATGGAAGCTGAGCGACCTGTTGTACATTCCCATGTTCCTCGGGGAGAGCGCCATCCTGATCGGGCTGGTTCTCATGGTGTTCTTCACCTTCGTCGAGCTCCTGGACCGGGTTTCCGAGTACCGGGACGTCTCCGCGAGCAAGTCCTAGGAGGTCCGGCATGATCACGATCGTAATCCTGGACGTTCTGTTCCTCGTGTTCCTGCTCATGATGAGCGTCCCCCTGCCCTGGTGCTTCGCCGGATCCCTGGGCTTCATGGCGGTCTTCGGGGGAGCCTCCATGAAGAGCATGATGCTCTGGGGCTTCAACCAGATCATCGGGCTGGTGCTCCTGGGCAGCCCCATGTTCATCCTGGCGGGCCTTCTGATCGCACGCTCCGGCATCGCCAAGCACCTCCTCAACTTCGTGGACATCTTCGTCGGCCGGATCAAGGGCGGGATCGGTGCCGTCGCGGTCATCACCTGCGGGATCATCGGGGCCATCTCCGGTTCCGGTTTCACGGGCGTCGCGGCCACGGGTCCGATCCTGATCCCCCGGATGGAGGAGCAGGGATACCCCCGGGGCTACGCGACGGCCCTGGTCACGGTTTCCTCCATTCTGGGCCTTCTCATCCCCCCCAGCGTCATCATGATCTTCTACGGCTGGGTCACGGACACGTCCATCCTGGCGGCCTTCCTGTCCACCGTCGGCCCCGGGGTTGCGGTGATCCTCACCTTCTGCCTGATCAACTTCGTCTGGGCCCGCAAGTTCAACCTGAGGATGGAGGCGCCGCTTCCGGCCCCGGAGCGAAGGAAGCGGAACGTGAACCGCCTGGCCCTGGCCGTGCCGGGCCTTCTCCTGCCGGTCATCATCCTGGGAGGGATCTACGGGGGCGTCTTCACCCCCACCGAGGCCGCCGCGGTGGGCGCCGTCGTCGCCCTGCCCATCGGCCTGTGGGTCTACAAGGAGCTGAACGCCAAGGAGCTCAAGAAGGTGGCGGGCGAGGCGGGGCAGTCCATCGGTTCGATCATGACCATGATCTTCTTCACCCTCATGCTCAGCCAGACCTTCGTCCTCCTGCAGGTCCCCCAGGCCCTGGTGGAGGTCCTGCTCGGATTCACGACCAACCGCGTGATCCTCCTGATCATGGTGAACGTTTTCCTCTTCATCGTGGGCATGATCGTGAACGACGTGACGGGCATGATCCTCTGCGCCCCCCTCCTGTTGCCCCTCATGCGGGAGCTCGGCATCTCCCCCGTGCAGTTCGCGGCCATCATGGGCGTGAACCTGGCCATGGGAGGCGTCACGCCCCCGTACGCCTCCATCCTGTACCTGGGCATGCGGATCGGGAAGTGCGAGTTCCACGAGATCCTCGGTCCGACGATGATCTTCCTGGTGTTCGGCTACGTGCCCGTGGTCTTCCTGACGACCTTCTGGCCCGACCTCTCCCTTTTCCTGCCCCGGCTGGTCGGCCTGGCGGGGTAGGCGCTCCGGAATCCGAGGGAGGAGTTTCCTCCCCATCAAGACCTGCATCCCAAGGAGAAGGACATGAAGTACAAGAGAACCATCGCCCTGGTCCTGGCCGCGGCTCTCGCCCTGACCTTCGCGGCGGACGCCTTCGCCCAGAAGGCCTTCAAGCTCGGACACGCGCGGCCCGCGGGTTCCCCGGACGACGTGGCCATGAAGGCCTTCGCGGACGCGGTGGCCAAGGGCACGAACGGCCGGCTCAAGATCGAGATCTACCCCGCCAGCCAGCTGGGCAACTACACGGTGGTCCAGGAACGCGTGGGCATCGGGGACGTCGAGATGCAGCTGGCCCCCTTCGGCACCAACGTGACCAAGGGACTGGGCATCATCACCACGCCCTACCTGGTGGAAACCTGGGATCGGCTCCCGGTGGTGTTCGCCAAGGACGGAAAGCTCATGACCGCCGTGTCCAAGATGGCGGAGAAGGAAGGCATCAAGATCCTGGGCCTGTATCCCAAGTACTTCGGCGGGATCGCCCTGTCCAAGCTGCCCAAGGACCCGAAGGGTACGGGAGCCAAGGGCATGAAGGTCCGGGTCCCGGGCATCAAGTCCTTCGAGAAGCTGGCGGATTCCCTGGGCTACCTCGCCACGCCGATCGCCTTTTCCGAGGCCTTCACCTCCTGGCAGACCGGGATCGTGGACGGCGTGATCGGGTCCGGGGCCGAAGGGTACTGGTCCAGCTTCCGGGATCTGGCGAAGGTCTACCTGCCGGTGAACACCCACCTGGAGATGTGGTTCCTGTACATCAGCGTCGACGCGTACAAGAAGCTCTCCGCCGCCGACCGGAAGGTCCTGGACGATGCGGCCGCGGAGATGGAGAAGGCCCGGTTCGCTGCGGCGCCCACGGAGACCAAGTCCTACGAGGACATGCTGGCCAAGAACGGCACCCAGGTGGTGCAGTTCAGCGCCGCCGAACTCAAGGCCGTCGCGGACAAGGTAAAGGCCGAGGTCTGGCCCATCCTCCGCAAGGACTACGGGGAGGAGCTCTTCGACAGCGTGACCCGGTAACCGGGACGGGAGGCCGGCGGAAGCCGGCCTCCTATTGAAGATTAAATGTAGGACAACTATACAGCTTACGGGAGGCAAGCATGGGCGGTATGACCGGCAAGCGCACCTGGGCGGTGATCGGCGGGGGAAACGGAGGGCAGTCCGCGGCGGGGCACCTGGGCATGATGGGATTCCCCGTCCGCATCTACGACATCTTTCTCGAGTCCGTGGACGCCATCAACCGGAAGGGCGGCATCCAGGTGACGGGCGTCCTGGAGGGATTCGGACCCGTCGAGTTCGCGACCACGGACCTCGGCAAGGCCGTGGAGGGAGCGGAGGTCCTGATGGTGATCGCTCCGGCCACGGCCCACCGGGAGATCGCCCGGGATCTCGCGCGCCATGTCCGGCCGGGGCATGTCGTCTTCGTCCACCCCGGCGCGACGATGGGGGCTGTGGAGTTTTCCCACGTCTTCGCGGAGAACGGGGTTCCCCGGGGGGCCGTGACCCTCTGCGAGGCCCAGTCCCTGGTCTATGCGACCCGCCTGGTGGAACCCGGTACGGTATCCATCAAGGGGATCAAGCAGAGCCTGGCGGTGGGAGCCCTGCCCGCGGAACGGGGCGGCGCCGTCCTCTCGGTACTCCGGGAAGCCTATCCGCAGATGAAGGCGGCCCGGAACGTCCTGGAGACGAGCCTTACCAACCTGAACGCGGTCATGCACCCGACCCCGTCCCTCCTGAGCGCCTCCCTGATCGAATCCAAGTGGGACTGGAAGTACTACCTGGACGGGATATCCCCCTCCGTCGGCGCCCTGATCGAGAAACTCGACGCGGAACGGGTGGCCATCGGCGACGCGGTCGGACTGGATCTTCCGAACGCCCTTCGCATGTACAAGGAGATGTACGACGTCCAGGCTCCGACCCTCTCGGAGACGGTCAAGCTCAACAAGGCGTACTGGGAGATAGCGGGCCAGAAGAGGATCGATACCCGGTACGTCACCGAGGACATCCCTACGGGGCTGGTGCCCATGATGGCCGTGGCGGACCTGTTCGGGGTTCCCTGCGACATCATGCGGACCATCGCCAAGCTGGGCTCCTACATGCTGGATCGGGACCTGGTCGGCACCGGGCGCACCCTGGAGAACCTGGGCTTGGCGGGAACTTCCCGACAGCGCTTCCTGGCGTTCATCGAGCGGGGTTGATCCGCGGAAAACGAAACGTCCGGCGGCGTGATTGTCCGATTGCATGACCGGTAGAATCGGTATACAATGATCGATACCATTGGACCGGAGGCCGCGGTGATCACGCCCGCTCGACGAAAAAGCCTGTACGAGGATATTTCGAACCAGATTATCGAATCCATCTCGAACGGTACGTGGAAGGAATCCGAGCGGATACCGGGGGAGATCGAGCTGGCCGGCATGTTCGAGGTCAGCCGGAATTCGGTGCGCGAGTCCGTGAAGGCCCTGGAACTGATCGGGATCCTCCGGGCCAAGAGCGGCAACGGAACCTTCGTCGCCGAGGGCGCCCAGGCGAGGATCAGCCGCTTCATGGTCCAAGCCCTTCCCGAGGGCGAGGACTCCCTCGTCGAGATCATGGAAGCCCGCCTGGTCATCGAGCCCGGCCTGGTGAAGCTCGCGTCTCAGCGTCCGACCGCGGAGTACCTTAACCGACTCGAGTCCTCGGTGGTGGAGTGCCGGAAGGCGTTCGAAGCCCGGAATTACGACTTCGAGCTCGGATTCGAGTTCCACCAGATCCTCTTCCAGATGACCGGAAACCAGATCCTCATCGGCCTGTTCGAGCAGATGAAGCCCGCCCTGGTCGCCATCCGCCGCAAGATCTTCTTCAAGCATAACGATCCCAAGGTCCTCCTGCACGAGCAGGACCAGCATGCGGCCATCCTGGATTTGATCTGCAAGGGACAGGGAGAGGCCGCCGCGGCCTTGATGGAAGCCCATATCGCGGAATCCCTGCACAGGCTCCGGAAAGAAAAGTGACCCGGATCCGATAATCCTTCCCGTCCCGTCCCTTCCCCGCCGTGGTACAATGCCCCGGGGCGGACCGGCCCCGGGAGGTACCATGAAGCCCCTGTCCATCGGGATCGTCGGCACGGGATTCGTCGCCGAACTCCATGCCCAGACCTACGCCCGCATCGCGGGCCCCGCCTTCCGCATATCCGGATGCGCTTCGGGCCGCCCCGAGAACGCCCGGGCCTTCGCCGTGAAATGGTCCTACCCCCGGGCCTACGGGAGTTTCGAGGAACTGGTCGCGGATCCCGAGGTGGACGCGGTGGACCTATGCGCCCCCAACGACCGGCACCGGGACATGATCGTCGCGGCGGCCCGGGCGGGCAAGCACGTCATCTGCGAGAAGCCCCTTACCGGGGCCTTCGGGGAGGGCACGGGCGCCGAGGCGGCGGGCCTCCTGCCCAAGCGAGGGCTCTTCCGGGAGGCCCTGGCCAACGTCAAGGTCTGCGGGGACGCGGTGCGGGCGGCGGGGGTCGGGTTCGGATACGCGGAAAACTTCGTCTACGCCCCGCCCCTGGCCAAGGCCCGCCGCCTCCTGGACCGGGCCGGCGGGACCATCCTGGACCTCCGGGCCGAGGAGAGCCACTCGGGGTCCCACGCGGAGTACGCCCGCCGATGGATCCGGGCCGGGGGCGGCTCCCTGATCCGCCTGGGCTCCCATCCCATCGGTGCTGTACTACACCTGAAGCGCCGGGAAGGAATCCGGCGGGACGGACGGCCCATCCGGCCCGTCCGGGTCGCCGCGGAGACGGGGGCGCACACGAAGATCCCGTCCTTCGCCCGGGAGCCGGAACGGTTCCTGAAGACCGGCTGGGAGGACGTGGAGGACTGGGCCTGCGCCCTCGTCACCTTCGAGGACGGGAGCCACGCCACCATACACTCCTCGGACGGGGTCCTGGGCGGGGTACGGAACACCGTCTCCATCTACGCCTCCAACGCGGTCCTCCAGGTGAACATCAACCCCAGCGACACCCTCAAGGTCTACGCCCCCCGGCCGGGCATCTTCTCCGGCGAGTACATCCAGGAAAAGCTGGAGACCGACGGGGGCTGGAATTTCCCCGCCCCCGACGAGGACTGGGTCCGGGGCTACGACGCGGAGCTCCTGGACTTCATCGAGTGCTTCCGGACCGGCCGCGAGCCCGAGAGCGGGCTCGAACTGGCGGAGGATACGGTCCGGGTGATCTACGCGGCCTATCTTTCCGCGGAGGAGGGGATCCGGGTCGACCTGGCCTGAGGCGCCGGCCGATCCGGACTCTATCCCCCCCGATTCCATACACGAAATCCCCTTCCCGTCCGTCGATATTCAGGAAGACCATGAAGAGCCAAACCGAGATCGACGAAGCCGAATCCCGACAACGGTTGTCGGACGCCTACCGGGCGGAAACGCCCCGCCTGCTGGCGCGCCTGCGGGCGGCGGGCCGGACCCTGGAGGAGGCCGAGGACCTGGTGCAGGACGTCTACGCCGAGACCCTGGAGCGCCTGCCCCTGGTATCCGGCATCCGCAACCTGCCGGCCTGGATCAACTGGCTCTTCACCCGGCGCGTCACGGACCTGTGGAGGCGGGAGAAGGTCCGCGCGTCCCACCGGGTCGAGGTGACCGAGGAGACCCTGCGCGAGATCATCGCGGAAACGGGCCTGGACCCCCTGGACGAGTACGTGCGGGACAGCCTTGCGGAGGCCCTGAACGACGCCCTGCGAGCCTTGCCCGCGCCCCAGCGGAAGATCCTGGAAGCCCAGGTCTTCGGGGGCCTCACGTTCCGGGAGATCGCGGAGGCGACGGGGGAGAACATGGACACCCTCATGGCCCGGAAGCGGTACGCCCTGGAGAACCTGTCCCGGGCCCTGAGGCACTGGATCGAGGAATGAGGATATCGGATTGAGGAGGAAGGACATGGGTGAGAGGATGAGGGGAGAATGCCGGCCCGACGCGTGGTGGGAGGACCGGTCCGTACCCCAGAAGGTGCTGATGGTCATAGGATTCGTCATCCTGGGAGCGGGATTCCTGGCCCTGGTGGGCTGGGTCGTGATGTCCCTGTGGAACTGGCTCATGCCGGAGATTTTCGGCCTTCCGCGCGTCGGGTACTGGCAGGCCTGGGGTCTGCTGGCTCTCAGTTCCATCCTTTTCAAGGGGGGTGGACACGGCGAGAAGGGCGGGCGAACCGACCGCAAACGCCGCCGCGAACTGCGGAAGTACCTGCGGGAGGAAGGGGGCGAGGAGGGTGCCGACGGCGGGGCCTCCGAAGGCTCCGGTGGGGGCGAGGATCCGGCGAGTTCCGGGGAAGGTCGGTAGGGTCCGTCCGAATCTTTCAAATACGAACGGCCGGGGAAGAATCCCCGGCCTCGTTCTTTTGATCGGAGTCGGCGCGCCGTTACGGCAGGATCGAGGCCGTGCGTCGTCCGCGTCCTTCTAAGCCGGAAACCGTATGGTCCACCGGGTGCCCCCGTCCCGGTCCAGCTTCCAGGTTCCCCGGATCTGTTCGCAGAGGGATCGAATCAGCTGGAAGCCCAGGGTGGGGCTCCGCTCGGGGTCGAAGTTCGGCGGCAGGCCCGCGCCGTTGTCCGAAAGTTCCAGGACGATGAATCCTTCCTCGTCCTTCTCCGCTCGTACCCGAATGTACGGGGACTCGATTTCCGGGGTGAACGCGTATTTCAGGGAGTTCGTCAAAATTTCGTTCAGGATGAGTCCGCAGGGGACCGCCTTGTCGATGTCCAGATCGATTTGCTCAAGCTCCAGGGACAGCCTTGGCTGGGCGGTTCCGACGGCATAGGTGGAGATCAGCCACTGGACGATGGTCTGACCGTACTCCGCCAGGTCGATGTGGGCGAGGTCCCGGGACCGGTAGAGAAGTTCGTGGATCCCCGCCATGACGTGGATCCGGTTGATCGACTCCGCGAAGAGATGGGCCTGGTCGGGGACGCTGGAGGCCCGGAGGGACAGGAGGCTCATCACGACCTGGAGGTTGTTCTTGACCCGGTGGTGGATCTCCTTGAGCAGGATCTCCTTCTCCCGGAGGCTGGCCGCGGTCCTCTCGGCTGCCCGCTCGGATTCCGTCCTGTCCACGTAGGTGACTACGTAGCGGCCGGCGATCAGTGCGGCCTGGCCTTCCACGTTCCGAAAGCTGCCGTCCTTGCAGCGGAGCCGACCCAGGAAGGGAGTCTCCGGACGGATGCCGCTCCCGAGCTTCCCGATGTAGTCCGCCCAGTAGGCCTGGACCTCGGCGCGGTAGGAGGGGTCCGGGTAGATCTTGCTCCACCAATCCTCGGCGGTGCCGATGTCCTCCCGGACCCAGCCGAAGCATTCCGTAAAGGTGCGGCTCACGAGATCCAGTCTCAGGTCCTCCTCCAGCAGCAGCACCGGGACGGGGAGGAAGTCCAGGGTATCCAGGAGCCGCCGTTCGTTTTCCCGGAGCCGAGCCTCCCGCTCGCCGATCGCCCGGCCCATGCGGCCCAGGTTGACCGCCAGGACGGAGAAGTCCCGGAAGCCCCGGTACTCGATCGTGGCGTCCGTGCGCCCCTCCGCGATCTCCCGGGAGAACCGTACCAGGGCCGAGATGTCCCGGCGTACGAGCCGGACGATGCCCAGGATGAGGGGGAGGGAGAGGACCGCGTAGGCGGCCAAGGCCAGGAAGATCGAAATCCGGAAGGCCCGCAGGGAGGCGAATACCCGGGTCGAAGGCTCCGAGACGACCACGGTCCATCCGGAGGCGCCGGCGACGACAGCCCAGGAGAGGAGCTCCTCGGCCCCCCCCCGGCGGATCACCACCGCGCTTCCGATGGCGGCCGCGGGGCTCCGGTCCCGGAACCAGGACTCCAGGGCGGGGATGTCCTCCCGGCTTGACAGGGGCCGATCCGAATTGTGGGCAACGAAGGCGCCCCGGTCGTCCACGACGGAGATGGACCGTGTCCGGCTGGAGGGGAGGCCGGACAGGAAGTCGCCCAGGAACCCGAGGTCGATGTACCCGATGGCGACTCCGTCCGGAAGGGGGTGGGCCAGCACCGCCGAGGGCGCGTACCTCGCCTCGGACACGAAGGGCCGGGACACGAAATTCCGGCCGGTCCGGAAGGGGACCCGGAAATAGTCCCGGGAGGAAAAGTCGAAGCCCTCCTCCCGGGATCCCCCGGAGGAATGCGTTATCCGGCCGTCGGCGTCCGCGAAGAGAACCGTGTCGAAGGCGGGGTAGGCCTCCCGGAGGAGGTCCGCGCCCGTAGGCCGGAACTCCCGGGATCCCAGCAGGGACAGCCCGATGAAGTGGAGGTCCAGGAAGGCCGAGATCTCGTGGGCCACGCTGGCGGCCAGGAGCCCGTCCGCCTCCTCCGCCCGGCGGGTCAGGTCGGCCCGTACGAACCGTTCCACGGAGACGCCCATGACGGAGAGGGAGGAAAGGATGAGGATGCTCAGCAGGGTGCCGAGGAACGACGTGGCCCGGAACCGCTCCCGCACGGGTCAGTCCTCCCGGCCCAGGACGACGAAACGGCCTCCCACGATGCGTTTCAGGTACAGGGGGCGCGACGCGTCCCCGAACTCGTCCATGCGGATGGTGCCCAGGGTCCCCCGGAACGAGCGTATCCCCCGGAGGGCGGTCCGGAGGTTTTTCGGATCCCCCCGGGCGGCTTTCAGCCCCTCGGTCAGGAAGAGCAGGGCGTCCCAGGTCTCCAGGGCCCCGTATCCCGGGGAGGCTCCGAAGGTTTCTCGGTACTCCCCGGACAGGGGATAGTCCTCCGCCCGGCTCGCGTCCACCTGGTGGACCAGGACCGCCCCCTCCACCGCCGATCCTCCGTATGTCAGGACATCGTCGTTGCCCGCCCATCCGCTCAGGTACAGGGGTTTCCGGATCCCCCGACGGGCCAGGCTCTGGGCGATGGTTCCGGAATCCAGGGAACTCGCCACGATCATGACCGCGTCGAATCCGGGGTCCCCGGCGAGCCGCTCGATGCGAGGGTAATCGATCTCATCCAGGCGGTTGTACAGCAGGAAATCCACGAGCTCGACCCGGGACGCGAGTCCGGTCCGATAGGTCTCGTAATAGGGGCGATTGTAGGCCGCGGCCAGGAAGAGCACCCGGGAGTGCCCCGACTCGATCATCCGCCGGGCCAGGACTTCCGGGTCCCGGGCGGAGGTCATGATCGTCCGGAAGAAGGAATCGTCCCGTCCGGACAGTTCCGCGGAGGTCGCGGTCGGGCTGACCGCGGGGATCCCCGTCCGATCCAGGTCCGGGAGGGCCTGGATGGCCGAGGAGCTGGAGAAGAAGCCCAGGATGGCCGCCGCCCCCGTCCGGTGCAGGTCCCGCACCGCCTCCGGCGCCCGGGAGTCGTCGCTGGCCAGGTCCCGGATCTCCAGGCGGATTTTCCGGCCCCGGATTCCTCCCCCCGCGTTGAGGTCGTCCACGAACAGATAGGCCGCGTCCCGGCCCTCGGTTCCCAGCATGTAGTCCATTCCGGACATGCTGGCCACGAACCCGATCACGATCTCCCCCCGGGGGGCGCAGGAGACGGACAGGACGGCGAGGAGAATCACGGCCAGCCGCGGGGGGGCGAACCTTCGTTCCATGGTCACCTTTCCTGAGCGAAAGAGTAAAGCGCCGGTGGTGATCGCGCAAGGGGGTTCGGGAGGGTCCGTGTTCTGGTATAGTAGGGAAGGACTTTTCGCGGTCGCATCCTGATTCGGGTGACCGGTCGAGTCGGAGCGGGAGGGAATCGTGAGTCTGCAGATCTTCGGGACCCGGAAGTGCCCGGCGACCCGGAAGGCCGAAAGGTATTTCCGGGACCGGGGGATACCGTACCAGTTCGTCGATCTGGCCGAAACGGGCATCCGCCCCGGGGAATTGAGGTCGATCGCCGGTACCCGGGGGGCCGCCGCCCTGATCGACGATACTTCGAAGGCGTACCGGGACCGGGGGCTGGCCTACCTGGAGTACGATCCCGAGGAGGAGATCCTGGCCGACCCGACCCTGCTCCGGACGCCGATCGTCCGGGACGGCCGGCGGTCGGCGGTCGGGGACGACCCGGCGGCCTGGAGGGATCTGGCCGCGGGAGGGAACGGTCGTGGATGATCCCCGGTTCCGGAGGGTCGTCCGTCTGGCGGACGGATTCGTTTCGGCCGCGGACCCGCACATGCGATGGATGTGGGGAGAGGCCCTCCTGGGGTTCGCCCTGCTCGAATTGGACGACGTCCTGGGAGAAGATCGGTATCTGCCCTTTCTGGAAGCCTACTGTGACCACTGGGCTTCCCGGGATCCCCGGGTCGACCAGTCCGACACGGCCGCCCCGGGCCTGGTGACCTACGGAGTCCAGAAGAAGCTCCCCGGCCGGGGCTACGAACGGCTCACGGAGAAGGTCCTGGACTACATCCGGAACGTCCCCCGGGTCTTGGACGATTCACCCAATCACCTGGGATCCTCCCCGGAAGGCAAGTTCTACCCGAAATCGATCTGGGTGGATTCCCTCATGATGCTGTCCGTGTTCCCCGCGGCCTACGGCGCAGAGACTCATGACCGGGAGCTCCTGGACTTCGCGGCCCGGCAGCCCCGGCTCTACGCCGCCCGCCTCCAGGACCCCGAAGACGGCCTGTGGCGCCACAGCTGGTGGGTGAGGGCGGGCCGTCCCCATCCCGCCGGTCGGATCTACTGGGCCCGGGGTAACGGCTGGGTCGTCGCGTCCCTTCCGCGCATCCTGGACCGCCTGCCGGCGGACCACCCCGAGCGGTCCGGGATCCTGGAGATCCTGGAACGGACGAGCCGGGCCCTCCTACCCCTCCAGCGTCCGGACGGGTGGTGGGAAACCGTGCTCCTTCCGCCCGGCCGCAGCTACCGCGAGTCCAGCGCCACGGCCCTGGTCGCCGCGGGCTGGCTCCACTCGGCCGCCGCCGGCTACCTTCCCGAAACCTACCGGGCTCCCGCGGAAAAGGCCTTCCGTTCCGTGGTCGACGCCCTGGTGGAGGGGCCCGGGGGACGCCTCTCCATGCCGGAGATCTCGGCCCCCACGATCCCCCTCCCGATCTTCCCCCGTCCGGGGTACACCCTCGTACCCCGGGGAGCGGATCGGACCTACGGGATCGCGGCGCTGGTCCTGGCGGCGGTTGCGGGGAAGATGCGGAAGAATTGACGGTCCCGCCGCCGTGGTCCGGGCGGCACGGCGACCGGGGCGGGCCGGACGGCCGGTACTCCCCGCGCTACCACCCGTTCCGGTGGACCCGGGACTCGTCGTAGCGGTCCAGCGGATTCGGTCTCTGGGCAGGTTTCCCCACAGGGAGGACGGAGAAGGGACGGATCCTCTCGGGAAGGCCGAGATAGTCGCGGACGAAGGCGGCGGACTCGGGGAGGACCGCGCTCCAGACGGCCCCCAGGCCCAGGGAATGGGCGGCCAGGAGGATGTTCTGGCTGGCCGCCGCGGCATCGGAATCCCCCGCCCGGGTCAGGCGCTCCAGGTTTTCGTCCACGCAAACGACCAGGGCGAGGGGCGCGCCTTTCGGCGTGTTCGCCAGGCCCCGGAGGAGGCCTTCGAGCCGTTCCCCTTCCAGGACGACGAAGTGCCAGGGTCGCTGGTTCATGGCGCTGGGGGCGTGGAAGCCGGCCTTAAGGAGAGTTTCGACGGAATCGGGGGGTACGGGGTTCGGAAGGAACGAACGGACGCTCCGGCGGGAGAGGATGGTTTCGATCATGGCGCCTCCTGTCAGCGAAAAGATACTGTGCCGGTCCGCCGAAGGCGAGCTCCGGCAAGCAAGGTGTTTGCGACGGGATTTATATGGTCGCCCGGCTCCGGCCGTCCGCCTTCAAGGTACCTTCCTGAACGCCCTCTCGTGGCGGAAGAGGAAGAGGACCTCCAGGAATTCCCGGTCCTTCATCGGGTCGGACGCGAAGCGGGTCAGGCGCCCGGGGGGCGGGGCGTCCGGGGGGCCGAGATCCGGGACGGCCTCCCCGCCGATCCAGGCCAGGGCCGCCGAGAGTTCGTCCCCCAGGTCGAGGTAGGACGCCACCGCGAGGCTCCAGACCGTACGCGCGGCCCGGACCAGGGCGGGGATCGCTCCCCCCGGAATCGTTCCGTCGCCCCGCCGGAGCCTCACCAGTCCTTGACCGGGACGCCCAGGAGCATCCTCAGGTCCACCAGCTGGCCGATGTGGTAGGAATTGTGGTCGATGACGAGCCCGGCCATCTGAAGGAGGGTCTCGTCGATCCCGGGCCGAACCGGGGCGTACAGGTCCCGTCCGGGGTCCCGGACCATACGGACGATCGCGGCCAGGTCCCGGTTGAACTTGCGCACCGTCCGGTCCCAGTCGGCGGCCTCCGCGGGGCCGGCCTCCTTGGGCCAGAGGCCCGAGGGGTAGGGCGGGCTCACGTGACCCTCGTTCAGGGCGTAGAGGAGGATGTCCTCCTGGCAGACCGCCAGGTGCCACAGAAGCCCCCAGGCCGTGTGCCCGAGTCCCTTCACCTTCTTGCCCGCGAGCTCCACGGGGAAATCCCGGACGGCCCGCTTGAAGGGGATGTGGGCGGCCGCGCCCGTCAGGTGCAGGACCAGCCACTCCCGGTTCGGATCCGCGGTTCCGCGTTTTTCCGCCATCGTTCCGCCTCCTTACTCCAAGGGTCGGGCCGCCCGGACGGCGGCCGGGATGTCGGTTTCACGGACCGGCTCCGTCTTCCGGAAGAGCCGCGCGTGGGAGGTGACCCAGTCCCGGAAGGCCGGCAGGGTGGACGAAACCAGGCTCACCAGGTCCGCCGACATTTCAGGCTGGTAATTGGACAGGATGAAGCCGGCCAGTTCGTCGTCCGAATCCTCTTCCATGACCACGGCCCGGAACTCGTCGAAGGTATAGTCGGACCGTTCCGCCTCGTCCCCGGAATCGCCTCCCGAAGTCCGTTCGGATACGAGGAGCGCCTTTAGGGAGGTCTCCGTTCGGGGTTCCTGCCGGTACAGGAACAGAAGGTCGAGCAGGGCCGTGAAGCGCTCCTCCCGGTCGCCCTCGATCAACCGGGGCAGGATCTCCCGGATGTCCCGTTGGCGGAGCCCGAGGGTCTTCACGTACTTGCTTCCGCCCTCGATGAATCCCGCCACGACGTCCGACCAGATCTTCGAATGCACGATGCTCGGTATGCCCAGCGACGCTCCGAGGGGGGCGAAGGCCGTCGCCAGAGGCCAGGCCAGCACGCTTCGGAAGAAGTTCGCCCGGACCACCTTCCGGTCGAAACCCCGCAGGGTGTTGTGGGTCGCCAGGTACAGGCCGTTCGCGAAGGCTATGAAGAAGAACTTCGCCGCGTCGAACAGGAGGCCTTCCGCCTCGAAGGGCCAGAGGGCGTCGAACCTCGACTTGACGAAGGCCATGATGGGCACGGAAAACCCGGTCCAGAACAGCGACCGGGCCACGTTGTCGAAATTGACGCCCTTGAGGCTCCACGCGCTCATCCGGGCTCCCCGGCTCGCCACGAGATCGGCGATCGAGTTCCGGAATCCCGTGATGAAGAGCCACAAGCCGGCGTAGAAGGTGCCCACGAAGCGCTGGGCCACCAGGAAGCCGATCGTCGTGTACAGCAGGTTGACGAGCCACGGATTGAGGTAGCGCCAGGCGCGGGCGGGGGGGATGAGGCAAGCCTCGGCGTCGGTCTCGTCCCCGATCAGGTTGATCCGGCCGCCGGTCATCTTCCCGAGGCTCAGGATCCTCGGAGCCCCGGCCGCCTCCGACTCGGACACGGGGAGCCCGCGGGCCTCGATCATCGCGGAGATCAGGGGCGGCAGCGCGATGTGCCTCTTGACGTACGTCCTCCTGCGGGCTCCCGTGATCCGGTCCTCGCGAATGAATCCCATGCCGGGCACCGTCGGAGTCCGGCCGGTGGAATCGCTGCCGCAGACCGGAACGAACGGGGTCTTCCCGGCCGCCGCGCTCCGGACGTTGAGTTCGTTGACCAGCCGGGCCAGCCTCAGGTTCTCCTCCGGGTCGCGGTTCAGGGAATCCTGCATGTTGAAGATCTCGACCTCGTCGATGACCCCGCGGCTCGCCTCCAGAAGCCTCCGGGCCGCATCGTATCCGTGCTCCAGGGGATGCAGGACCCGGAGTTTGCATCCGGCCCCGGACAGGATGGAGTGCATTTCCCGGAGGTCCGTGAATATCGTCTGGTAGTCGCCGATCTCGGGATTGGTGAAATATTGCTTCCGAAGACTCTCCGGGTTGAGCTTCCGGTATTCTTCCCGGATCCGGGCATACCGGTCGTCCACGATCCTGAATTCCCAGTCCGAGAGGAGCTTCCTGCGCAAGGCCGTGCGGGCCTTCTCCCGATGGAGCTTCGTGAACATGACGCGGTTGAAGAGGATGGGCTTGTAGCGGGTATACAGGTATTCGCCCAGGTGCATGCGGTTCAGGCTCGATTTCGGGATCGCCTCGGTCAGGTCGCCGAATTTCAGTTTGGGCAGGACGTACAGATCATCTTCCGGCCAGCCGGTGTTGAGTTCCTCGAGCCCGGACGCGTTGAAGTGCCGAACAAGGGCCCGAACCGCCTCGACCCGGTTTTCTTGGTTCTTCCGCAGTCCGTCCAGGATGTCCCGGAAATCTCGGGATCGCTGCTTGAACCATCGGGCCGCGTCCTTGCCGTTCTTGAAGCGGGGCAAGGTCGCCAGGAAATGGAAGCGGCGGTCTTGGGTCAGGATGCTGAACTCCAGGGCCGGGTTGACCCGGATCCCCAGGATCCTGCCCGCGTCCAGGGCTTCCTTCATCAGGTCGATGGAGTCGATCGACCCGTAGGCGATGGTCAACTCGGAGATCCCCTTGATGAAGGCGTCGATCAACAGTTGGGTCGGGTTCTTGCGGCCCGAGGTCGCCGTGTCGTGGACATGGTCATCCCGACCCGCGTCCAGGTTCTTGAGGCGCGAGTCGGTCTCCGGGATCTCTACGACGTTGAGCTCGTCGAGGAGCTTGCGGATAACCGACTGCTGCCCGTGGCTGGATACCGAAAAGTCCTGCAGGAGCTCGAGCTGGCGCCGCCGGTCGCCCTTGTGCTTGATGGCCTCTTTTATGAGCCCCAGCTGTACCCGGGCCGTGTTGAGCGGAAGGTCGAGGGTCTTGGCGTGGAAGGATACCTCGACCAGCATGCGGAGCGCCCGGAGCCTCGCCCGGGAATGCTTGGACTCCAGGTCGCTCACGACCATGATGTAGGCTTCGGCGATCGATATCCGGCGCTTCTTGAACCAACGCGAAATCCCCAGGGGGTGGGACCGGGGACCTTGGGCGATCGCGGCGGGCGCGTCGATCCGGGCGTTCAGCTCTCGCCGGAGCTTGTACAGTTCCGAGGAGAAACTCAGGGCGTTGACAAGTCGCGTGTAGAGTCTTGCAAGGCCCGCATCCTTCATGACCCCGTAGTCTATCATACGTTCAGCGCTATGGATAACGGGTCGGTCGACGGATCGAACGGCCGCCGCCGGCACGTCCGGCCGAATCGTGACTCTTCGGCTTGCCGGTCTACCTCGCCCGCACGAAGGTCATCATCCCCCCGTCCTCGTGGTCGATGATGTGGCAATGGAACATCCAGTCACCGGGGTTTTCCATGACGAAGGAAATATCGACGTATCCGCCGAGGGGAACCGGTATCGTATCCTTCCAGATCGGCTGGTCCGGCGCGATCCCGTTGACGGACAGCACCCGGAACTTGGTGCCGTGGACGTGGATGGGGTGGTCCATGCGATGGCCCATCATCATGGACATGTGGTCCCGGTTGTAGATCCGCAGGGTCCGGGGTACCCCGACCCTGACCTCGATGGGCCGGGTCCGGGGAAAGGCCCGGCCGTCGATCGTCCATTGCATCCCCCCGGGGCCCATCATTCCGCCCATCCCGGAGGACAGGACGAGCTCCTGGTCCGGACGCGCGGGTACGGACGCGGGGGCCTCCGGTGCGGGGGGACGGAAGGGGGAGACGGAGGCCGGCACGGATCCCGGGCCGTACAGGATCGGAATGACCAGGCCGAGTTCCCGGCGGGAGGACGCGATCTCGTACCGTTCCCCCTCGTGCCGGGACGCGAAGAGCTCCGCGTCCACCCGTTCGCCCGGGGCCAGGTCGATGCGGTCCGTCTCGTAGGGACGTTGGAGGGGATGGCCGTCCAGGTGGGTCACCCGGAGCCGGTGCCCGGATACCGTGAGCTCGTGGAAGGCCGCGGTCGAAGCGTTGATGAACCGTAGCTTGTGGATCTGTCCGGCCCGGACCCGCAGGGGCGCCACGGCGTCCCCGGTCTTTCCGTTCACGGTCTCCACGTTTCCGTACCGCTCCATCTCCTGCCGGGAGGTCCCCTCGAGCCGATCGCCCCGGGAATCGAGGAGCCAGTCGTCCAGCACGAAGGTGTGGTCCCCGTCGTACAAGGCGTCCTCCGGGGCCAGTACGATGAACGGGGCGGCCAGGCCGCGGTCCAGCTGGGGAAGGACCGGCATCCGGTGCGGGTGGTACCAGTAGGTCCCGCTCTCCCCGGCCGTGAAGTCGTACCGGAACACGGCCCCGGGCTCGATCGTGAGGGAGGGGCCGTCCTGGTCGTTCGGCAGGACAAGGCCGTGCCAGTGGATGTTCGTCGCGACCGGAAGGCGGTTGGTCACCGTCACCCGGACCCGCTCTCCGGGGCGGACCACGATGGGCCGGCCCGGCACCGTGCCGCCGTAGGACCAGGCCCGGGTCGTCAGCCCCGGCCGCAGTTCCCACTCGGTCTGCCCGATCTCGATCTCAACATCCCCGGCCGCCGCCGGGGCGGCAAAAGCTACCGCCAGGACGGCCGCGAGGGCCGCGGACCGGCTCGGCCGGCGGTGGATCATTCTCATGGCGTCTCCCCTCCCGGAAGGATGTACCGGGTTTAATATTATAAAAATAATCATAAAAAGTCCCGTCGTCGACGAGCTTCGGTAGGACTGCCCGCGCCGGGGCCGATTCGGGGCCGCCTTGAACCCCGCCTCGCCGCTCGCTACCATGGGCCGCGGTATGCGAAGCACTCGACGCGAGGGACGGAAGGACGGGAGCGGGGGCCGGTACCGGCTTCTCGGGCTCCTGCACGTGATGAACGACGGATGGCTCGCGAGCCTTCCCCTTCTCCTGCCCTTCCTGCGGGGCGAACTCGGATTGGATTTCGCGCGGATCGGCATCCTGACGAGCATTTTGGGCGTCGCCGGAATCTTTCTGGCCCTGCCCGCCGCCGGCCTGGCCCGGCGCTTCGGAGGCTTCCGCGTCCTGGCGGCCGCGGCGGCTCTCTACGCGGTTTCCTTCCTGGTCGTGGCTTCCGCCCGCTCCTACGCGGCCCTCGCCCTGGCCTTCGGATTCGCCAGCCTGGGGTTCGGGGCCTTCCATCCAATCGCGTTTTCCCTGGTCGCCTCGGCGGGTCCCCCCTCGGGGCTGGGAAGGAGGATGGGGGGATTCACCGCCGTCGGGGACATCGGCCGGATCGGCGTGGCGGCCCTCGTCACCGCCCTTATGGCTTGGCTGCCGTGGCGAGGGGTCGCGTCCGTGTACGCCGCGGCTCCGATCCTTCTCCTGGCCGTCCTCGCGGCGGGAGGGCTTCCGGGCCGCGCCGGCCCGTCCGAAGGGGAGTCCCTCCGGGTCGACCGGCGCCGGCGATTCCGGGTTCCCCTCGACCGGAACCTGCTTCCCATCCTCGCGAGCAGCTTCGTGGATACCCTGGCGAGTTCCTCGCTCTTCGTGTTCCTTCCCTTCCTCTTCACCCTCCGGGGCGCCTCTCCCGGGCTACTCGGCTCCCTCTCGGGCGCCTTCTTCCTGGGGAACATGCTCGGAAAGGTCGCCCTCGGAGGCGTCGTCGACCGCTTCGGAGGCCGGCGGGTCTTCTTCGCCTCGGAGTTCGTCATGGCGGCACTCCTGGTCGCCCTGAGCCGCACGGGGAGCCTGCTCCTCATGGTGCCCCTCGCGATTCTCCTCGGAGGGGTGACGAAGGGGACGGTCCCCGTGCTGAACACCCTTCTCGCCGAGGCGGCGGGGAAAGGCGGAGCCCTCGAGGACGCCTTCGCCCTCGGCTCGACCCTGGGCGGCGTGGCCGGGGTCCTCTCGCCGATCCTGTTCGGACTCGTCTCCCAGAAGTACGGGGTGGACAAGGTCTTCTGGGCCAGCGCCGCCTTCGCCCTCCTCGCCGTCCTGCCTCTGGCGGCCGCCCCCGTCAGGGCAGGATCATCCCCCGGGATACAAGGAGAGTAAGGACCGGCAGGGACGCGTCCAGGAGCAGGTGAAGGACCATCAGGTAGGGAAGGATCGAGGGCCGCCGGTCGACGACCACCCCCGTCCAGAGGGCGAAGGGCAGGAACTTCACCGCCAGCCAGAGGGCGTAGCGCCCATCCGGCTGGAAGGACAGGAACATGTGCTGGAGGGACAGCACGGAGCCCACGACGCCGATCGTCACCCATCGGTTCATCCCCGCCGCCCTCAGCCGGGGGGCGACGTAGCCCCAGTACGTCGGGAGCTCCGCCAGGGCCTGGGTGACCGGCAACAGCAGGAAGAGAGGATAGATCGCCGGGACGGGGAGGGGCTGGAGGAGCATCCGGTTCGGGGTTCCGGCGTCTCCCCAGAGCGCCTTGGCCAGCAGGGTCACCGGCGCCTGGACCAGCGCCGCGGACACGGCGGTCGCCAGAAGGAACCATAGCACGTCGCCCTTCCAGGTGGAGGGGTCGAAGAAGTACAGGTCCCTCAGGCGGATGCCCTCCCTCCGGCCGTACCGGACCAGGAGGACGATGCAGGCGATATTCGCGATCGTCAGGTACCAGAGCCACCAGGCGGAGGCGGAGCGAACGGGAGATTCGTCCCCGGCGAGCCGGTAGGCCAGGGCGGACAGGAGAAGCAGGGAAAAGAAAAGCAGGGAGCGCAGGCCCAGCATGCCCCAGACCCGCCGGGCGGGGATGCGACCCTCCGCCGCCCTCTCGGCCAGGGATTCCGGCATATTCGGGGAAGGATGATGGCTCATGGAACCTCCCGGGGATCCGATCGGATCCGTGCTCGCCCGCGCCGTCGAGCCGGCCGAGGGCTTCCTGGAAGCAGACCCCGGGTTGTCCCGGGGTGTCAAGCGCCGGCCGTTGAGCCGAGGGGAATTTTTGAGAATCGGGGAATCGCCCTGCGCTTGCCGGCATCGTGCCGGCTCGCTCCGGGCCGGGGTTCTTGCTCTCGGCGTCATCCCTGACGCCTCACGCCGAGCGATCCTCAAATGATCGAATCGCTCGGCGCCCCAAGAACCCTTCGAATGCGCCTCTTCGCGTCGCTTTCGGCAGTGAAGCGATTGTCATGTGCGCTATCGCGCACGGCCGAATCCCCCATTCTCCAGCGCAAAAAAGAACAGCCGTCCAATAGACGGCTGTTGCGCTGGAGAATAGGGGATTCGAACCCCTGACCTATAGATTGCGAACCTATCGCTCTACCAACTGAGCTAATTCCCCATCGGTGCGGGGAGAAAAATAGCCTACCGGGCGGAAAAAATCAAGGGGCGGCGGTAGCCGCGGAGTGTAGGGCGCCGGAAGGGGCGGCCGTGGCCGCATACGGCGGAGATGCCGTGGCCGCGGGGACGGCTACCGCGGCCCGTCCTTCGGGCGGCGGCTCAGAAGGCGGTGCACCGCCTCGGTCAGCCTGTCCTTGAACACGAGGCCCGCGAAGAAGAGGCAGGCGGCGACGGCCAGGACGGCCAGGGCGGTCCCGTACTCGCCCCGGTAGGCGGAGTTTCCGATGTAGGCGCTTCCGAGGATGCCCGGGAGGCGTCCGATCCCGGAGATCAGGATGAAGAGGGGCAGGGATATCCGGCTCATCCCGACCACGTAGGAAAGTGCGTCCTTGGGGATGCTGGGGATCACGTACAGGAGAAAGAATCCGGCGGCTTCCCGTCCGGAGGTGGTCGCATGTTCCAGGCGTTCCAGGACCTCGGGCTTGACCAGGCGCTCTACGAAGGGGCGTCCGGCCAGCTTTCCGACGTAGTAATTGAAGACCGAGCCCGCCAGGATGCCCAGGGACGAGAGGATCGTGGCCCCCCAGAATCCGAAGACGTAGCCTCCGCCGATCTGCACGACCTCCCCGGGAATGATGAAGACCACGACCTGGAGGAACTGGAGGCCGACGTAGGCCAGGGGCGCGACGGCGCCGAGGGAATCGACCCAGGCCCGGGCCCGTTGGGGATCCCGGAAGATCCCGGTCAGGGGCTTCCAGAGGAGGATTCCGCCGGCCACGGCGGCGGCCAGGATGAGGGGGAAGAGGAGCCCGGCGAACCGGGAGCCGGGCGGGCGGGGATTCTTCATGGGTAGGAGTGTAGCCGGGGGGCCGTGGTTTCTCAAGGCTTGTATGGATTGTATAAAAATACGTATAAGCTCTTGACGGATGCCGCCGGTATGGAATAGGATGGCGCCAGATTCCGATTCCGGGAGGTTCCCATGTCCTTCTGTCCCGATCCGTGCGGTCCCTCGAATCCCGTCGCCGTCCTCGCTCCCGCCGTTCCCCGCCTCGTTTTCTCCCGCCTCCGTCGTCGTTAACCGAAACCCCCGTTAGACAGACCCCATAGACCTGCATTCCGGACGAAGCATCCGGGGATTCCTCATTCCCGGACCTTCCCGAGCAAGCGTATTTTTATGCATAGGAGCGAGTATGTACAGGAAGATAGCCCTTGCCTATTCCGGCGGATTGGACACCACGGTCATCGTACCCTGGCTCAAGGAGAACTACGGCTGCGAGGTGGTCGCTGTCTGCGGCGACGTCGGGCAGGAGTGCGACTGGGCGGGCCTGGAGAAGCGGGCCCTCGCCTCGGGGGCCTCCAAGCTGATCGTGAAGAACCTTAAGCGGGAATTCGTGGAGGACTACCTTTGGCCCCTGGTCAAGGCGGGTGCCGCCTACGAAGGACGCTACCTGCTGGGCACCAGCGCCGCCCGGCCCCTGCTGGCGAAGTGCCTGGCGGAGGCGGCGTTGGCGGAGGGGGCGGACGCGATCGCCCACGGGTGCACCGGCAAGGGGAACGACCAGGTACGCTTCGAGCTGGGGATCCGCGCCGCGGCCCCGGACCTCGAGATCATCGCCCCCTGGCGGATCTGGGACATCGCGAGCCGGGAGGAGGAGATCGCCTACCTGGAGGCCCGGGGCATCCCGGTCCCCATGAAAAAGGAGGATTCCTATTCCCGGGACGACAACCTCTGGCACGTGAGCCACGAGGGCCTGGACCTGGAGGATCCCGCCTCGGAACCCAAGTGGGAAGGTATGCTCAAGATGTGCTCCACGCCGGAGAAGGCCCCGAACGTGCCGGAATACGTGGAGCTGGGGTTCGAGGGGGGTGTGCCGGTGGCCCTGAACGGGGTCCGGATGGGAGGCGCCGAGTTGATCTCGGCCTTGAACGTCGCCGCGGGGCGCCACGGAATCGGGGTTCTCGACATGGTGGAGAACCGTGTGGTGGGGATGAAGAGCAGGGGGGTGTACGAGACCCCGGCGGGCACGGTGCTCCTGGAAGCCCACGCACGGCTGGAACAGCTCTGCCTGGACCGGAAGACCCTGTCCTTCAAACTCCAGGCGGCCCAACGCTTCGCGGAGCTCCTCTACGAGGGGGAGTGGGAAAGTCCCCTCATGGAGGCGCTGTGCGCCTTCGTGGACTCCACCCAGAAGGTGGTTACCGGGACGGTGAAGCTGAAGTTGTACAAGGGTGGTATACTGGGGGCCGGCGCCGTGTCGGCGTACTCCCTGTACGACAAGTCCCTGGCGTCCTTTGCCACGGGGCCCTTGTTCGACCACAAGGACGCGACGGGCTTCATAAACCTGACGGCCCTGCCGACCAAGGCCCGGAGCCTGGTGAAAGCCCGGCTCGCGGCCCGGAAGGCGGCGGCGGGCGGAGGGGACCCGACTTTTCGGTACGGCACCGGGCGGGTGGCGGCCTCGGCGCCGTAGGGAAGCCGGTCGGCCGGGGATTCGGCGGGTCCGGGCGCCGGGAAAAGGAGTATCGATGGCCAAGCTCTGGGAAGTCGGTTCGTCGGGCCTGGACCCGAGGGTGGACGAGTTCCTGTCCTCCGTGGCGGTGGACGGCCGCCTCCTTCCGGAAGACCTGGAGGGCTCGATCGCCCACGCCCGCATGCTGGGCGTCCAGGGCATCCTGCCCGAGGGCTCCGCGAAGGCCCTGGTGTCCGAGCTAAAGGCCCTCCGGGCCGAGGCGGCCGCGGGCTCCCTAGTCCCGGACCCGAAGGCCGAGGACGTCCATTCCTTCGTGGAGGGCGAGCTGACCCGCCGCCTGGGGGACGTCGGCAAGGCCGTGCACGCCGGCCGCAGCCGGAACGACCAGGTGGCCGTAGACCTGCGTCTCTTCCTCAAGAAGGCCTTCCGCCGCGCCCGGGAAGGAGTGCTGTCGGCGATGACGGCCCTCCTGGACCTGGCCGCGGAGCATACGGAAACCCTCCTGCCCGGCTACACCCACCTGCAGAGGGCCCAGCCGGTGACCTTCGCCTTCCACCTCCTGGCCTGGTGCGCCGCCCTGGAGCGGGACGCGGGCCGCTTCGCGGACGGCCTGGCCCGGGCGGACGAGTGCCCCCTGGGCTCCGGGGCCCTGGCGGGCTCGGGCCTGCCCCTGGACCGGGAGGCGACGGCGAAGGACCTGGGCTTCGCCCGGCCCTCCCGGAACGCCATGGACGCCACCGCGGACCGGGACGCCTGCGTGGAGTACGCGGCCGCGGCCTCGACCCTCCTCATGCACCTGTCCCGGTTCTGCGAGGAGATCGTCCTCTGGTCCTCCGAGGAGTTCTCCTTCGTGAAGGTGGGCCCGGCGTGCTCCACGGGTTCCAGCATCATGCCCCAGAAGCGCAATCCCGACACCGCCGAGGTGATCCGCGGAAAGGCCGGAAGGGTTTTCGGGGGACTCGTGAACCTCCTGGTGCTCCAGAAGGGCCTGCCCCTGGCCTACGGCCGGGACCTCCAGGAGGACAAGGAAGCCCTCTTCGACGTGGTGGACACCGTGGACAGATGCCTCGAGGCCTTCGCCGTCCTGGTGCGATCCCTGGAGCCGAACCCGGACCGGATGCGGGACGCGGCGAAAACCGGGTTCCTGGAGGCCACGGACATCGCGGAACTCCTGGTGCGGAAGGGAATCCCCTTCCGGTCCGCCTACGGGGCGGCCAAGCAGGCGGTCCTCACCTGCCTGTCCCTGGGGCTCCGGCCCGCGGACCTCACGGACGCGGACCTCGCGGGGATCTCCCCCCTCTTCGCGCAGGCGGGGATCCGGGCGCAGGAGCTCGCGGCCTACCTGGACCTGGACGCCTGCGTGGCCCGGAGGAACGGTACCGGCGGCCCCGCCCCGGAGCGGACCCGGGCGGAGATCGCACGTCTGCGTGCCTTCGCGACCGCGGGCTGACGAGCGGTGTTCGACTGCGTGATCCCCGCCGCCGGGGCCTCCAGCCGCATGGGGGCTTGGAAGCCCGGTCTGGCCTTCCGGGGCGGGACCCTGCTGTCCGCCGCCGCCGGGATCGCCCGGGACGCGGGATGCCGGGTGATCGTGGTGGCCGGCCGGGACGCGGATTCCATCCCCGGGGCTCTGGGTAGCCTGGCGGACCGGGTCGAGATCGTTCCGAACCCGGCCTGGGAGGAAGGGATGCTGGGATCCCTCCAGGCGGGGATGGCGCGGGTGCAGACCCCCTTCTTCTTCGTCCTTCCCGCGGACATGCCCTTCGTGCCGGTCGCCGCGTTCCGCGCCCTGGCCCGGGAGGCGGAAATCCGCCGGGACGAGGGAATTCCTGCCCGGCCGATCTTCCCGTCCTTCCGGGGAGAGCCGGGGCACCCGGTCCTCATTCCGTCCGGCCTGATCCCGGAGGCCCTGCGCCTGCCCCGGGACGGCCGGTTCAAAGACTATCTCGAGACCCGGGGACCCGTGTACCGGGAGGTCCCGGATCCGGGGATCCGCGCGGACCTGGACACCCGGACCGAGTACGAGGGCGCCCTGAAGGTACCTCTCCGATTCATCTAGGATCCTCGCCGTATTCTTGACACGTCTAGTCACGCCCCATATATTCACACTGTGAATAGGGGGGTCCCATGAAACTATCCCGAACGCGCTCCATCCTTGCCGCCGCGCTGATCCTGCTCGGCTCGGCGGCGGCCGTCGCACAAACCCCGCCCTCCCGCATCATAATGGGGGGCCGGGCCGCGGTCCTGGTCGCGGACGCGGTGTACGCTTTCCCCTCCGCGAAATCCCGGGTCATCACCGTGGGGGGAGGGGATCAGGGACTGGGCACCTTCCTCCGGGAATTGGATCCTTCCTATCCCTCCAAGCCGGTCCTGGATCGCAACGCCTCCGCGGAGGTGTACGTCTCCTACCGACCGGACCTGGCGATCTTCAAGAGCTCCCTGAAGCGGGGAGTGGGGGGCGCCCTGGAATCCCTGGGGATCCGGGTCCACTATCTGGACCTGGAGACTCCGGAGGACTACTACCGGGATCTTGAGTCCCTGGGCCGCATCCTGGGCGAGGAGGCCCGGGCCGCGGAGCTGGTCGGATATTACAAAGGGGTCGTGGAGACCGCCGCCCGGATCGCCTCGGGAGCCCCCCGCAAGCCCCGGGTCCTGACGGTCCAGGCCGCCGGGGACGCCTGGGAGGTCCCTCCGGCGTCCTGGATGCAGACCCGGATCGTGGAGATGGCCGGGGGCGTGCCGGTTTGGGTCGGGGCCAATCCCGGGGACGGCTGGGCCCGGGTGGACCTGGAGCAGGTCGCCGCGTGGAATCCCGACGTCATCCTGGTGATCGACTACCGGCGGGGAGTGGACGAGGCCGTCACCCGGATGCGGGCGGATCCCCGGTTCGCGCTCCTCGCCGCCGGGAAGGCCGGCAGGATCCGGGGCTTCCCCCAGGACTTCTTCAGTTGGGACCAGCCGGACACCCGCTGGGCCCTGGGGCTCCTCTGGGCGGTCAAGACCCTCCACCCGGACCGGGCGGAAACCCTCTCCCTGGAGGCCGAGGCTCGACGCTTCTACCGGCTCCTCTACGGCTTCGACGACACGGCCTTCGACCGGGTCGTCCGGCCCCGGCTGACCGGGGACCATGGAATCCGCTAGGGACCGACCTTCCGTCGGCCGTACCCCGCATCCGGCCCGGAGGGCCCCGACGAACGCGGCGCTCTGGGCCGTCGCCTTCCTCCTCCTGGCCCTCGCCCTCCTGGCGGGTCGCTACCCGGAGCCGGGCTTCCTGGATCCCCGGATCCTGGCCTCCGACGAGCTGGCCCGGACCCTCCTCCTGACCGTCCGGCTACCCCGGGTCCTGGCGGCGGCCCTCCTGGGGGCCGTGCTGGCCGCCTCGGGGAACGCCTTCCAGATGGTCTTCTCCAACCCCCTGGTGGAACCGGGTTTCCTGGGGGTCTCCCAGGGGGCAGCCTTCGGGGCGGCCCTGGCCATGGTCCTGGGATTGCGGCACGACCTGGCCGTCTCGGGCTCCGCCTTCGTCTTCGCCCTGGCGGGCCTGGGGGCTTCCGCGGCCCTGGCCCGGAGATTCCGCTTCGGGGGCTGGGTCCTGCGGCTGGTCCTGGCGGGGATCGCGGTGTCCGCCTTCTTCTCCTCCGCCCTGGCCTGGGTGAAGTACGCCGCGGACCCCCTGCGGGAGCTTCCGGACATCGCCTACTGGACCCTGGGCGGACTCTCGGGGATCGGCTGGAAGCGCCTGGCCGCGGTGGCCCCGGTCGCCCTGGCGTCCCTGGGGGTGCTCCGGGCCGCGGGGTGGAGGCTCTCCATCCTGTCCCTGGAGGACGCCGCGTCCTTCTCCCTGGGAGCCCGTCCCGGCCGGGAGCGCGCCCTGATCCTGACCGCCGCCGTCGCGGGGGTGGCGGCCCTTACGGCGGTAAGCGGGATCGTGTCCTGGGCGGGCCTCATCGTCCCCCACGCGGCCCGCCTCCTGGTCGGCGCGGACGGACGCAGGTCCATGCCCGCCTCCATCGCCCTGGGGGCGGCTTTCCTTACGGTCTGCGACGCGGTGTCCCGGACCCTGCTGCCCGGGGAACTGCCCCTGGGGGTCACCACCGCCTTCCTGGGCACCGCTGCCTTCACGGCCCTCCTCCTCGGCCGGGCCGTCACGGTAGTCCGCTGATGCTGGAATACCGGGACGTCCATCTGCGCTATCCCGAGGGGGACCGGGACGCGGTGTCCGGCTTCTCCCTCTCGGTGCCCGAGGGGAGCGTGCTGGCCCTGCTGGGTCCGAACGGCTCCGGCAAGTCGACCCTGCTCCTGGCGGCCCTGGGGTGGATGCGCCCCCGGTCCGGGGAGGTCCTCCTGGCGGGGCGGCCCGCCTCCTCCTGGCCCCCGGGGGAGCGGGCCCGGAAGGCCGCCTACCTCTCCCAGATCGAGCGGATCTCCTTCACCTACGAGGCCCGGGAGTTCGTGCTGATGGGCCGGGCCCCCCACCTGGCCCCCCTGGCGGAGCCGGACGCCCGGGACGAGGAACGGGCCCGGGCGGCCCTGGACGCCCTGGGGATCGGGGACTTCGCCGGGCGCCCCGTGACCGCCCTGTCCGGGGGCGAGCTCCAGCTCGTGCGCCTGGCCCGGTGCCTGGTCCAGGAAGCGCCCCTGGTTTTGCTGGACGAACCCACCGCGGCCCTGGATCCCGCCAACGCCCTCCGGGTGGCCCAGGCCCTGGCGGCCCTGGCCCGGGAGGGCCGTACCGTCGTCTTTTCCACCCACGACGCCGCCCTTGCGGCCTACGCCGCGGATTCCGTCGTCCTGATCCGGGAGGGTCGTCTCCTGGCCACGGGGTCCGCGGGGGAGACCCTGGTCCCCGGACTCCTTTCGAAGACCTTCTCCGTCCCCTTCGGAATCTCCGGTGCGCCCTCACCGTTCCTGCAGGCCGGTGCCGGCCCGACGGGGGATCGGCGAAGCCCGCCGCCTACCGGGTCCAGTATTCCCGGGGCTCCGGGTGACAGAGGAAGCGGCCCATCGCCTCGGTGAAGCCGTAGGCCCCGGTGCGGCCGAAGGCCACGTAGTCCCCCGCGTCCAGGCCCGGCAGGAGGACGTCCCCCAGGCGGTCCAGGGAGGTGCACAGGGGGCCGGTCAGGGTCGCCGGACCGGAGTTTCCCTCGACGGAGGTCCCGTCCGCCCGGAAGGCCCGGACCGGGAAGGGCTGGCCCGTCAGGAGGGGGCGGAGGAGATGGTTGATCCCTCCCTCCAGGATCACGAACCGGACGCCCCGGCTCTCCTTCACCCGGACCACCCGGGCAACATAGACCCCGCAGGGGCCGGCCAGCCAGCGCCCGGGTTCCAGTACGAGTTCCCCCCGGAACCAGCCGTTCCGTTCCAGGAGATCCCGGAGGGATCGGCCCAGGGCCTCGATGTCCAGCTCCTCCTCCCCGGGGGCGTAGGCGATGCCCAGCCCTCCGCCCAGGTCGATCTGGCGCAGGTCCAGGCCGAAGGACTCCGAGGCCCTCCGGGAGAGGCCCAGGACGGTGTCGTAGGTCCGGGCCAGCCTGTCCGCGTCCAGCTCGTTGCTGGCCGCGAAGACGTGGATGCCCTCGATCCGGACCCGGGTGAAGCGCTTGGCCGTGTGGAGCACCCGGGCCAGGTTCTCCTCGTCCACCCCGAAGGCCGAGGGTCCCGTTCCGCCGATGATCCGGGAACCCTCCTCGATCCCCGCGGCGGGGTGGATGCGGAGGTTCACCGCCGCCGGCTTCCGGGAAAACCGGTCCACCAGGGCCAGGTCTTCCACGCTTTCCGCGTGGATCCGGGCCCCCAGACGCAGGGCCCGGCGGATCTCCTCGGCCCGCTTGCCGGGGCCGCCGTAGAAGATCCGGTTGCCGGGTCCCGCTTCCTCCCCGCCGGACGCCGCCGCCCGGGAGCCCGACCGGGGGCGCGCCTTGGACAGGGCCCGGGCGGCCCGGTCGAGCTCCCCCCCGGAGGCGCAGTCGAAGGCGGCCCCGCCCCGGGCGAAGAGCGAAAGGAGTCCGGGATTCGGGTTTGCCTTGACCGCGTAGGCCAGGCGGACCCGGGGCGGGAGGACCGCGGACAGGCGGTCCCAGCGCTCCCGGGCGGCGGACCGCGAATAGACGAAGAACGGCCCCGGGGCCCGGACCGCGAAGCCCGCGAGGGCGCTGTCGGAGACGGCGAAGAAGCTCATCGGTCCCTCCAGAAGCCGGACAGGCGTCGGACGCCTTCCACGATATCGGCGGGGGATCCCGCCCAGGAGACTCGCGCGTAGGCCGCGCCCCGGGGCCCGAAGGCCGAGCCGGGGATGACGATGACCCCGCCCCGGTCCCGGACCCGAAGGCAGAAGGCCCCGGGATCCGGCCGGGCCTCGGGCGGCAGGGGCAGCCAGGCGTAGAAGCCTCCCGCCGGCGGGGGGGGATCCCAGCCCAGGTGATCCCGGGCCGCGGAACGGAAGGCTTCCCAGCGGACGGCAAGCTGGGTCCGCACCCGGGGGAGAATCCGGTCCGAGGCTCCGACCAGGGCGGCGGCCGCCGCCTGGGCGGGCCGGGAAAGGCAGGAGACCATGGCGTTGTGCACGAGCCGGGCGGGGGCCAGGACCTCGGAATCCCCCCAGGCCCAGCCCACCCGGAGGCCGGGGGCCGCGAAAGCCTTGCTCAGGGAGCCCAGGACGACGGCCCCGGGGCGGACGCCGGCATCCGCCAGGCCCGCGGGGCGTTCCGAGAGGTGGAGCTCCCGGTAGACCTCGTCGGAGACCAGGACCACCTCCCGGTCCCGGCAGGCGGCGTACATTTCGTCCAGGGCCGCCCGGGATGCACCGGCCCCGGTGGGATTGGCGGGATGGTTCACGATCGCCAGCCGGGCCCGGGGGGCCGCCTCCAGGGCGGCCCGGAAGAGCCCGGGGTCCAGGGAGAAGTCCGGGGCCGCGGGGTAGGGGACCGGCTCGGCCCCGGCCAGGCGGGCCAGGGTCGGATAGGCCAGGAAGCCGGGATCCGGCAGGAGGACCTGGTCCCCCGGTCCCGCCCAGGCTTGGACCAGGGCGAAGAGGGCCCCCTGGCTCCCAGCGGACACGAGGATCCCGGGATCCGGGACGCCGAGATGGTCCGCCAGGGCGGCCCGGAGTTCCGGGATGCCCGCGTTGGGCCCGTAGGGACAGGGGCCTTCCGGACCCGCCCAGGCCTCCAGGGATTCCCGGGCTTCCCGGGGCAGGTCCCAGGAGGGTTCCCCCAGGCCCAGGGAGACGCAGCCCGCGGGGGCTCCCTCGTTCATGGCCCGGATCACCGAGAGCCTCAGACCCGCCATGCGGCCGGCGGGTCTCACCGGAGGGCCTCCTCCAGGGCCAGGGAGGCCTCGGTCTTCGCGTCCCGGTACTTCACGACGCAGGGTGCGGCCAGGAGGATGCCCGAGCGGGCCGCGTAGTCTCCCGGGGCGGGCCGGGCGCCCGGGACGACCACGGCTCCCGGGGGCACCTCCCCCCGCAGGACCCGGCCGTTCACCAGGTCGTGGATCGGCACCCCCGCGGACAGGATGGTTCCCGGGGCGATGACCGCCCGCTCCCGGACCACCACGCCCTCCAGTAGGGCGGCCAGGGCTCCCACGAAGGCCCCGTCCTCCACCACCACGGGCCGGGCCCCGGCGGGCTCCAGGACGCCCCCCACCTGGGCCCCCGCGGAGAGGTGGACCCGGGCCCCGATCCGGGCGCAGGAGCCCACCAAGGCGTGGGAGTCCACCATGGTCCCGTCCCCTATCCAGGCCCCGACGTTCACGAAGGCCGGGGGCATGATCACGACGCCCCGGCCCAGGCGGGCCCCCCGGCGCACCGAGGAGCCCCCGGGAACCATCCGCACTCCGTCGGCCTCCGCGATTTCCCGGGGCGGGTAGGAAGACTTGTCCCGGGCTCCCCCCGGCCAGGCCGGGAAGGGAACCACCGGGGCCGCCTTGAAACCCGCCAGGATGCCCCGCTTGACCCAGGGTACCGCGTTCCAGGCACCGTCGTCGCCCCGGACCGCGGCCGTCACGGTCCCGGATTCCAGGGCGGCCAGGAAGGCCTCGTGAAACTCCGTCCAGCCGGGGCGGGCGGAAATCTCCTCCGGGGTTCCCGCGCAGAAGGCCTCGAGGTCCGCGGGGCTCACCGGGTCCCCCGATCGTCCGCGCACTCCATCCGGAACAGGGGGTCCAGCATCTCGGCGGCCATGTCGTCGAAGGTGTAGATCCCCTTCCGACCCCGGATCCACCGGAGGGCCTCCAGGGCACCCCGGGCGAAGAGGTCCCGGGACCGGGCTTCGTGGGTCAGGGTCATGGTCTCCGACGGCGCGTCCAGGAGGACCTCGTGGAAGCCGACCTCGTAGCCCGTGCGGAGGGAGGCCACGGAGACCTTCCCCGGCGAGGCGGGGGCCAGGGACCAGCCCGTGTAGCGGGGGCAGCCCTCCACCAGGGCGGCGGCCAGGGACTTGGCCGTGCCGCTGGGGGCGTCGGCCTTCTTGTTGTGGTGCTTTTCCGTGATGCCCAGGTCCGCCTCGGGATACGACGCGGCGAAGCGGGCCAGAACCAGGGCCAGGCGCCGCATCAGGGCCGCGGCCAGGGAGAAGTTCGGGGCCGTGAGCACCCCGATCCGGTCCCCGACGATCTCCGCCAGGTCCGGAATGCTCCATCCGGAGGTCCCGATGACAAGATCCGAGCCCGTCCGGACGGCCCACTCCACGTGGTCCCGGACGGCGTCGGCGTGGCTGGCGTCCAGGACCACGTCCACCGGGGACCGGGGGGCGTAGCCCCGGCCCAGGGCCCACGCTACGGTCAGGGACTTGGCGTCCTTGGCGTTCTCCAGGACCGCGGTCCCCAGGCGGCCGCGTCCGAAGATTCCGACCCGGAGGGGGCGGGCATCCGGATGACCGGAGCCCCGGGACCGGTCGTCCGGCTCCGAAGCTCGGGAAGAGGCCGGTCGGGGGGCCGCGGGCCGGTCCGCTTCCCGTCCCGGGAACGGCACGGGCTTCGAGGACTCGGGGGAAGTCACGATTCGGGGGAGTACGGTCGGAACGGCTTCCGGAGGGGAAGCCTCCCGCGGTCTCGGCTCCGAAGCCCTGAACAGGGTCCGGAACCCCGCGGATTGAAGGTCGTGCGCCATGGCGCCTCCAATCCGAGGGAGGTCCCATGGGCGAACGCGAATCCCATACCCCGCGGTACGGGACCGCGGCGCATTCGTCGGGAAAAGCGATGCATCCCTCTGGCACTCCGCGGGCGGCTTGGTTTTGCCCGCGACAGCCGCCGGGTATTAGCCCGGACGTCCAAGTCGGCCCGGGAACGGTCCCGGACCTTCCTTCGGCGATCCTCCCCTTTCGACCGGGATCGGCGGGAACCGTTCCCTAGCCCGGCGTACTCCTGGGGATCGCTCCTCCATCGGTAGCCTGGACCATACCACAGGCCGGAAGGCGGCGGCAAGGGGGAGGGCGATGGACCGTGGACAGTGGTCGGTGGACAGTTGACAGTGTATGGGCAAGCGGGCGCTGTCCACGGTCGCGCTATCTGTTCTATACTTCCCGCGCAACGCCATGGAAACCATCCGGACCGTCTTCAAGATCGGACTCGGCCCCTCCAGCAGCCACACCATGGGCCCCGCCCGGGCGGCGGAGTCCTTCCTGGAACGGGCCTCCGGGAGCCGGTACGCGGTGACCCTCTTCGGATCCCTCGCGGCCACGGGCCGGGGGCATCTCACGGATGAGGCCCTCCGGAAAGTCCTGGGGCCGGAGGTCCGGTTCGAGTGGAAGCCGGAAGTGCTCCTGCCCGGCCACCCGAACGCCCTGAAGCTCGAGGCCCTCGACGAGGCCGGCCGGACCGTCCTCTCGGAAACCTGGTTCAGCGTCGGCGGGGGGGAGGTGACCCGGACCCCCGGCGTCCGGACGACGGAAAGCCGGTACGACCGGGACACCATGGACGGGATCCTGGCCTGGTGCCGGAGCCGGGGACGCAACCTGTGGGAATACGTCGCGGAGAGGGAGGATCCCGGGATCTGGGACTACCTGGAGGAAGCGTGGAGGGCCATGCAGGATTCGGTGCGGAACGGCCTGGATCACGAGAGCCGCCTGCCCGGCCCCCTGGGAGTGTCCCGCAAGGCCTCCGCGTACTTCACCAAGTCCCAGCTCCAGGGGGACCCGATTCGGGCCCGGACCCGGCTCTTCGCCTACGCCCTGGCCGTGGCGGAAGAAAACGCCTCGGGAGGGCGGGTCGTCACGGCTCCCACCTGCGGGTCCTGCGGGGTTCTGCCCGCGGTGCTGTACCTTCTCCAGGAGTACTACAAGTTCAGCGAAAAGCGCCTGCTCCACGCCCTGGCCACGGCGGGGCTGGTGGGGAACCTCATCCGGCACAACGCCTCCATCTCCGGGGCGGAGGTGGGCTGCCAGGGGGAGATCGGCTCGGCCTGCGCCATGGCCGCCGCGGCCGCGGCCCAGCTCTTCGGCGGGACTCCGGCCCAGGTGGAGTACGCCGGCGAGATGGGCCTGGAGCACCACCTCGGGCTGACCTGCGATCCCATCGGCGGACTGGTGCAGATTCCCTGCATCGAGCGGAACGCCTTCGCGGCAGCCCGGGCCCTGGACGCCGCGGAATACGCCCTCCTGTCCGACGGGAGCCACCGGGTGAGCTTTGACCGGGTCGTGGAAGTCATGCGACGGACGGGCCATGACCTCCCGAATCTGTACCGGGAGACGGCCCTGGGGGGATTGGCGGCGGAGGGGGAACGGTGGACGGCGGACAGTGAACGATGAACGGTGAAGGATTCCGGTTTCCTGCCTTATTCACCCATTCACCCATTCACCCTAGATCACACCTCCTCCGCCTCCTCGGCTTCCTCGACGCAGGAGTCCGGAGCCGCGGCGGATTGGCCCGGGGCCGCGACGGCTCCCAGGGACAGGCCCCGTAGGATCTCCTCGACCTGACCGGAGGCCCCGACCGGGTCGTCCAGGGAACACCCGTATCGGAAGTACCCGCAGTCCTCCTCGACCCGGCGCACCGTGACGGACAGGGGAACCCGGCGTTCCCCCTCGGCGGTGATGGGCAGGAGCAGGCTCAGGGATAGCCGCGTTCCGGGATCGATCCGTCCGGGGGAGACTAGGAGGAGTCCCGAGGGGGACAGGTCCCCGAGGTGGCCCAGGGGTTCCCCCCGGGAATCGAAGATTTCCAGGTTGTAGAGGAGCTCCTCCCGCCGTTCCCTCCGGCCCAGTCGGCCCTGGGCGATGTCTCCGTCCGCCCGATACCTCCGGAGGACCCGGTTTCGGTCCAGGCCTCCGTTCTTCAGGTACCCCGCCAGCTGGGCCAGGACCCGGGCGGACCGCTCCGCGTCCTGGACGGAGGTCTCCGATTCCCGGGCCGCCTCCAGGATGGCCTCGTAGGCCGTGGTCTGTTCCCGGAAGGAGGACGCGAACCCGTCCAGCAAGCCCGCCGCCCCGGCCGCGGATTCGGAGGCCTGGGAGGATCCCTCCGCCTGCTCCTCGAAGATTCCGTCGAACCGGGACAGTCGGTCCTCGACCTCCCGGATCCGGGCGTCGATGGCGTCGAAGGAGGACCGGGTCCGGGACAGCGAGCGGTCCAGCTTTTCCGAGTGCGAGGCGACCTGTCCGGACAGGGTGCCGGATTCCCGGATGCCCGTGGTCACGGAGCCCAGGACCTTCCCGATGTCCTCCAGGGCCTTCCGACTGGCCTCGGAGAGGTTCCGAACCTCCGCGGCGATCACCGCGAAACCGGCCCCCCGGGTCCCGGCCCGGGCGGCCTCGATGGACGCGTTGGTGGCCAGGATGTGGGTCCGCTCGACGATGTCCGCGATCCCCGCCAGACTCTCTGCGATCCGGTCCGCCTCCTCGGACTCCTTCCGGGCGGTCTGGGCCAGCCGGGACAGAAGGCGCTCGAGCTCCGCCGCCGCGGAGCCGGTGGCCGCGACCCCCTCCCGGCCGTCCCGGGCCTCGCGGGCGGCGTCCCGGCTCAGGTCCACCAGGAGCGACAGCTCCGACCGGGATTCCGCCGCCGTCCGGGCGAGGCGGGAGGCCGTTTCCGCGCTCCCGGCCATCCGCTCCCGCAGACGGCCCAGCTCCTCGTTCGTCCGGGACTGGTCCTCGAAAAACTCCACGACCTGCCCCCGCAGTCGGGTGAGCATCTCCAGGTCCCTCCGGGCGAGGCCGGAAAGATGCTGGGCGGAGAACAGGATGTCCGAAGAAAAGAGGTCGAACTTGACCGCCGACCGCTGGAGGAGGGCGATGTCCTGGTTCAGGGCCTCCAACAGGTCGACGTGCCAGGCCAGGGTACGATCCCCGGAAGCGGAGGCCGCCAGCCGGGCCAGGTCGACCATTCCGTTCTCGGGATCGGCCGATTCCCCCGCGCGGACGACCGGACCCCGACTCCGTCGAAGGGCGCCGAAAGCCCGGAGCCCGGCAGCCGCCGAGACCAGGGCTAGTACGGCCGCCGCGGCCCGCGCCGGACGCCCGAAGCCGGCTACCTCCAGGGCCGACGCGCCGGAGAGGCCCGCCGCCAGGAACGCGGACAGGCCCGAGAGGAGACCCGCCGCCCGGTTTTGAAGCCCGATCCGGGCGCCGTTCCGATGCTTTTTCATGGATATCAAGTTTAGTGTTTTTTTTCGAGATTGCACGGGATTGCGCAAAGTCCCGCCCGAGGTCCATCGTTCCGGCAAGGACCTCCGGACCGCTTCGCCGTTCCTACCGGGACTCTTCGAAGAAGGCTTCCGGGCCGGGATACCGGAAGCGCTTTCGGGCGATGTGCTCGGGCACGGTGAAGTACACCACCTTCGCCTCGCTTCCGACGGCGCCGTCCCCGTCGAACAGGGTGGAGACCACGACCGCGCGGTTTCCGTCCATCCTCTCGAGCCGTGCCCGGAGGGTCACGGGGCCTTTGGCGATGAGGACAGGAGCCTTGTAGTCGACCGAGAGGTTCGCGGTCCAGCCCGCGGTCCTCGCCTGGGTGAAGACCACCCAGGAGGCGATCTCGTCGTGGGCCGTGGCCTGGATTCCCCCGTGCAGGACCCCCTCGAACCCGGTGTAGTCCGGGCCGGCATTCCAGGTCGTGACCAGGTCCCCGCCGTCCTCGAAGAACTCGAGGGCCAGGCCGATGGAGTTTCTCGGGGAGCAGCCGAAGCAGCGGGAACCCGGGTCGGTCCGAAACGGATTGATGACCTTTCTCATGGATCCTCCGGCATCACAGTACCGGCGCCGGAACGGGCTTTCAAGACGCCCCGGCCCGGGAGTCTTCAGCTTCCCGGCACGCTGCCCGCGGGCGGCGTTTTTGGGGGATCCGCGTACTCCACCTGGACTTCCGTCAGCCACTTCACCCACTTCGATCCGGCCAGGGACGGGAAGACCGCCCGGACGGGGAACCCGTGGAGCACCGGCACGGGGCGGCCCTCGGCGAACTCGTAGGCCAGGAAATTGCCCGGCGCCCGGGCGTCCTCCATGCTCACCCAGGCGGAGTAGCCGTCGGCGCTGACCAGGTTCACGCCCTTCGCGTCCTCCAGGGGGCCCGCTAGGTCCAGGAGGGCCGACAGGGAGGCCCCCGCCCAGACCGCGTTGTCCTCGAAGTATCCCGGGCAGACCAGGGTGGACCGGGAACGTACGCGGGGGAGGGTGCGCAGTTCGTCGAAGTCGAGGGACAGGGGGTTCCGGACCGCCCCCGTGACCGCCAGCCGCCAGGAGGCGAAGTCCACCCGGACCGCGGTCCCGGTCACGTGGAGCCCCGAATCGGGATCGAGCTCCGCGTAGCCGGGGATGAAGGAGGGCAGCCCGGGAGGGATCACGGGAGTCAGGTCGGACCGGGTCCGGGCCGGGAAGAACTCCGGATCCGCGGATGCGGGACCTTGGTCCGGGGATGCGGGAGATCGGGAGGTGGAGGGCGAGGCCAGGCCGCAGGCCGAAAGGCCGAAAACCAGGGCCGCCGCGAGGATCGAGGTTCCGAGGACGGTTTTGCGAGCTTGCATCACGGTTTCCTCCCGGCCGCCCGCTCCGGGGCGGGAACGGAAAGTAAAAGACCCAGCGTGAAGCGCAGGGCCTCCTCGTCCCAAGGCTCCTCCGCGGCGGGAAGGGCGAAGAAGGTCCAGGTTCTGCCGGCATCCCGCCCGAGGGGGACGAAGTCCGCGAGGGGTATCCCGGAATCCCGGGCGGACCGGATGACCCCGGGATCGGACTTGATGCCGACCCCGCCTTCCATGAGGCATAGGCGCATCCGGCCGTACTCGAACCAGGCCGGGTACCCGAACATCTTCCGCTACCGTACGGGAAGGATCTGGGGTAGGGTGTCGTCCAGCCATCGCTCACAGGACGGGTTCCAGGAAGCCATCGGATCTCCTTGTATGCTGGGCGGGCATACCGTGGATTCTTCCACTAAGATACTCATTCGGTAGTCGAATCAAAAAGTCAGAATTGGGGGCCCCTTCATCGCGCCGGGATAGTGGCCGTACCGCCCGCTTCGGGTATACTGGAAACGGGATGCTTCCCCGCAGATCACCGTCAAGGAGAAGGCCGTGAAACTGAAACCCTGGGTTCCCCGCGAGGCGGTGAAGATCGAGCTGGGACGGCAGAGCCGAGTCTTTCTGGGGGTAACCGCCTTGCTGGGGCCCGCGTATGCCCGGTTCGTCCTTCGCCTGTCCCGGATCGGCGTCGAGGGACGGGAACGCCTGGCCGAGGAATACCGCCGATCCGCCGCGGACGAGGGGCGGTTCATCCTGGCGTACCGCCATCCCGGGGACGCGGATCCTCACCTGGTCTTCCACGTCCTGACGAACCTGATCCGGGGCCGGGCGCCGGCCACGGAACCCGACGGCCGCCCCGGGGCCTGGTATCCCTCGGGCACGGAGGTCCAGCTCTGGGCCAGCCCCCTGGTGCTCTGGGCCCTCCGGAACGCCGGGATCGTGCCGGTGCGCCACGGTGCCGTGGACCGGGCGGTCCTGGACTACCTGGTTCGCGCCGTGTCCGAGCGGCGGAGGCCCATGGCCATCGCGCCGGAGGGCATGGCCACCCTCAACGGCGGGATCCTGCCGGAGTTGGACCCGGGGACCACCCGTATCGCCCTGCTGGCCGCGGAGCGCCTGGCCTCCTCGGACAACCCCGTGCCGGTCCGCATCCTGCCCCTGGCCATCGAGTATTCCTACGAGCGTACGACCAGCCCCGCCCGTCTCGGCCGCTTCCTGGACCGCCTGGAACGCAGGATCGGCCTGGACCGGTCCGCCCCGGGAAATGAAACCCCGGAGGCGATCAAGGCCCGGCTTCTGGCGATCTGGGAACGACTGGTCGACGTCGCGGAGAAGTCCTTCGCCCGGTCCTGGGGTCTCAAGCCGGCCCCGGCGGGCTCGGCTCTCGCGGAGCGGCTTGCGGTTCTCCTGGACGCCTCGATCTCCCGGATGGAGTCGTTCTACGGCGTGCCGCCCGCGGCTACCCTAAAAGCCCGGATCCTGAACATCCGGGCGGAGTCCCTGCGCAGGGTCTTCTATTCCCGGGAGGAGTTGGCGGCCATGAGTCCCCTGGAGCTCGGTGCCGCCCGCCGGGGCGCCGCGGAAGCCTATTTCCTGGACAAGATCTACATGACCGCCGCCCTGGGGCAGTTCCTGGATCCGGGGTACCTGGACGGGACCCCCCACTTCAACCGCCTGGTGGAGACGGCTCAGAATCTCCACGACTTCGCCAACCGGTTGGAGGGCATGGAGCTCAAGCACCGGTCCAAGTACTTCCGCAAGGACGCCCGGGTCATCGTGGGCGAACCCATCGAGGTCTCCCGCCGGCCCGGGGAGGGCCGGAAGGAGGCCGCCGAGCGGGTGGAGCGGGAACTGGAGGAGGGTTTCCGACGGTTGATACGGCATTGACGGTGATCGGTGGACAGTGGTCGGTGAACGGAAGCGGCTTCGGAACGCGGCCGGCGCCAACGCTTTAGCGTTGAATGCGGCCGCGATCGCGTCTCCCCTCCGTCCACCGTTCACCGTTCACCGTCCACCGCCCACGACAGTGTCCGCGATGCGAAAAGCTCCTCCAGGGAGCGGAGGTACTCCTCCTTCGTGAACTCCGGCTTGAAGCCCCGGCGCAGTTCCCGGGCCTTGGCGGCCCCGTCCCGGGCCAGCTCGAAGGCCGCGGCGGCCAGGATCCGGGCGGGCTCCCGGAAGGCCCGGACCGGGTCCGAGACCCGGAAATCGGAGGCGTGGATGGTGCCCGAGAAGCCCGCGTATCCGAGCTGGCAGGTCGGGACCAGGGCCGCCACGTCCCCGATGTCGTCGCTGGCGAAGGACCGGTCCCGGAAGTCGATGTCCTTTTCCGCCAGGACGGTTCGGGCGGCCGCCCCGAGGACCTCCCCCAGGGCGGGATCGGGCCGGAAGGGCATGTAGCCCGGGGAGTTGTCGATCCGGACGGACGCGCCCAGGGCGACGGCCCCGGCGGCCAGGGCCCGGTCCACCTTGGCGTCCGCGTCCCGGATGGCCGGCCAGGAAGCCCCCCGCACGTAGGTCTCCAGGACCGCGGTGTCCGGGACGGTGTTCACCGTGGTCCCCCCGGTCTTCATCACCGGGTGCACCCGGATGTGGTCGTCGTCCCGGAAGGTCTCCCTCTGGGCGTGGATCGCCAGCAGGGCCAGGGACGCCGCGTTCAGGGCGTTGATTCCCTTCTCGGGCCAGGCCCCCGCGTGGGCGCTCCGGCCCAGGAAGGTGGCGCGTTTGGCCAGGAAGCCGTTCAGGGTGCCGTTGACCGTGGCGACCCTCTCCGGGGAATCGGACATGGAGTGGTACTTGAGGGCCACGGTCGCGTCGTCCAGGACCCCCAGGCGGATCATCTCCTGCTTCCCCGAGAGGAAGCGTACCTTCCCCTCGGCGCGGAGGGACAGGCGGTACTCCATCTCCAGGAATTCCTCCGCGGGGGTTCCCAGGAAGACCAGCCGGGCCTTTTCCCGCTCCGGGACCCCCGCCTCCGCCAGGGCCCGGAAGACCGCGAGCATGACGGCCATCTGGGCGTGGTGCCCGCAGGAGTGGGCCACCCCGCCGGCGGCCCCGGAGGTGAGGATGGCGTCCAGGTCCGCGATCAGGAAGATCCCGGGGGCGTCCGGGGGGCCGAGGTCCGCCCGGATTCCCGTCCGGGCGATGCCGGTCCGGACCCGGGCTCCCGTGTCCCGGAGCGCCTTCTCCAGGAGGGCGGCGGTCCTCTCCTCCCGGAACCCGAGCTCCGGGTGGGCGGCCAGGTCCGCCGCGAGGCCCTCCGCGTCCGCCGAGCCCCGTTCCAGGGCCTTCAACACCTCGCCGAATCCGGAATTCCCGCCCATCCCTTCCTCCTTGGCCCGATCTTCGTGACACTACCCTAGTTCCGTGGGGGAACTTTTTCAACCGGCCGCCGGAGCCGCGGGACGACCCCGACCGGAATCCTGACTAATCGCTATTGATTTGCCCCGAGGGCATAGCATATTCTTAATCTTTACGGTGAACCGAGGGATCGCGACCCGCGTCGCGCCCGATGTATCGCGAGGAGGTTTCCATGAAGCGTCTCATGCTGCCCGTCGTCCTCGTCCTGGCCCTGGCCTTCGCCCTTCCGGCGGCGGCCCAGACCACGAACGTCTTCCTGCTGATTTCCGGATCCCTGGGGGACAAGGGATTCAACGACTCCGCCAAGGCGGGCCTGGACATGATCAAGGCCAAGTACGGGGCCAAGGTCACCACGAAGTACACCGAGTTGGGCGCGGACACGGCCAAGTACGCCCCCTCCCTGGAGGACGCGGGCGCCGAGGGCTACGCGGTGGTCTTCTGCTCCAACAATTTCCGCAGCGCCGTCCAGGAGATCGCGCCCCGGTACCCGAACACCTTGTACGTCATGTACGACGGCTGGGTCGAGGGGGACATCCCCAACGTCTACTCGGTGCAGTACAAGAACTCCGAGGCGGGTTACCTGGCGGGCGTCCTGGCGGGCAGCATGACCCGGACGGGCGGCAATCCCAAGCTCAACCCCGACAACGTCATCGGCTTCATCGGCGGCCGGGACATCACGGGGATCAACGACTTCTTCGTCGGCTACATCGCCGGGGCCCAGAAGGTCAACCCGGCGGTCAAGATCGTGTACAACTACGTGAACTCCTTCACGGACACCGCCAAGGCGAAGGACCAGGCCCTGGTCCAGTTCGGGTCCTACAAGGCCGACGTGGTCTACCACGCGGCGGGACGGGCGGGCCTGGGGCTCTTCGACGCGGCGGTGGAGACCGGCAAGTACGCCATCGGCGTGGACACGGACCAGGCCTCCCTCTTCCCCAGCGAGCCGGCCAAGGCGGGACTGATCCTCTCCTCCACGATGAAGCGCGTGGACCTGACCCTGGCGGGTGCCTTCGACAAGTTCATGGCCGGCCAGAAGCTCGGGGGCCAGAAGGTCTACCTGGGCGTCGCGGACGGGGTCATCGGATTCGCCCCCCTCAACAAGGCGGTGCCGGGATCCATCCAGAAGGAGATGGACAGGATCATCGGGGAGATCAAGGCGGGCAAGGTCACCATCCCCTCGGCTTTCAGCATGAGCGCCGACGAGATCAACAAGATGCGGGACGCCGTCAACCCGAACAAGTAAACCCTTCCCAGGCGGCCCCGGCGGGCCGCCTGTATTTTTGATCCGCCGGGCGAAGCCCCGGAACATCGACGTTCCCCGGGGTGCCCGGCAAGGAAACACGCGAGTGGAAACCATTCTCCAGGCCGTGGACCTCTGCAAGGTGTACGGCAACGGCACGGCGGCCAACAAATTCGTCAACCTGACGGTGCGGCGGGGCGAAATCCTCGGACTGGTCGGGGAGAACGGCGCCGGCAAGTCCACCCTCATGAAGGTGGTCTACGGGGAGGAGGCTCCGAGCTCCGGATCCCTCCTCCTGGACGGAAAGCCCGTGCGGTTCGGGTCCTCCCGGGACGCCATCGCCGCGGGGATCGGCATGGTCCACCAGCACTTCATGCTGGTGCCCTCCCTTACCCTGGCGGAGAACCTGGTCCTCGGCCGGGAACCCCGGAAGAAGTCCGGGATGTACGACCTGGACCGGGCGGTGCGGATCGCGGAGGAGCTCTCGGCCAAGTACAACCTCCGTATCATCCCCTGGGCCCGGGTGGTGGACGTCTCCGTGTCGATGCGGCAGAAGCTGGAGATCCTGAAAACCCTGTACCGGGGGGCCCGGATCCTCATCCTGGACGAGCCCACCTCGGTCCTGACCCCCCAGGAGACGGACGAGCTCTTCGCGGAGCTCAAGGCCCTCCGGGACAAGGGCCAGACCATCATCTTCATCAGCCACAAGCTGGGGGAGGTCTTCCAGCTCTGCGACCGGGTGACGGTGATGCGGGACGGGGCGGTCATCGGCACCCACGACATCGGGGACGTGGATCGCCAGACCATCTCCAACGAGATGGTGGGCCGGGAGGTCCGGCTGACCCTGGACAAGACCCCCGCGGCCCCGGGGGCCACGGCCCTGGAGGTCCGGGATCTCTCCTTCGTGGACGACTTCGGCATCACCATGGTGGACCGGGTCTCCTTCTCCCTCCGGAAGGGCGAGGTCCTGGGGGTGGTCGGAGTGGACGGCAACGGACAGTCCGAGCTGGTTCGCATCCTCACGGGCCACGCCCGGACCCTGACCGGCTCGGTCCGAAAGGGGGAAGAGGACCTGACCAACGCCCCCCCCCGTAGGATCCGCAAAGCCGGGGTGGCCCACGTGGCCGAGGACCGGATGACCGTGGGCGCGGCCCTGCCGGCCAGCATCGCGGACAACCTCCTGGCGGACCGCTACTCCGAGCCCGCCTTCACCGGGGGCGGGGGCTTCCTCCGGCGCTCGGCCATCCAGGCGGAGGCGAAGGGCATCGTCGAGCGCTTCGACATCCGCTGTTCCTCCCCGAACCAGAGCGTGGCCAGCCTTTCCGGGGGCAACATGCAGAAGGTGGTCATCGGCCGGGAGTTCACCGCCGCCGCGGACGTCCTGGTGGTGTCCCAGCCCACCCGGGGGGTGGACATCGGGGCCATCGAGTTCATCCACCGGACCATCCTGTCCATGCGGGACGAGGGCAAGGCCATTCTCCTGGTGTCCTCGGACCTGGGGGAGGTCCTGTCCCTCTCGGACAGCCTCATCGTGATGCACGCAGGCAGGATCGTGGCATGGTTCCCCGAAGCCTCCGCCGTGACGGACAAGGAGCTGGGGCTGTACATGCTCGGGCTCAAGACCCAGGACGAGAAGGAGATCAGGAAGGTGCTCCATGCGTGACGGAACCGAACGACGGAAATCCCCGGGCAGGCTCGGGCTCTTCTTCACGAACCGGGACGCCCTGGAGCCCGCCCTGGTCACCCTCTTCGCCGCGGTCTTCTCCCTCCTGGCGGGGGTGGGACTCATCTTCCTGGTCAGCAAGGAGCCCGCCCAGTCGGCGCGGAACTTCCTCCTGGGACCCTTCCTGCGGACCTACAACATCTACTACATGATGATCGCCATGGTGCCCCTGACCTTCACGGGCCTGGCCCTGTGCATCATCTACCAGTCCAAGCACATGTCCCTGATCGTGGATTCCTCGTTCTACATCGGGGCGGTCACGGCCACCGCGGTGGGCATCCACGCGGCCCTGCCGGCGGGATGGCATCCCGCGGCGGCCATGCTGGCGGCGGGGACCGTGGGGGGCTTCATAGGCCTCCTGCCGGCGATCCTCAAGATCCGGTGGCGGGCCAACGAGCTCGTCTCCTCCCTGATGCTGAACTACGTCTTCTACTTCATCGGGAGCTTCATCATCCTCTACTTCCTCCGGGATCGGAACCAGACCATCCTGTCGTCCCTTCCGTTCCGGAAGACTTTCCTGTTGCCGCGCCTGGTCCCGAACACCCAGCTCCACGCGGGATTCCTGGTGGCCGCGGTCTTCGTGGTCCTGGTGTCCGTCTTCCTGTACCGGACCAAGTGGGGCTACGAGATCCGGATGATCGGGGCCAACCAGAAGTTCGCCGCCTACGCGGGTCTCTCGGTGCCCACGGTGATCCTCTACTCCCATTTCGTGTCCGGGTTCCTGGGCGGCGTGGGAGGCGCCATCGAGATGGCGGGGCTCTACAAGGCCTTCATCTGGCAGATGAACCCCTCCTACGCCTGGGACGGGGTCATCGTGGCCATGCTGGCCCGGAAGAATCCCAAGTTCGTACCCCTGTCCGCCTTCTTCCTGGCCTACATGCGGGTGGGGGCGGACTTCATGTCCCGCCGGGGGGACGTGGCCTTCGAGTTCATCACCCTCCTCCAGGGCCTCATCATCCTGATCCTGGCCTCGGACAAGATCGTGAACTACTTCAAGGCACGCAGGCTCCAGCGGACCGCCCTGGCGCGGACCGCGGAAGCCCGGGCCGCCGGGGCGGGAGGCGCGGAATGATGGATTTCCTGGCCTCCGTCTTCGGCTCCTCGAACTACTGGTTCATCGTCGTCCGGTCCACCGCGCCCATCCTCCTCGTGACCTTGGGGGCGGTCGTCACCGAGCAGGCGGGAATCAAGAACATGGCCCTGGAAGGCTCCATGCTCTGGGCCGCCCTCACGGGGGTCCTGGCCAGCGCCTGGACGGGGAGCCCCTGGATCGGCCTGGCGGCGGGCATCGCGGCGGGTGTGGCCATCGCCCTGATCCTGGGGCTCTTCGCCCTCAAGCTGGACGCCAACGCCGTGCTGGTGGGCATCGCCCTGAACCTCCTGTCCACGGGCGGTACGGTCTTCGTCCTCTTCTCCATCACCGGGGACAAGGGCATCTCCTCCTCCCTGCCCAGCAAGGTCCTGCCCATGGTGTCCGTCCCCCTGCTCCGGGACATTCCCTGGCTGGGGAAGGTCCTGTCGGGGCAGAACCTGGTGGTGTACCTGTCCGCGGCGGCGGTGGTGGTGATCCACGTGATCCTGAACAAGATGACCATCGGCCGGCGCATCCGGGCCACCGGGGAGAACGTCGAGGCCGCCCGGGCGGCGGGGATCGACCCGGACCGGATCAAGTTCTTCACCCTGGTGATCTCCGGGATCCTGGCGGGCCTGGCGGGCTGCTTCCTGTCCATGGGCTACACCTCCAATTTCACCTCCGGGATCTCCGCGGGCCGGGGCTACGTGGCCAACGCCGCCCAGGTCGTCGCGGGGGGCACCGCAGTGGGCTCCATCTTCGCGGCCCTGATCTTCGGGGTGACGGACGCCCTGGCCACCTTCCTCCAGAGCCGGGGACTCCCGCCGGAGCTGATCCAGGCCCTGCCCTACGCGGTGACCATCCTGGGCTTCGTGGTGGTGACCCTGATCCGGGACAAGCGGGAGGCCGCCCGGAAGCTCAAGCTCTTCGCGGGCAAGGACGACCGATGACCTGCGACCTTTTGATCGAGAACGCCGCGGTCCTGACGGTGGACCCGGCGTGGAACCTGTACGAGCCGGGCTTCCTGGCGGTGAGGGGGGATTCCATCGCCGCCGTGGGGCCCATGGCCGGGCGGAGGGGCTGGGATGCGCGCGAGGTCGTGGACGCCGCCGGAAGGCTCCTCATGCCGGGCTTCGTGAACGTCCACACCCACGTCGCCATGGCCGCCTTCCGGGGCGCCTGCGAGGACCTGGACGACCGCCTGCGGAAGTACATCTTCCCGATGGAAGCCCGCCTGGTGGACCGGGACCTGGTGTACCGGGCCTCCCGGTTCTGCCTTACAGAGATGGCCGCCTCGGGGACCACCTGCTTCGCGGACATGTACTATTTCGAGGACGAGGTGGCCCGGGCCGCCCGGGAGGCGGGCCTGCGCTGCGTCCTGGGGGAGACGGTGGTGGACTTCCCGGCCCCGGACGCGAAGGAGCCCTACGGGGGTCTCGAATACGGCCTTCGCTTCATCTCCGACTGGTCAGGGGATCCCCTGGTGAAAGCCTGCCTGGCCCCCCACGCCCCCTACACGGTGGATCCGGAGCACCTCCGGGCCGTCCGCCGGGAATCCGAGGCCCGGGGACTCCCGGTCCTCATGCACATCGCCGAGACGACCCTGGAGCACGAACGGTTCTCCGCCTCCCACGGCTCGGTCCTGCGGTACCTGGACTTCGAGGGAGCCCTGTACCCCGGACTCGTGGGGGCCCACATGATCTACCTGGAGCCCGAGGATATCGGGCTCGCGGCGGCCCGGGGCCTTTCCGTCGCCCATTGTCCGGCTTCCAACGCCAAGGGCGGCCGGCCCGTCTGCCCGGCTTCGGACCTGATCGCCGCGGGGGTGCCCCTGGGACTTGCCACGGACGGCCCCCTGTCCGGCAACGGCATGGACATGCAGGGGATCCTGGGCCTCTACCCCAAGCTCCAGAAGGTCCGGACCGGGAACCGGGGGGCCGTCCCGGCCCGCGAGGCCGTGTTTGCGGCCACCTTGGGCGGAGCCGAGGCCCTGGGACTCGGCTCGGTGACAGGTTCCCTGGAGCCCGGCAAGAAGGCGGACATGATCCTGGTGGACCCGGACTCCTTCAGCATGCAGCCGGTGTACGACTGGTATTCCGCGGCCGCCTACGCGATGCGCCCCTCCGACGTGGCCGCCACGTACGTGGGCGGCCGCCGGGTGTGGGAACGGAACCGGGGCATGCGGGGCTTCGACCAGGCTGAGGCGATGGCGGACATCCGCCGCATCGCGGACCGGTGCCGGGGGACGATCGCGGAGCTCACGGGAGGCGCGCCATGACGGAACCGGACGGCGGCAAACAGAACGGAGCGGGCACCGTCCCGGATCCCCTCGGCATTCCCTCGGCCTCCACGCCCCATATCGTGCCGGAGGGGCCCGTCGCTCCCTCGGTCCTGATGCCCGGGGACCCCCTGCGGGCCAAGTACATCGCCGAACGCTTCCTGGAAAACCCCGTGCGGTTCAACTCCGTCCGGGGCATGCTCGGCTACACGGGCTCCTGGCGGGGAGTGCAGGTCTCGGCGATGGGTTCCGGGATGGGGATCCCCTCGATGGGCATCTACTCCTACGAGCTCTTCTCGGTCTTCGGGGTCCGGGACATCCTGCGGGTCGGAACCTGCGGGGGCTTCCGGGAAGACATGGAACTGGGGGACCTCGTCTTTGCCCAGGCCTCCTCGACTTCCTCGTCCTGGGCGGAGCAGTACGGCCTGGGGGGCACCTTCTCGGCGATCCCGGACTTCGGATTGCTGGAAGCCGGGGTGGCCGCCGCCCGGGACCTCGGTCGGCGCTTCGTCGTGGGGAACACCGTCTGTCTGGACCAGTTCTCCCGGTACCATGCCGTGGACAGGCCCTGGACCCCCTGGGCCCGGATGGGCTGCGTGGCCACGGACATGGAGGCCTACGCCCTGTACTGCAACGCCGCGTACCTGGGCGGCCGGGCCCTGGCGATGTTCTCCGTCTCGGACCTCCGACTCAAGGGCCTGCACATGGCCCCGGCCGACCGGGAGCGGTCCCTGGACGCCATGATCGAG
>CALMRC010000040.1 GCA_937873275.1 uncultured Spirochaetota bacterium
CCCCCCGCCGTCCCCCCCGGCGTCCCCGACCAGGACGTCGACCCGGTCCCCGAAGGTCTGGGTCTCCGAGATCCCCGGGACGCCCGCCAGCGCCCGCGCCGCCCCCCGGGCGTCCGGGCAGGGAACCTCCAGGATGCGGTAGGGGAATCCCGCCTCCAGGTCCGCCGGCGATCCCCGGGCCAGGAGGGTACCCCGGGACATCAGGGCTACCTCGTCGCAGCGCTCCGCCTCGTCCATGTAGGGCGTGGTGACCACCAGGGCCAGACCCTCCGCCAAGAGGGAGCCGAGGATCTCCCAGAACTCCCGGCGGGAGACCGGGTCGACCCCCGTCGTGGGCTCGTCCATGAGGAGGAGGTCCGGGCCGTGCACCAGGGAGCAGGCCAGGGCGAGCTTCTGCTTCATCCCCCCGGAGAGCTTCCCCGCGGCCCGGTCCCGGAAGGGGGCCAGGCGGGTGAACTCCAGGAGGCGGTCCCGGCGTTCGTCGTAGCCCCGGACCCCGTGGATCTCCGCGAAGAAGGCGATGTTCTCGTCCACGGACAGGTCGGCGTAGAGGCTGAAGCGCTGGGACAGGTAACCCATGCGGTCCTTCGCGGGGCGGCTCCGGGGATCCCGGCCGAAGACCCGGACTGAGCCCGAGTCCGGCGCCAGGAGGCCGCAGAGCATCCGCATCGTCGTGGTCTTCCCGGCCCCGTCGGGGCCCACCAGGGCGAAGGACCTGCCCCGGCCCACCGAGAATCCCACGTCCCGTACCGCCGGGAGGGAGCCGAAGCTCCGGCACAACCCCTCCGCCTCGAGGGGGACAGAGCTCGGTTCCGGATCCCGCTCCCTGCCGGAGACGATCCGGCTACTCATCCAGGTAGGCGTCCGCGGGCATGCCGGGCTTCAGGAGCCCCTCCCCGTCCCCCAGGTCGATCCGGACGGCGTACACCAGCTTGACCCGCTCGTCCTTGGTCTGGACGTTCTTCGGGGTGAACTCCGCCCGGGGGGAGATGAAGGACACGGTGCCCGGGAAGGTGCGACCGGGGAAGGAATCCACCGAGACCGCCGCCTTCTCCCCCAGGGACACCTTTCCGATCTCCGCCTCGGGAAGGAAGATCCGGAGGCTCAGGGAGGAAAGGTCCGAGAGAAGGGCGATCCCGGTGCCCGGGGCCGCAAGCTCCCCGGCCTCCGCGAGGCGGGCCGTGACCACGCCGGAGACCGGCGAGCGGATCTCGCACTCCGACAGGGACCGTCGGGCCAGGAGGAGGGACCACCGGGCCTGCTCCACCCGGGCCCGGGCAGCCCGGAGCTCCTCCGGCCGGGCCAGGGAGTTCAGTTTCTTGAGGGACTGGTTCGCCGCCTCCCGGGCCGCCTTGGCCGCGGAGAGCCGGGCGTCGGCGTCCTCGCGCTGCCGCTTGGTGGCGGATCCCGCGGCTTCCAGCTCCCGCATGCGCTTCGCGTCCGACTCGGCGAAAGCCAGGGCCTCCTCCGCGGACGCGAGGGCCGCCTCCGCCTGGACCAGGTCTTCCACCCGGGCACCCCGGAGGAGAAGCTCGAGCTGCGCTTCCGCGAGGTCCACCCCGGAGGCGGCCAGCCCTTCCTGGAGCCGGTACGACTCCGGATCGATCCGGGCGAGGGGCGCCCCTGCCTCCACGGCCTGCCCTTCCCGGGCGAGAGCTTCCAGGACCCTTCCCTGGACCGTCGAGGAGACCTTCACTTCCACGGCCTCGATGGTTCCCGAGGCGGACAGCTTTCCGTCCCCCCGGGCGCAGGCCCCGAGGAGGGCCGCCAGGACGGCGAGGGCCGCGGCGTACATCCCATTCGCGGTACGGTTCATATCGGTTCTCTTCCTTCCGCGCCCCCCGACGGGCGGGGCGTCCTGTGCACGTTCGAGCTGATCCTCTCGAATTCCTTCCGGCCTCCCTCGCTGAGGATCCCCTGCAGTAGGATGCCCGCGAAGGTACGGATCGTCTGCTCCATCGAGACGGGCAGGCCCGCGAGCACCTCGGGGCGTCCGAACTGCTCGATCACCGCGATGAGGAGCGGGGCGAGGGACGTCGCCGGTATGTCGGCCCGGACCATCCCCTGCCGGCCGCCCTGGTCCAGCAGGTCCTGAAGGAGCGAGAAGACCCGCTTCCGCCGGAACTCCGCGATCCGTTCCCATTCCCACGGCGCGTCCCGGAGTATGTCGGGCACGAAGCGCCGCATGGAGGGGCCGATGGTCTCGAATATGGTGCCCAGGAGCCCCGCGAACCGCTCCGGGAAGGTCCGTCCGGGCTTGTCCAGGTCCTCCAGCCGGACGCCGATCTCCTCCATCTGCAGGTCCACGACCGCAGCGACCAGGGCCCGTTTGTCCGGGAAATATTTGTAGAGCGTGGCCTTGCTGACGCCCAGCCGCTCCGCGATCCTCTCCATCCCCAGGCTCGAGAACCCCTCGGCGAAGAAGAGGAATCTCGCCGAATCCACCAGCCGCCGCCGGTTCCGCTCTTCCCGTTCCGATGCCACCGCTCCTCCTTGATAAACTTTTTAAACGAATTTCGTTCTTTTCGTATATTTTTCTGCGAAACACGACCCGATGTCAAGTCCCCGGCCCTCGGGTTCCCGGATTCCCGGCCCCTTACCTTCCCGCTCCGAAATGGTATACTCCGCCGCAGAAATGCGGCGGGGAAGCCGGCATGCGGGCCGAATCGGCTCGCGGACCGGACCGGCCGGAACGGGAGCGGACACCATGCGGATACTGCTGGCCAACGACCACGGCGCCCTGGAGCTCAAGCGGAGGATCTCCGCCCACCTGAAAAGCCGGGGGCACGAGATCGTGGATCTCGGGGTGAACACCGAGGAGAGCGTGGACTACCCCGACAAGGGCGCCGAGGCCGCCCGGGAATACCTCAAGGGCGGCTACGACCTGGGAATCGTACTGTGCGGCACCGGGATCGGGATCTCCATCGCGGCCAACAAGCACAAGGGCATCCGCTGCGCTCTGGTCCACGACCTCTTCACCGCCGAGATGGCCCGGGCCCACAACGACGCCAATTTCCTGGCCTTCGGGGGCCGGGTGGACTATCCCGTTCCGGTGGAACGGATCCTGGACAAGTTCCTGGAGACGAAGTACGAGGGCGGACGCCACGCCCGGCGGGTGGGCAAGCTGGACGCCCTGGGCTGAGGTCCCGCGGCCGGTACAAGCTTCGTACCACCAGGCCGGGGCGCCAGTCCTCGGCCGGAATCCCCGCATCGGGAGCGGATCATGGACAAGAAATCGGCAAAGACCTTCGCTCCGGCCACGGTGGCCAACGTGGCCGTGGGCTTCGACATCC
>CALMRC010000041.1 GCA_937873275.1 uncultured Spirochaetota bacterium
CCGCCCCTCCTCCACCGCCGCCTCGATGGTGCTGAAGTTGTCGTCGGTGAGCACCGGTTCCGGGGTATAACGAACCTACCGGGAGCGGACCCCCGCGGTCCCCGATCCCGGCCAGCCCATCCCCGGAGCCTGCCCGTGAACTTCGCCGCGGCCCCCAAGCGGCCCGACAGCCTCCTCCCCACGCCCATCCTTCAACAGACCGCCTTCTGGAGCCGGGTCAAGGCCCGGACGGGTTGGATTCCCCAGGCCTTCGACCTCCGGGCCGACGGCCTCCTGGGGGACCTCCTGGTGATCCGGAGGCCCGCGGGGCCGGATTCCCAGATCGCCTACGTCCCCTTCGGTCCCGAGCCCCTCCCGGACGACGCGGCCCGGGGCCCCTGGCTGGAGCAGGTCTCCGAGGCCCTGCGCCCCCACCTGCCCGACACCTGCGTATTCGTCCGCTACGACCTGCCCTGGGAATCCCCCTACGCCCGGGAACCGGAGCTGTACGGCCCGGACGGAACCTGGGCCGGGCATCCCGACGACCCGATCCGGGAGCTCCGGATGAACTGGGGTACCGAACGGGGAAACCTGCGGAAGGCCCCCACGGACGTCCTGCCCCCGGACACGGTCCTCCTGGACCTCGCGCCGGAGGAGGACGAGATCCTGGCCCGCATGAAGCCCAAGACCCGGTACAACGTCCGCCGGGCCGCGCGCCGGGGCGTCCGGGTCCGGACGGGATCCCCCGGGGACCTGGACGACTGGTACCGCCTCTACCGGGAGACCTCCGAGCGGAACGGGATCGCCCTCCACGGGATCGAGCATTTCCGGTCCGTCTTCTCGGTGCCCCTGGGAAGGTCCGAGGAGGCCGCCCGGCCCCTCCTGCTCCTGGCGGAGCGGGACGGGTTCCCCCTGGCGGGCATGATCCTGACGATCGCCGGAAGGCGGGCCACCTACCTGTACGGGGCCTCCTCCTCGGAGGGACGCTCCCTCATGGCGCCCTACGCCCTCCAGATGGAGGCCATACGGCGGGCCCGGGACGCGGGCTGCCGGGAGTACGACCTGTTCGGGGTCTCCCCGGGTCCCGACCCCGGGAATCCCCTGCACGGGCTGTACCGGTTCAAGACCGGCTTCGGCGGGAGGCTCTTCCACCGGCAGGGGTGCTGGGACTATCCGTACGATCCGGAGAGGTACGCCCAGTACCGGGCGCGGGAAGCCGCCTCGAAGGGGTTCCATACGGTGAACGGTGGACAGTGAACCGTGAACAGAAACGGCGCTCAGCCCGAGCGGAGGCGTCTTCGCCCCGGACCTACCGTCCACCGTCCACAGTTAACGGTTCACCGTACATAGAGCTTTCTCCGGCCCTCCCGACCCTCCTCCCGCAGGAGCCCCGCCCGGGCCAGGGAGTACAGGACCTTCCGGGCCCGGACCGGCGCTATCCCCAGGGCCTCCCCCAGGGACTCGGAGCTCCAGGGCGCCGGCAGATCCCGGGGTATCAGGCCCAGCCAGTCCTCCGGGGTCTCCCAGGAGGCGGCGCCGACCACCTCCTCCAGGAACCGATCCTCGGTCCGGTCCCCCCGCCGTCGCCAGGATCCCGTCCCGTCCCGCACCCGGACCTCCACGGCCCGCACCAGGAGGACCTCCACGGAGACGCCGGGCAGGGCGATCAGGTCCGGGGCCTTCACCATCTCGTCGAAGAGGGACCAGACGTCCCCGCGCTTCGGGCTTTTCCGGGTGGACACGATGTCGCCCGACTCGGGGTCCCGTCTCCGGATCCGGAGGGTCTCCGGTATGGGATGAACCACCCGCACGGGGATTCCCGCCCCGGCCAGGGCCCGGACCTTCGGAAGGAGGGCGTACAAGTGCCGGGTCTGGACCTCCACCGCCGTGCCGTCCGACCGGAGGAGGTCCACCACCCGGCCCGCCACGGCCGCCTCGATCCGGTCCCCGGGGCCGGCCAGGAGCCGCTTCACCTGGTCGTGGAGGGACCGCTCCGAGTAGAGGTTGATGCCCGCTCGCTCCGCCGCCAGGAGGGCCCCGGGGGCGTCCGGGCTCAGGACCATTCCAGCTCCGCCGCCACCTCGTCCACCAGGTAGACGGGGGGGGCCTCCGGCACGTCCCGCCAGGCTTCGTCGTTCGTCAGGATCGCCTCCGCCCCGTGGACCCGGGCCGTGGCCAAATGGACGGCGTCCGCGAAGGAGACCCCGAAGCGGGAGGACCCGGGATCCCCCGGGCGTAGGCCCGGGAGCCGGCGGGACCGGGGGTCGAAGGTTCCCTCCCCCAGGATGCGGGCCGCCGTCTCGGCCACCTCGGCGTCCACGGGAACCAGGACCAGGAGGGAGGAATCCGCCAGGAATCTCCGGTACCTCGCGGCCAGGTCCCGGTCACCCCGGGAGAGGGGACGCTCCAGGAGTTCGGTCATCGCCAGGACGGAGGCGAAGGGCCGCCCTCCCCCGGAGCGCACCCGGTCCAGGAAGGCGGACACCGCGGGGCCCCGGCGGGGCACCCCCTCCACCAGGTACACCAGGGCGGAGGAATCCACGAGCACCCGGGCGCCCGGGCCGAGATCAAGATCCATGATTAGGAAAGCATACCCGCCCGCCCGGGGCTTGTCGATACGAGACTTGCGCGGCTTGGCCGGCCGCGATATCTTTCCGGCAAGGGCCGAGCCGCCCGTCAAGGAGCTTCCATGAAGAGTCTCATGCCCCTCGTCCTCCTCGCCGCCATCCTGGCCCTCCTGTTCGTCACGAACCCCACCAAGCAGGACTTCACCGCCTGGTACGGCAAGCAGGCCGCCGCCTCCGCTCCCTCGGGCACCTTGGGCAAGGCCCTGGGCAGCATCGGGAAGGGAATGGCCAGCGCCGCGGCTACCGCGTTCCAACGTCAAAGCTTCGGTGTGGCGAGCGTCTTCAGCCTGCCCAAGGGCGGAGCCGCCTACGTGGGCCTGGGGAAGGTCGTCTTCGTCAAGATCCGCTAGGCGGGTTTCCGGGGCCGTCCATTTCCTGACACAAATCTGTTGCGCGGCTAACGATCCGGACGTACACTGGTAGGTGCTCTCCCGCCGCTCACAGGCGGGTATTACGAACAGGAGGCTCTAGCATGAAACGGTTTTCCCTGCTGATGCTCGCCCTGCTTCTCTGCGCGTCCACGGTCTTCGCGCAGATCCAGATCGACTGGTGGCACGCCATGACCGGGAAGAACGCCGCGGCCCTGGAAGAGTTGACCAAGCGGTTCAACGACAGCCAGACCGCCTACAAGGTCGTCCCGGTCTACAAGGGCTCCTACAGCGACACCATGAACGCGGGCATCGCGGCCTTCCGGGCCAAGCAGGCCCCCCACATCATCCAGGTCTACGAGGTCGGCACCGCCACCATGATGAACGCCGGGGGGGCCGTGTATCCGGCGTACAAGCTCATGAAGGACGCGGGGGAAAAGTTCGATCCCAAGGCCTACATCCCCACCATCACCGGCTACTACTCCACCTCCAAGGGCGAGATGCTCTCCCTGCCCTTCAACTCCTCCACGGCGGTGATGTACTACAACAAGGACGCCTTCCGCAAGGCCGGCCTGGACCCCGAGAAGCCCCCCGTCACCTGGCCCGAGTTCTTCGAGACCGCCAAGAAGCTCAAGGCCTCCGGCATGGAGGGCGGCTTCTCCACCAACTGGATCTCCTGGATCCAGCTGGAGAACTTCTCCGCCTGGCACAACCAGTCCTTCGGGACCAAGAACAACGGCTTCGACGGCCTGGACACCAAGCTCGTCTTCAACACCCCCCTGACCCTCAAGCACCTGCAGACCATCTACGACCTGTCCAAGGACAAGACCTTCATCTACGGCGGCCGGGAGAACAAGGCCAACCCCCTCTTCACCTCCGGCACCGTGGGCATGCACTTCGAGTCCATCGGCGGGTACGGCAACTTCAAGAACACCTGCAAGTTCGACTTCGGCGTGGCCCGGCTTCCCTACTACTCCGACGTGAAGGACGCCCCCCAGAACACCATCATCGGCGGGGCCAGCCTCTGGGTCTTCAACGGCAAGCCCAAGGAGGACTACAAGGGCGTGGCCAAGTTCTTCACCTTCCTCTCCCAGCCCGAGAGCCAGGCCTACTGGCACCAGACCACCGGATACCTGCCCATCACCGTGGCCGCCTACGAGCTGACCAAGAAGCAGGGCTTCTATGACACCAACCCCGGCCCCGAGGTCGCGATCAAGCAGCTGCTGAACAAGGCCCCCACGGGCAATTCCCGGGGCATCCGCTTCGGGAACTTCAACATCATCCGGGAGATCGAGGACCAGACCTGGGAGGACATCCTGGCGGGCAAGATTTCCGTCAAGGACGGCCTGGACAAGATGGTCAACGACGGCAACGCGGAACTCCGCAAGTTCGAACGGCTCTACAAGAAATAAGCCCGGATTTCCAGGGGGATGCCCGGCGCGGCGCGCCGGGCTCCCTCCCGGGGCCGCGGCTCCCGCGGCCCCCAATCCCCACCACAACGGGATACGACATGGCTAAGCAATACGAGTTCCGGATCAAGGGCCTGCCCTACCTGCTGGTCCTCCCCCAGATGGTCATCGTCTTCATCTTCTTCTTCTGGCCTTCCGCGCAGGCCATCTGGCAGTCCTTCTTCCTCCAGGACCCCTTCGGGGGGCAGTACATCTTCGTGGGCCTGGAGAACTACAGAGTCCTGTTCACGGACGAATCCTCCGCCTACGCCCAGTCCTTCTGGGTGTCCGTGGTCTTCGCGGTGAGCGTCACCGTCCTGGCCATGTCCCTCTCCCTTTTCCTCGCGGTCCAGGCGAACAAGAAGATCCGGGCCGCCTCGTTCTACAAGACCATGATGATCTGGCCCTACGCCGTGGCCACCCTGATCGCCGGCGTCCTGTGGCTCTTCATGTTCAACCCCAACGTGGGGGTCGTGGCCTGGTTCCTGAAGCACAAGCTGGGCTACGAGTGGCAATACCTGCTCAACACCGGGCAGGCCCTGACCCTCCTCATCCTGGCGGCCAGCTGGCGCCAGATGTCCTACAATTTCGTCTTCTTCCTGGCGGGCCTGCAGAGCGTGCCCGCCGATTTCATCGAGGCCGCGGCCATCGACGGGGCCGGCCCGGCCCGCCGGTTCTGGAAGATCATCTTCCCGATCCTCTCGCCCACCAGCTTCTACCTCCTGGTGATGAACCTCGTGTACGGTTTCTTCGAGACCTTCCCCATCGTCCACCAGGTGACCGCCGGAGGCCCGGGAAAGTCCACGGCCATCCTGGTGTACAAAGTCTGGAGGGACGGGGTCGTGAACCTCGACCTCGGGTCCTCCTCCGCCCAGTCGGTGATCCTCATGCTCATGGTCATCGGCCTAACCGTCGTGCAGTTCCGCTTCATCGAGCGGCGCGTCAACTACTAAGGGGGCACCGCGATGACCGAACACTCCCGCTTCCGCCGCGTCCTGCCCCACGTCTTCCTGATCCTGGCCGTGGCCGTGATCCTCTTCCCCATCTGGCTCGTCTTCACGGCCTCCACCCGGACGAACGCCGAGATCCTCTCGGCCCCCATGCCCATAACCCCGGGTCCCCATTTCTTCGAGAACTACCGCCGCGCCATCCTGGAGGGCTCCGCGAACATGGGCTCCCCGGCCCTCAACATGATGAAGAACTCCTTCATCATGGCCCTGGGCATCGCGGTCGGAAAGATCGTCGTGTCCCTCCTGGCGGCCTACGCCATCGTCTTCTTCGACTTCAAGCTCCGGGCCTTCTGCTTCTGGAGCATCTTCATCACCCTCATGCTTCCGGTGGAAGTCCGCATCATGCCCAC